>DATJRU010000029.1:0-33597 GCA_035504455.1 Vulcanimicrobiaceae bacterium
ATAGGTCGCGCTTGATCGCGTATTCCACCTGGATCAGCTGATACTGGTTGGAGGTGGCCGCATTGCTCGAATACGTGACCGTAAGGCCGCGCGCCACCTGCTCCTGAATCGTGACGCGGGCGGCCGCGTTCGATTCCGTGGACGTCTCGGCCACAAACGGATCGACGCGAAACGAGCTGATCCCGAAAAGATGCTCGATCCTGCTTCCGACGCCCGTGGAGATGGCTTCGGAAAGCAGCGCCGTCGCGCCATAGTTCTCCGAGCCCGCCGATGAGCGCAGCCCGCTTTCCGATCCGGGGCTGCCGAGGGCCAGCAGCGCCACGATATCAGTATCCGGCAGCGGCGGATCGGAACGGTAGTTGAGCGCGAGGTGGCTGGCCTTGCCCGAAAAATCGATGGTCACCTGATACTGGCTGATCGTGGAGGTCGCTTCGACGTCGAGTTCCGGATCGAGCCGGAAGGGATTCGCGAAATTGATGTCGCCGCGGGTGATTTCGAACTTGTTGCCGCGGAAAGGCATCTCGCCGCCGAGCAGGTGCACGTTGCCGAGAAGCACGGGACGGTCGAACGTGCCGCGTAGCCGGACATCGCCGTCGATGTCGACGTGGGCGCCGCTCCATTCGATGCGCGCGCCGGGCCCCGTCTGCCCATGGACATCGAGCGCGAGATTCTGCAGGAACGGCGAAGTGGAAGGCGGCCCGGGCGAAGTCTCCGACGCCGCGGCGAAGAACGACGCTACGTCGACGCCCTGCGAAAAGAGTATGCGCTGCACCTGCACGTTGCCGCTCAGCACGCCGGCGGTGCTCGTTCCCGTGAGCTGTAGCGTGCCGGAGGCCAGCCAGCTCATGCCGCTCGGATAGCGAATGCGCGCCTGCGGAGTTGCCGCCGTGATTTCGTAGCGCACCGGGCCTTCGCCGTAGGCGAGGTTGCCGCTCAGAGTGAGCTGCCCGCCGCCCGCCTCCGCCGTCACGTGATCGAACACCAGCCGGCTCTTGTCGAAAAGGAACTCGCCGCTGAGTTTGCTGAGTCCAACGGGAAAGTCGCCATAGACCGCGGAGACGTTCTGCACCGTCGCGCGACCCGTGATGACGGGCCGTGCGATGGTCCCTTCCACCGAGACGTTCACCGCGGTGCTGCCGTGCGCGTCGAGATCGGGCAGCAGACCCTTCACAAGCCGCAGGTTCACGTTTCCCGAAAGCGCGAGGCGCAACGGGCGGTCGCGGTCGAAACGCGCCGAGCCGCTGAAGCGGAAATCGGTGTCCGGCCCGTGCAGATGCGCCTGATCGACGCGCACCTCGTTGCGGCGATACGTGAGTTTAATGTCTTGATCGTTCGTGAGCTGGACGAGCTGATAATCGAACGAAATCCGCGCGATATCCGCGTTCACTTCGATCGAATCCGGCTGGCTGAGCGCGCCTGAAATCGTGAAGACGCCGTCGGCGCTGCTGTGTCCTGTGAGTTGGCCGAGATGGAGTCCGGCGGCGATGAGCGGGTCGAGGTCGAATTGCGTGGCGGAGAGCCGGCCGGTAATGGTGTGTTCGCCGGTCAGGCCCACGCTGAGCTGCCCATCCACTTTTGCGAGCGCAGGGGCCGCCGAGGCCAGCGTGATGCTCGCGGTTTGGCCGTCCGAGCTCAGACGGCCGCTGAAGTTACCTTCGATCTCCGAGCCCAAGCGCAAATCGGTGAGCGTTACGTCGCCCTGCCCGGAGGGAGTGAAGAGCGGCCCGCCGCCGCGCAGATGGAATCCCAACTGGCCGCCGATCGGCAACGACGCGGTTTGCAGCTTCGGAATTTTTTCGAGCGAGATTCCCGTTCCATTCAGATCGAACTCGGTTCGCAGTTCCTTGGGCCAGTAGGAAATGTCTCCGGCAATCGCGGTGGAATTCTCGTGCAGCACCGCCTGCGAAAGACTGATCTCGCCCTCTTCCCAGTGAAACTCGCCGCTCAGGCTGTCGAAGGTAAAGCCCATCACGCCCATGTCGTCGAATACGAAGCTGGCGTCGAAGACGGGAGAAGCGCGCGTACCGCTGCCGCGAAGATCGCCGCTCAGCGTGCCGGTGACGCGGTAGTTGGTCCCGAGGATCTCCTGCAAATCGCTAGAATCGGCGTGATTCATCTTCGCGTGCATCGTCCAGGGACTCGCGTCGGTGAAGCTCCAGTCGCCGTCGAATTGCAGCGAAATGTCCATGGTCGCAAGGCTCTGCCCGCGCTGGACGGTCGCGTTGGTCAAGTGGAAGCCGTCCGGCGAGTAGTCGAAATCGCCCTTCAGCGTGTCCCACTGCAGGTCGCCGTACTGTGTGTTCTTCGCATCCATGTGGCCGGAGAAAGTGGGCCCGACGATCGGGCCCAGCACGCGGCCGGTCCATTCAACGCTGCCCGCGATTTTCTTCGGCTCGGCGTGGCGCCCGCGGATCGCGTTGATGAAGTCGTCCCAGCCGGTCAGGTCGCTGGTGCGAAATTGGGTCTCGAGCGCGGAATCGGTCTTTCCAAGCGTACCGTCGACGTCCACTTCCCCTTTCGGCGTGGTGATCTGGCTCTGCGTGATGACGACGATTTTTTTGTCGTTGTCGTAATCGAATTGGAATTGGGCGGCCACGGGAATCGTTCCTGGCGGCGGTGTCGCCGCGGGATTCCAGCGCATGGCGCCTCGCGTGCGGAAGTCTTTGAACGCGCCGTCCCACGTGTTCACTGAATCGATGGTCATCAAAGAGTCCCAATGCAGCGAATCCACGGGAAAGCCGTCGTGATCGAGGGCGGCAAACGTCTGCGCCAGGCTGGCGCCGTGCAGGTGCGTATCGGTGCGGAAGGCCAAGCCCTTGAAATCCAGTTGAAGGTTGCCGTCGAGGCTCGCGCCGAATGCCCGCGCGCTCAGGTTATTCACGACGAGCCGCTGCTTCGTGACGTCGTAGTTGCCGGACGTTTCGAGGCCGCTATCGTGAAACCACTCGAATCCCATGCGAATGTCGTGCGCGTCGAAGTAGCCGGTCGCCGTCCAGTCGCCGGGTTTGAGCTGCGCGCCCGTGGAATCAACATTCGAGGCGTAATGCGCGCTGCCGGAAAAATCCGCGGTTCCCTGTGGCGCGGTGGGCTTGCGGAAGATCGTCCGCACGTCATCGAGCGAAAGCCTGCCGCGATACCGGAAGTCCCAGTCGGGGCGCGCGAAGCTTGCGAGACTCGCGCGCAGATTGAATTGCGAGTGCGGCAGATTCAGCACCAACTCCTGCAGCTCGAACGAATCGCGCTGCAGCGTGAATTTCGTGGAGACGTCGAAGCGGAACGGCACATCGTGCCGCAAGGCGAGCCGAACCTGCTGCCACTGGAAGTTGCCGACGTACGAATCGGGAGCGTTGGCGGGCGCGTCGTAGTGCAGCGTGAACTCGAAGTTCTGTCCGTCGACCGCCAGTGGCGTTCGTTGGTTGTTGTAGATCACTCCGCCGTCGCGCAGAGCCAGTTGGCCGATCCGCAGGCTGAAGAGCGTCGAGCGCCATGGGCGGCTCGGCCCGCGATGTTCCGGGGCTGGCACGTTGCTGCGGCCGTATCGGTCGATCGTGACCGTTACTTCGGGCCGGTCGACGGTCAGCCGGTCGAGCGCAATCTGGCGCCTGAAAAACGAGAGGATGCGGAAGCCCACCTCCACCTGATCGGCATGAAACAGGGGCGCGGCGCCCGGCCCCTCGAGCCCGTGCACCGTCAGATCGTTGATGTCGATCGTCAGGCTCCACGGATTAAAGTGAAACGCGCGCATCTCGACGCGCGCCCCGGTGCGCTCGTAAGCCTGGTTAATAATGAGCAGGCGAATCCATTTGTCCGCGAACCCGAAGGCGAAGATCACGATCATGACGAGTGCCACCACGCCGATTACGACGAGGTGCCCGGCGACCCATTTTTTCCATCGGCCGCTCATGGCACTTCTCCGTCGGCGATGATGTCGATCTTCAGGCGGTCGCGCGTATCGTCCAGCCACTGTTTCGAAAGCGTGTCGATGTCGCGCTGGATCAGCACCTCGCGAATCGTGTCTTCCACGTCGTCGATCGGCGGCACTTTTTCGCCGCGCGCCTTGAGCTGCGGGGAGAATTCATCGTCGTAATAGGCCTCGATCTCCTTCGAATCCACCTGGGCCGCGGGACGGAAACGGTAATCGAGGAACCGCGCGAGATAGAGTTGCTCGGCCAGAAGACGGCGCACGGCCGCGTCGCTCAATCCCACCGCCGCGCAGCGCTTCTCGAATTCCTGCTGGGAAACAAACTGCGCCACGAGCTGCTTGTGGGCGTTTTCGACGTCCTCCGCGCTCGGCGGCGGATACTTCCCCGCTTCGGCCTCGCCGCGGACGATCCATTGGTCGGCCAGCTCGCGAATCAGCTCGATTCTAGGCTTCGACTGTCCATCGACGAGCTTTTGAAAGGCGGCCAGCTCCTGAATCTCGCTGTCGGTCAGGACGTCGTCTTCGATGCGCGCGGCGATTCCGTCGATCGGCTGGCCGTCGACTCTGGGCGGCGGGGCCTGCATCGGCGGCGACAAAGACAATAGCTGTCCCATCGCGCACACCGCCGCCGGACCCGCCAGCCACGCCACACAAGCAATAATAAGGATCGCGCGTCGCATCAGAATACCGGTCCAATGTTGAACGAAAATCCGAAATGCGGCAGGTGAAAAGCTTCCGGCTGCATCGTGGTGTTATTGAACACCTGGTACTCGGCCGGATTCAGCTGATACCCGAAGTCGACCCGAACCGGGCCCACCGGCGTCGGATAGCGGAGGCCGAAGCCGATGGTGTGCGAAAAATAGTCGAGATTGGTGAGCGAAGGCGGCTTCCAGCGCAGAGTGATCGAATTCACGTCGGTGAAGACGTTGCCGCCGTCGTAAAAGAGCGTGCCGCCGAGCTTGTTGCCCACGAACGGCAACTTCATCGGAAAGTGCAGCTCCTGGTTGAACACGAGAATCGCCAATCCGCCGATCGGGAACCCCGTGCACGGGTCGCGCGGCCCCGCCTGATTCAACGCGAAGCCGCGGAGCGAAGTGCCGCCGCCGGCAAAGAAGCGCTCGGGCAATGGAATGATCTGCTCGGTGATCGGCGGCGCGGTCTCGGAGCACTGCGCGGGATTGAACGGCGCGTTGATGCCCTCAATTGTATTTCCTAAAGGCTGCTCGAAGCCGAACCGGGTGGATCGCGCAAACACAAACGACCGGCCCAGGGAATAAAACGACGAATTCTGGAAGAACGCGCGGAAGAACGTGGCGCTCGAACCGAGAGCCGTCGTCGCGTAGCTCAAGTCGGCGGTGTTGAAGTTTCCGTGCGTCGCGTCCGTTGGATTGTCGCGCCGGTCCCGCGCCCAGGTGACCCCAAATCCCGAGACCAGCTCTGGCTGGCTGAGGAGCGGAATTTCCTCCGGGCTGACCGTCTCGGCCAGATTCGCCGCTTTCACACGGCGATAAAAGTAGCGATAGAGCAGCGAGCTCGACGGCGACAATTTCTCGACGAGCTGCATGCCGCCTTCAAATCGCGTCGAGGTAAACGTATCGATGTCCTGCGTCTTTTCGGCGTATCCGGTGAACTGCAGGG
The DNA here is from genome assembly GCA_035504455.1 of Vulcanimicrobiaceae bacterium. GTDB lineage: Bacteria > Acidobacteriota > Terriglobia > Acidiferrales > UBA7541 > Palsa-295. Next base: position 5,561 of record DATJRU010000029.1, read on the forward strand.
CGAGCGAGCGATTCGCGAGAAAATCGTCCGCGCTGTATGTTGTTGCGAACCGGTATTCGAGCGTGCTCCCGCGCCCCTGAAACGAGAGCGTCTGCGCCCGCCCGAACATGTTCGACCGCGAAATCTCGAAGATGCCGCGCGGGCTCGCGCCGAGCTCGCTGCCGTTCGGATTCGACGTCGCGGTCGTGCCGCCGCCCGAAGTGCCGGTTCCCCCCGAGCTTCCCGCGATGCGCTGCACTTCGAATCCGAATCCATAGCCGATGGTGTAGCGATGGCCTTCGAGCGTCTCGACCATCACGACTTTCTCCGGATCGGTGCCGTCGGGGTTCTGCGGCGCGATCTGCACGCGATCGAAGACGCCGAGGTTGTATAGCTGTCGCTGCGTCTTCGCGACGTCCGCTTCGCGCAGCGGGCCGCCCGCCTTGATCTCCACCTGCCGCGCGATAATTCCCGGCCGCGTGTACTGGTAGCCGGTCAGCAGCACCTTGGCCACGTCGATGCGGTCGCCTTCGGTGATGTGATAGACGAGCTGCATCTTGTCGGGCTTCTCGCCCGGCACGGTGTCTTCGTGGAAGCTGGCTTCCGGGAAGCCGTCGTTGTAATAGAGCGCGAGGATGTTATTGCGATCGCTGGTGACAGTCGCCTCGGAGTAAGGCTGTCCCGGCGTCGATCCCGTCACCGACAGCAGCTCGGCCGTATCGATTGCGTGATTGCCTTCGATTTTCAGGTTCGAGACAAATGTCTGGGTCCCCTCGACCACGTGAAACGTGACGAACAGGTTGTTCCTTTTCCCGCGATATTCGTCGTCGACAGTAGCGCTTACCTGCGCGTCGCGGAAACCGTTCGAGAGGTACACCGCACGCACCGAATCGATGTCGTTGCGCAACAGCTGCTGGCTGAAGCGCCCGCTCGACAAGAACGCGGCTGTCTGAATCGTCAGCCGCCGCTCCAGCAGCGACGTATCGAAATACTTGTTCCCTTTGAAAGCGACGCCCGCCACGCGATAGCGATCCCCGCGCGTGGTCTGGTAGGTGATCACGCGCTCCTTTTGTGAATCGTCCTGTCGCGAGTTCACGTCGACCTCGGCGTCGAAATATCCCTGGCTCTGGAGATAATCGCGCAAGTTGCGACGGCCTTCCTGCAGCAGGTCGTCGTCGACGGCGCCTTCCTCGTACATCGGGAGAAGTTTTTTCTGCTGGCTCTTGCTGACGTGCGCCCCGAGAATTTCAATCCGTACCCGCGATCCCGCGGTGACGGAAAACGTGAGCGGCACCTGCTTCGTTTTGGGATCGTACGCGCCGCGTTCGAAGCGTGCCGCGGCCCCGAGGTACCCTTGCTTCACGAGATAATTTTTCACGCGGTCGGCGGCGTGGGAAAGACCTGAACTCGTCACCACGCTCTTCATCGAGATCTTCGAACGCTTCAGGAGCTGAGCGTCGGTGTAACTCGTGTCGTTGTCCAGGCGGACGTTCCCTACGCGGGCGCGCGGCCCCGGATCGACCGTGAAAATTACGTCCATCTCGCGCGTGTCGTCGTGCGGGTGCAAGCTCCAGGTGATCTTGGCTTCGTACAGACCGTCGTCGCTCAGCGCACTCTGCAGGCGCGCGACCGCCTCGCGCAGAGCGCTTTCGCGAAACGGCTCGCCAAGGCTGAGTCTTACCGCGGCGAGCGCGGCCGGCGCCGACTGCGCCTCTTTCAGGCCCTCGATCCGGATCACGTTGTTGTAGAAATTTCGTCCTACGACGAAATCGATCCGCACCCCGCCCGGCTCGCTGATCGAATTCACCTCGATGCTGGCGAAGTCTCCCATGCGATAGAGGACGCGCAGGCTCTCGCGTTCGGCGTTGTAATCAAAGGGCTTGCCTGCCTCGAGCGGCAGCGGCGGTATCTTCTGGGTGACCGATTTTCCCGCCAGGTCCACCACGCGTACCTCGACGACCTTGTGGCCCTCGATCGGAGCTTCCTGCGCCGCCGCCGGGAGCGCCGGGAACGCGCACACCACGAACCAGGCGCCCATAACGACAGCTCCAAAAATGTTCCGGGGAATCGTCAAGAGCGTGATTTTGCCGAGAATCTGCATCCCCTCAGAATGAGAGAGAGGTTAGCACAGCCGCGTTGCCCGCCTCGCGCGAAAAGGCGCTATGATGAAGGCGGAAACACTGTATGGAACCCCACCAGCGCGAGAAATACTCGCGCCAGATTCTTTTCAACGGGATCGGCGAAGCGGGCCAAGACGCGCTCCTGCGTTCGAGCGCGGTGGTGGCCGGTTGCGGGGCGCTTGGCACCGTCGTAGCGAACCTGCTCGTCCGCGCCGGAGTGGGCCGCATCCGCGTGATCGACCGCGACTTCGTCGAAGCGTCGAATCTCCAGCGGCAGACGCTCTTCGAGGAGGCTGACGCGCGAGACGCCCTGCCCAAGGCCGTCGCCGCCGAACGCCGCCTGCGCGCGATCAATTCGAGCGTCCAAATCGAAGGCGTGGTCGCCGACATCACGCCGAAAAATGCCGCCGAGCTTCTGTCAGGCTTTTCGGCGGTCCTCGACGGCACCGACAATTTCGAAACGCGCCTGTTGCTCAATGACGCCGCCATCTCGCTCGGCCTTCCCTGGATTTACGCGGCCGCCGTCGGCAGCTACGGCCTCACGATGACGATTCGCCCGGGCGAATCGGCCTGCCTCGCATGCCTTCTCGAAGCCGGCAATTCCAACGGCTCGAATGGCAGCGGCACCGGAATCGCCGCCGCCGAAGCCACCTGCGATACAGCCGGCGTGCTCAACGCCGCCGTTGGCGCGATCGCCTCGATCGAAGCTGCCGAAGCGATCAAGCTCCTCGCCGGAAAACCGGAGGCGCTCAACAACCGCCTGATCTCCTGCGACGTGTGGGCCGGGAAATTCCAGTCGATCGGCATCGCGCGCAACCCCGAATGCCGCGCCTGCGTTCACCGCGACTTCCGCTATCTCGCGGGAGAAGCCCAGCCGCACATCACGCTGTGCGGGCGAGACTCTGTCCAGATCCATGAGCGCCACCGCCGCCTCGATCTCGCCGAGCTCGGCCGCCGCCTCACCTCGGCTTCCGCGGCCGAAGTCCGCAACAACGACTTCCTGCTGCGTTTCCGCGTGGCGCCCTACGAACTCACCGTCTTCGCCGACGGCCGCGCTATCATCAAAGGCACGAAGGACCCGGCTATCGCCCGCTCGCTCTACGCGCGCTACGTGGGCGCGTAAAACGGCCCGCGCAAAATTCTTTGGTCTCTGGAAAATTGCGAGAAGTAAAGCGAGCCGCCTTAGCCCGCGAACCGCCGCAGCGCCGACTGCCTCATCGCGGCGCGATCGATATTCTCGCGGCAGTTCATCAATGTGAGCAGCGTGCTCAGGACGCGCGCCTTGATCTCGTCGGTCATCGGAAATCCGCTCGTGGCCGTGTGCACCAGCGATTCCCCGCGCGCGGAAATCTTGCGGATGAATTCGAGCTGCCGCTCGTGATTCGCGGCTCCCAGCGACATTTCGCGCCGCATCTCAGCGCACTCCTGCTCGATGAAAAGCGTGAAGTGCAGCACACACATGTGTTCATCGGCGAGTCCCGCCGGCACGGAGCCCTTGCACCCCTTCGAAGTGCACGCGTCTGGCACGAGCTTGATCCCCGACAACTCCTTTTTTTGTAACACCTTCGGGTAGCGATTTCCAGTTACTCTCCGGACATTGCATCCAATCGGATAGCAGCCGTCCCTACAGTGAAAAATGCGTCCGGGTGCATAGAGCGCCGGGTTTTCCGGCGCATCTAAGTAGTGTAGGTACAGATGTTGCGAGCAGTTCGTGAGGAGACAACCAACATGATACGTCCTAATCTAAGCGGTCCCCGGAAGGCCCTGATATCGCTCTTTGCTTTGATTCTGCTCTTACCCGCTGCAAACGCGGTACTTGCAGCATCCGGCCCGGCGCGGCAGGCGCCGCCCAGCACCGCGGCAAATTACGAGTCCTGGCTCACGAAGGAAGTGCGCCACGAACTCGTGATGCTGCCCTTCTATTCCGTCTTCGACAATCTCGAGTACAAGGTCGAAGGCACGAAGGTCGTGCTGATCGGCCAGGTCGTGAGGCCGGTTCTCAAGGACGACGCCGGCTCGGCGGTGAAGCACATCGAAGGCGTGACGGAAGTGGACAATCAGATCCAGGTGCTGCCGCCCGCCCCGATGGACGACCAGATCCGGCGCGCCGAGTATCGTGCCATCTACGGCTCACCGTCGCTGCAGATGTACAGCCTGCGCAGCGTCGCGCCGATCCACATCATCGTCGACAACGGTCACGTCACTCTCGACGGCACCGTCTCGACGGAAGCCGACAAAAACGTGGCGGGCCTGATGGCCAACAAAGTCCCTGACGTTTTTTCGGTGACGAACAATCTGCAAGTGGCGAACGACTGAAGCACGACGACTGAAGCGAGTTGAGCAGTTGAGAGTTCAGAGTTGGGAGTTCACGGGAACGGCGGGTCTTCGCTCTCGACTCTCAACTCTAAACTCTCGACTGTCCTACTGCCCCTGCGGCGCGGCGTGTTCGCCGATCCCGAAATCGGTCCACGGACCGGCAATCATGTCGCGCAGCACGGGCGATTCCCAGGAAAATTCCGGATGATCGGCGAGGAATTTCCCCGCGTCGAAATTCACGCCGCAGGGATGCCCGATGCGTCCGATGAAATCCATCTGCTGCGCCAGCCGGCTGTCCACCACTTTTGCCGACACGGCTCCGCTGGGCGTGAAAGGCGCCGAACTCGAATCCGGCAAGACATCGGGCTGCATGTCGCCGTGGCCGCAGAGAGTTCTGCGGTTCGCGCCCTCTTTTTTCGTGAACGTATCGTAGTGATCGGCGAGGAATACTTCGGCGAGCTGCGTATCGATCTTGCCCTTGTTGCCGTTGATTAGCTGATCCCAGCGAATGCGCCGGGCGTTCATCGAGCTCGCGGGGTTATTGGGGTCGAATGTGGTCTCGTCCTTGATCACGTCGGGGTCGCTCGCGAAATTCGCGCCGGAATAGTAGCCGTCGGTGGTGCGCCAGAGCTTGGTGTGCTTCAGGCCGAGTTCCAGGCGCGCGATCTCGCCGGTCTTGCGATCGCCGATCAGCCAGTCGTTCGCGTAACCGCCGTTGTTTCCGTCGAGCATGATTTTCGCGTAGCTATCGATTGAATCGGCGTATTGCGCGGCCTTGCGCGAGCGGAAGAATTCCGGCTTGCCGTTCGGATCCCAGCCGAAGAAATTCGAGATGGTGGTTTCGGTGATCATCATCCCGGCCGAATTGATCACGAAGTCGTCATCGCTCGTGATCACGCCGGGGAAACCGTCCATCAGCATGCGGTAGCCGTGCTCGGGGACGATGTCGAAGATGATGTTCCACCGCTCGCCTTCTATGTACGACGTCCAGTTGTTGTGCGCCATCACGATCTGATGGTCTTTCGTCCAGCTTCCGGTGGCGATGAACGCGCTGCAGTGCTCGTACGGCTCGAGTTTCGTGGAGAGCGCGGCGCCGGTCTGCTTGTCGAGCCACGGAACGTAGTAGTCGGCCAGCTCCGAAAACGCGTTGAGCGCGACCACGTCCCAGATATCGAGCTTGCCTCCGGCAGCCTTCAACCCATCGACGATGCCGAACATTTCCGATTGATACTCGGGATCGATCCTGTGCCACAGCATCTCGCGCGCCGCACGCCGGAAAAATTCCCAGTCGCGTCCTGTCTGGTGGGTGTCCTCCAGGCGAACGACTGCAAACGCATCCGAGATCTCTTGCGCGAGGAGGTAACCGTGCTGGAATCCGATGTCGTGCGGCGAGCCTTCCAGGTGAACGTAAATCCATCCGCCACGATTGAAGCGGTAGCCCTTGCCCTGCGTGACGTCCATGTAAGTGTTTTGCGGAAGGCCGGCCGGCAAAGTCGAGCCGTCCACCGCCGCAACCGGTGAGGCGCTGTAGGATGAATTCGCGCGCGCAGCTCGCGGCCCAGCCGCTGCCGCGGCTTGGCCGAGCGGCGTCGCGCAAAGCGTCGCTACGAGCGCCGCGGCAAGAGCTGCTCTCCAGACGCGCGAAGGCCCTTGCGCGCAAGCTGTGCCGATCCATCTCGACATGGTTTCCCAGTTCTTACTCATGTGCACCCATTTCGAATCAAGCGCCCCCTCGAGTCCGCTGAATTTTCGGTAGCAACTATCGTAGGAAAACCACCATCTGAGCGCAAGGCCATCGTGAACGGAATCATAAGAAAGGATTTCGCTCGGCTGGAGGCTACAGAAAAAGTTGCGTCACTCTTCTGGAATCAGTCATCCAATGGCGGATAGCCCTCACTCCGCACATTTGAGCCGAGGTGACAGTTGTGACCAGTAACAAGACGCACAGTCTTTCGTTCCCCAGCGATCCACAAACCCCTAACGCCAAAATCCATGCTTTACAAAATCCCGGAACTCCAGCCCTGGCGGTCTTCGCAGACGGTTTCAGACAGGTTGCGCCGGCCCGTCGTTTTTCGGGCGCGGCATGAACTTTGGGGCTCCTAAAGGCCATCCGCCGCTCTCCGTCGACCTCGGCGAGCATCTGGACGGCCTGTACAGCTACGCTTTGGTTCTGTCTCGCAACGACGCCGAGGCCGAGGATCTGGTGCAGGAAACCTGCCTGCGCGCCCTTCGTGCCATGGGCAAATTGCGGCCCGACAGCAATGCGAAAGGCTGGCTGTTCACTATACTGCGCAACGTCTGGCTCAATCAGCTGCGCCGCCGCCGGACCGCTCCCGAGGTCGCTGAATACGGGACGCAAAGCTCGGTCGATCGCGTGCCGGACACCACGGAGGATCCGCACGCCGCTTACGTAAGCAATATCGAGCGCGAACAGATTCGCTTCGCGATCCAGCAGCTTCCCGAAGAATGGCGCGAAATCATTCTCCTGCGCGAATACGAAGAACTCTCCTACCAGGAAATCGCCGCTGTTCTGGAATGTCCCGTCGGGACTGTGATGTCGCGTCTGGCTAGAGCGCGCTCCCGGCTCCGCGAATTGCTTCCCCCGCCCGCGGCAGAGCTTGCGCCGGGCGTGAAGGAGTCGAATGAGGCACAAGAAGGGGCGTTCGAAGCCTCATCGGGAGAAAACTAGCCGAGTGGCGGGAATATTCTTCGATGTCGCGTGTTTTATGACTGGGGAGAACGGGTCCGATCTGCGTGCCGTCCACGCAGAAGGATGGCTGAAATGAGTCCTTGCGACAGCGCGAGGATCTTGCGCTACCTCGAGAACTCTCTCGAGGGGCGCGAACTGGATGATTTTCGCGCGCACCTGAAGGTTTGTGAGAATTGCCGGGCCAGTCTTGCGGCGGAGCGGGCGCTGTCCAATGCTCTGCACCGCGCGCGCCCGTTGTACTCGGCGCCGGACTCTCTTCGCGCTCGCGTGGCGGAGTGTGTTGCCGAGTATTCCGCGTCCGCGCGCCGCCAAGGGCTCGTTCGCGAAGGCGTGCTGCAAAAGCTCCGGCGGAGATTGTTTCTCACCCGTCCGCAAATTGTCCGCCCGAGAATTCTTGTATTCGCAATTGCGATTCTCGCGTTGTGTCTCGCGATCGTTCCGAATGTCGTGCGCCAGGCGCGCGCCGCCGGCTACGTGGAAACGGCCGTCGCCGCGCATCGCAGTTGCGTGAACGGCCAGCTTCCCCTTGGGTTCCGGTCGAGTTCACCCGAGTTGGTCACGGCCTGGCTCACGAGCAATGTCCAGTTCCGTTTTCGTTTGCCCGCCACTCAGGCGCCTCCGGACAATGCACCGGCGTATCAGCTGGTGGGAGCGACTACCGTAAATTATCGCGGGCGCCGCGCGGCCCTGGTCACCTACGAAAAGCAGAACCAGAAAATCACCCTGCTCGTTGCGCCCACCGAGTTCGCCGTCGTCGCGGGCGGCGATGAGATTCGCTCCGGCGCTTTGGTCTTTCACTATCGCAGCAGCGAGGGGTTCAACGTCATCACCTGGAGCACTCACGGCCTCTCCTACGCTCTGGTTTCCTCGGTCTCCGGTTCCGCGCGCGAATCCTGCATGGTATGCCATCACAACACGGCGGACCATCTCAACTTCACTACGGCCAACTGACGAACGCTCCGGTGGGCGCCGCGTCGTAAAACCTTTGTCATTTTTTCTGGAATAAGCCGGCCACTCCGATTGTTTCTCTTCTATGAACACACACACTGTTGCAACCAATCTCAAAACCGCCAATGGGGAAAGGACGGGTGTACGAAGGATGATCCACGTAACGACGGCCCGCAGTTTCGACCGGCTCGCGCGGAAACCGCTCGCCATCCCCGAAGATTCACGAATTTTCTACGGCCGCTTCATGCGCGGCCGCGGGCTGCTTCACATGGTGGCATGCCGCGTACTCGGCGATCCCGAGAAAGCCGACCTCGCCGTCGAGAACACCTGGTGGACCGCCTCGCACGCCGGACAAAGCTTCGAGCGCGAGGGCGCCTTCCGCAGTTGGCTGATCCGAATCTTGCTCGACGAAGCGTTCGCGATTCTTCGCCAGGTTCGGAAACACGCCGCCGGCCGCGCCGCACATCACCAAGCGCCTCGCGCAACAGGCGTTTTCGCCGCCGAAGGAGGCGCGCGATGACAACGCGCCTCGACGCGGCAGCCCGCGGTATCGCCACGCACCCCTTCGCATTGAGTGCGCGCCAGGGACGAACGCGAGCGCCGCTGGAGCTTCATGGGACCAGCGTGCTGGTCAAGTTGGCGTCCGCCGATACCGGCAGTGTGGCCTCCGTCGTTCACGCCACGATACCGCCGATGGCCGGGCCGCCGCTCCACCGCCATACGCGTGAGGACGAGTGGTTCTACGTTTTGAAAGGCGAGATCACGCTCGAATTCGACGGCCAGCGGATTCTCCTGCATCCGGGAGACTGCGCCTTTTCCCCGCGCGGCGTCGCCCACGCCTTTCAAAACTTTGGCGATACGCCGGCGCAGATGATGGCGGTGATCGTTCCCGGGCAGATCGACCGGCTCTTCGAGGAAATGTCGGCAGGCCAATCGGCGCGGATGGAAGAGCTCGCGCTCGAGTACGGCGTCGAAATCCTCGGCCCGCCTCTTTCGCAGTGAGTGGTGAGTGGTGATTGGTGAGTAGTAGTCCAGTGGAATGGCGATCGCCGGCTCCGCCGCTCGCCCCATCCTCGCCAATCACCACTTACAAATCACCACTCACCGCCGTTTCGCCCTGACCTCTTTCTGTCCCTTTGGACAGCTTGCCGCTTCCCTCCCGGCCTCCTAACCTGCAAAGAACGAAGCACGAATTGTCGATACAGCAGAGCGAGCCCGCGATCGTTCTCCGATGTCGTGCCGGTGGGAGATAAACCACATGAAATCCGCCAACCGCTTGGTCCCGGTTCTGGCTCTCAGCTTTTCGATCGTCCTCATCCTCGTCTGCGCGGGCTGTAGCGGCTACACGGCCGCGGAGAAGGGCGGAGGCACGGGGACGAGCGTTCCGGCCGCGCCGACCGGTTTGGCAGCCGCGCCGGGCAACGCGCAGGTCGCCCTTACATGGACGAGCAGTTCGGGCGCGACCAACTATTACGTGAAGCGCTCCACCACCACGGGCGGTCCCTACACGCAGATCGCGACGCCGTCTTCGCCAACCTATACGGACTCCGGCCTCACGAACGGCACCAAGTATTTCTACGTCGTCTCCGCCTACAACTCGGCGGGACAAAGCGCGAACTCGACCGAGGTGAGCGCAACTCCGCTGGCGCCGACGCCGGCTGCTCCGACGGGGCTTTCCGCGACTGCGGGCAATGCGCAGGTGAGCCTGACGTGGAACGCGAGCGTCGGCGCGGCGAGTTACCACGTCAAGCGCTCCACCGCGAGCGGGGCTGAAACGCAAATTGCGGCGCCGACTACGAACAGCTACACCGACACCGGCCTCACCAACGGCACCAAATATTTCTACGTTGTCTCCGCCGTGAACGCAGTGGGCGAGAGCGCCAACTCCGCCGAAACGTCCGCCACGCCCACGGCTCCCGTCACGCCACCGGCAACGCCTGCCGGATTACAGGCGACGGCGGGAAATGCGCAGATAGGTCTCGCCTGGAATGCAAGCAGCGGAGCGACGACCTACAACGTCAAGCGAGCGACCACCAACGGCGGCCCCTATACGACGATTTCATCTCCCGCCGTGACGAACTACAAAGACACTTCGGTGACGAACGGCACCACCTACTACTACGTCGTCTCCGCGGTGAATTCGGCCGGCGAGAGCGCCAATTCCGCGCAGGCCAGCGCGACACCGGCCGCTGCCGCCGCGAACGTGACGGTCACCATCGACCCCACGAAAACGAAGCCCATCTCGCCGTGGATCTACGGCATCAATTTCTATTCGGGAGTGACGGGCGCGCCGCCGCAACTGACGTTCGATCGCGCCGGCGGCAATCGCTGGACCGCCTACAACTGGGAAACCAACGCATCGAACGCCGGCAGCGACTATCTCTACGAGAACGACGACTATCTCAGCAGCAGCAACGTCCCGGCGGAAGCCGTGCGCAGCTTCATCGCAGGCGATCAATCGGATGGCATGGCCAGCCTGATGACCGTGCAGCTTCAGGGCCTGGTGGCCGGCGACGAAAATGGCCCCGTGAGCGTGGCGAATCCGCCTGATTTGTCGCGCTTCAAGCAGGTCGTAGATCAAAAGAGCACCGTCTCGACGGCTCCTTTCACCCTCACTCCTCCGACCACCGATGCCGACGTTTTCATGGACGAATTCGTCTGGGCGCTCGACCAGAAATTCTCAGGAAAGAATATCTTCGGGGCAAATCCTTCCCTGCCGACGTTCGTCGATCTGGATAACGAGCCGGAGCTGTGGAACTCGACGCATCTGGAAGTGCAGGGGCCGAATCCGATCACGTCGGACGCCTACATCGCGAAAACCATCACGCTGACGGAAGCGCTGAAAACGCAATTCCCCGACATGGTGATCTTCGGTCCCGTGCACTATGGATTCCAGGGCATCTACAACTGGCAGGGCGAACTGAGCGCCACGCCCAGCGGCAAGAATTGGTTCCCGGACAAATACCTCACGGCCATCAGCGCCGCGTCCGCGACCTTCGGCAAACCGTTGGTGGACGTCTACGACTTCCACTGGTACGTCGAGGAATACGACGCGAACGGCACTCGCAGCCTCGACTTGACCGGCACGACGCTCACCGATGCACAGGTGCAGCTCATCGTGCAGAGCCCGCGCGCTCTGTGGGATCCCACGTTCACCGATTCGACCAACAGCAATCCATGGATCTACGAGGAGCTCGGCAACACGCCCATCAATATTCTGGGCCGGCTGCAGGCCAAAATCGCCGCCGAATTCCCCGGCATGAAGATTTCGATCTCGGAATACGAGAATGGCGGATGGAATCACATCGCCGGCACCATCGCCCAAGCGGATAACCTCGGCATTTTTGGCGCGCAGGGAGTCTTCGCCGCGAATTTCTGGCCGCCGAACGGCACTTACTCTTACGCCCTGGCGGGATTCCGCGCCTTCCGCGATTTCGACGGAGCCGGGGCGAATTTCGGCGACACTTCGCTGCAAGCCACGTCGAGCAACGTGGCAAATGTGGTGGTCTACGCGAGCTCGGATAGCACCACGCCGGGAAGGCTCGTATTCGTCGCCATCAATCGCTCCACCGCCTCGCAAGTGACCGCCATCAGTGGGCAGTCGCTCTCAGGCACCGCGTACTTGTACCAAATGACCGCCGCTTCCGCGCAAGGGCAGAACCCCGTCGAGCCTGTATCGATCGGAACGATGGCCGTGAGCGGCTCGTCGTTCACAGTGACGCTGCCGGCCCTGAGCGTAACCACCATCGAAGTGAACTAGAATTCCGTGGAGGCGCGGCACATGCCTCCGCGCGACAACGCGATTATCGAGGGCAGGTCCCCGGCCACGCTCCCGCACTGTACCTTTTCTGTCCCCGTGTTCAGTGTTCGCGCCCGCGCGACACCGCTAGCCTAAAGATGCTTCGGGCCCCCAGCCTTGTAGTCCTCCAAATGCTCACCTGCTAACCGGCATTCCCCGAATCGCCGGCACAAAACTTCGAACCAAGGAAACATGCGCATCTTTCAAAGAATTCAGTTGCAAGCTGCTCGCGCGGCGATTTTCGCTGCGTTGCTCGGCGTTTCAGGCGCGGTCGCGCACGCCGCGCCTTCGATCCTGTCGCAACCGGCCAGCCGCACGGTCACCGTCGGACAAACGGCGACCTTCACCGTAAAAGCTCTCGGAGAAATCCCGCTGTCGTTCCAGTGGTATGTGAACGGCTCGGCAATCAGCGGCGCCAAGTCGTACACCTACACCACTCCCGCAACGACGAGCGCCTACAACGGCGCGAAGTACACCGTCGTGATCAAAGACGGTACCGGAACCACCACCAGCGCAGCAGCCGTTCTAACCGTCGATGCCGCGTCGGCCGCGGTGCTAAGCAGCAGCTCGACCGGCCTCGTCTTCGGAAGCATCGACGTATCGACTACCGGGAACATAAATCTCACGCTGAAAAACACCGGAAACGCGACCGCGACGATCTCAAGCGTCACAGTGTCGGGCGCGGGCTTTAGTGCCAGCGGCCTCTCGGCCGGAACAATCCTGCAGAGCGGCCAAAGCGTCACGTTCGACGCAGCGTTTGATCCTGCGGCGAGCGGCGTATCAAGCGGCAGCATCACGATCAAGAGCAACGCGACGAATTCGCCGACGGTCATTTCTCTCTCGGGCACCGGCGTGGCGCAAACTTCCTATTCGGTTTCGCTGAGCTGGGCGCCGAGCGCGTCGTCCGTGGTCGGCTATAACGTCTACTCGGGTACCGTGTCCGGAGGCCCGTATACGAAGCTGACGTCGTCGCCCGTCGACGCGACGAGCTACACCGACAAAAGCGTCCAATCAGGGCAGACCTATTATTTCGTCGTCACGGCGGTCAATTCAGAGAAACAGGAGAGCGCCTATTCGAAGCAGGCTTCGGCCGTTATCCCATAGAAACCAGGCGGCGGATCGTTACTCGGGGAGATTGTCTTTCCAGCCGAGAATCGCCGCGGCCGTGTCGTTCGTTGCGCCGATACGATCGCGCGCCACTGCCCAGCGCTCGCGGATGAGCCGCGACAACGGCGCGTCCAGCTTCATCGCCTCGCCCAGATCGGCGGCGATGCGGACGTCTTTCGCCATCAGCCCGACCGCAAAGCCCGTCGCGAATTTTCCGGAGAGCACGTGCTCCTTCAGCATGAATTCGGTCGTGAAATTTCGCCCCGTGGAAGCGTTCAAAATGTCGACCATCGCTTCTTGATTGAGGCCGAAGCGCTCGCCGATCAGCAGCGCTTCGGCGGCGGCCGTGTATCCCGCGGCTGCGATATAATTGTTGAGCGCTTTCATGGCGTGGCCCGTGCCGAGCGGCCCGGTTTCGAAGATGCGGTCGCCCATCGACCGCAGCAGCGGCTTCGCGCGCTCGATCGCGGCCTTGTCGTTGCCGCCGACCATGATCGCAAGCGTCGCGGTCTTCGCGCGCGGCACGGCGCCCGAAACCGGCGCGTCGAGCAGCGCCACGCCGTCGCGCTCCAGCACTTTGCCCAATTCACGCGTGCCAAGGGGCTCGGACGAGCTCATGTCGATGACCAGCGCGCCGGGGCGCAGGTTCCTCGCGAGCGCGCCATCCTCCTGCTCGATGAGCACGTGCCGGACAATCTGCCCGGTCGGCAGCATCGTGATGATGGCTTCGCTGTGCGCGATTTCCGCGAGGGTCGCGGCGACGCGCGCACGGTGCTCACGCGCAAATCGGTGGCTGCGCTCGGCGTCGAGGTCGAAGACCGCGAGTTCGTGTCCCGCCTTCGCGACGTTGGCCGCCATCGGTCCGCCCATGTTCCCGATGCCGATGAATCCGACTCGCATATTAGCCTCCCGAGGAGCACGCCCAACCGCTAATCCAGGTTCTCACATGGATCACGGATGGCTCACCTGGAACGACAGAATTCGGGACTACTCGAGACCCATTTCTTTCAGGACTTCGGTGGCATGAGAGAAGCTATCGACGCCGGCGGGCACGCCGCAATAGATCATGCTGTGCAGGAGGACTTCGCGGATTTCGTCTTTGGTGGCGCCGTTGGTGATGGCGGCGCGCACGTGGGCGCGCAGCTGAACCGGCTTGCCGAGAGCAACGAGAGTGGCGATGGTCAGCAGGCTGCGCGTGCGACGGTCGAGCGGCGGGCGCGTCCAGACTTCGCCGAAGCAGTAGCGCGTGACCATTTCCTGAAGCGGGCGCGTGAAGTCGGTCGCTGAGTTGACGGCCTGATCGGTGAGCGCCGGGCCGAACATCTCGCGGCGCACCTGCAGGCCGGCCGCGAATGTATCGCCGCCGACAGCGCCTGACCCGTTGTGCGAAGGCTCGGCCGCGTCGAAATGCAGGATCGTGACGCCGCCGGTGGCATAGTTCGCCACGTCGGCCGCCACCTTCTGGCCGATTTCAGACTGTGTGGCCGCGGCCATGGCCGCTTCGTTCGCGAATTCGCCTTCCCATATGCAGAAGTAAGGGGCGGGCGCGCCCACACCCTCAATCGCGAACGAATGGCGGCTTGAAAGCAGCCCCGGCATTTGGGCCGCGAGCGGCAGATGTCTTTCCACGTAGTATTTCTTGAAATGAGCCGGATCTTTCGGCGGTGGGTACAGAGCGAGAACTCGATGCACGGTGCCGCTCCCGATTTCGTGGCAAATGGCGAGGCTAGGCGCTGGCGGCCCGGGAAAGATCGCCCGAACCGGAAGGCTTGCGTCGCGCCGACCACACACGCGGCCGCGGGGCGCCCTCGAAATCGACGATGTCCGTCACTTGATACGGCATTTCCTTGTCGCATGCGCGGCAACGCAACGAAAACACGCGCCCCTGCGGATTATCATGGCTCGATGGATTGTTCTCGATTTCGGTTGTCATGCTGAGCACGATCGCGGGAAGAGGAATTGCCTGACGGCAGCACCTGCAAACGACGCCCGCGTACACTTGCTTTTCCATCTGCTGATTCATGTCAAATCCTCGGTTCAAATTTGGCCGCTAGGGAAGGGACGGCCATGCTACCCGAACTCGCTTGTTGAAATCCAGCGGCCTTTTTCGAATTATCCACAGGCCCTCAGTCGACTTTCTATTGTCTCAGAATGGAGCAACTTTTGTCGATTTCCCGTGTTGAATCAATCGGATAGGCCCGGGGCGCTACCGTGTAGTCGCAGGATAACGCTTGGGTTACGCGGCAAGAGTTTTTGCGTCATCGGGCAAGCAGGGTGATGTTTAATAGGATGGGGAGGAACTTCATGAGCACACTATTTCGATTCCGCAATCTTATGCTGTTGCTGGTGCTGTGCGCCGTGCCGTTCGTAATGCCCGCGACATCCAACGCTCAAATTAGCGTCGGTGTCGCCATTCACCTCGGGCCGCCGGCGCTGCCGGTCTACACGCAGCCGCCGTGCCCGGTGGAAGGCTACCTCTGGACGCCGGGCTATTGGGCATACGGTCCGGCGGGCTACTACTGGGTTCCGGGAGTTTGGGTGGCGCCTCCGCACCCGGGCCTTTTGTGGACGCCGGGCTACTGGGGATTTGTCGGCGGCGCTTACGGATGGCACGCCGGATATTGGGGCCCGCACGTGGGCTTCTACGGCGGAATTAACTACGGCTTCGGCTACGGCGGCGTCGGCTTCGTTGGCGGGCGCTGGGACGGCGGCGTCTTCCGTTACAACACGGCCGTGGTGAACGTGAACCGGACGATCGTGCGGAACGTGTACGTCGACCGGACGGTGGTCGTGAACAACTACGCCGGCCATGCGAGCTTCAATGGCGAGGGCGGAGTGAACGCGCGGCCGACCGCGGAAGAGCAGCGATGGTCGAACGAGCAGCACTTCCAGCCGACCTCGAACCAGATGCAGCACGAAGAGAACTTCCGCAACGATCACAACGCTCTCGCGTCGGTGAACCATGGTGAGCCGCACACCGTGGCAATGAACCGCGTCAACGGGCGGCAGTTCGATCAGCAAGGACGGATCGCGCAGGGCGTGCATTCCGGCCAGCTAACGCCCGGTGAAACGCAGCACCTCGAGAACCGCGAGGCCAACATCCACAACGAAGTGCACAACGACCGCGAAGCCAACGGCGGCCACCTGACGCAGCAAGAGCGGCAGCAGGTGAATCGCCAGCAGAACCAAGCCAGCCGCGATATCTATCGCGACAAGCACAACAACAAGACAGACGCTCATCCGCATCCGGAGCGCGAAGAGCATCACGACCACTAACCGCAGTCGCATTTTGCATCGGGTGTGAGCGGCACCTTCCCTGCTCCCGGCAGCCATCCAGCCGGGAGTGGGGAGTGCCGAACCTCTGAAATACCCAAGCCTCCTCAGGTTTATCCCCGATTTCGGGCCTGTCCTTCGCTGTAAATTTCGCCGAATCCGATCTCGCCGGCGTCACGGGGCGCGTCGCCCACCGTCCAAATTGTAGGAGGAATCCTATGCAGGCCTTATTGCGAGCTCGCAATCTTCTTTTCCTTGTGGTCTTGTGCCTGATACCCGCGGCATCGCAGGCCCAAATCGCCGTTTCGATCCGGATCGGGCCGCCCGTGCTGCCGGTATATGCGCAGCCGCCGTGCCCGGATGCGGGCTACATCTGGACGCCCGGATACTGGGCGTGGGGTCCGGATGGGTATTACTGGGTGCCGGGAGTGTGGGTCGCGCCGCCGGCCGTGGGGCTGCTGTGGACGCCCGGGTATTGGGGTTTCGACGGCGGGCTGTACGCGTGGCATGCGGGATACTGGGGCCCGCACGTTGGATTCTACGGCGGGATCGATTATGGCTTCGGATATTACGGGAGCGGCTTCGTAGGCGGCCGGTGGGAAGGCGGACACTTTGCGTATAACACAGCGGTGTGGAACGTGAATCGGACCGTCGTGCGCAATGTGTATGTCGACCGGACGGTGGTGCGCAACGTCCACGAGGATCGCGTGAGTTTCAACGGGCGAGGCGGAGCGACAGCGCGGCCGACGGCGCAGGATCAGAGGTGGGCGAACGAGCGGCACGTCGCGCCAACGGCGATGCAGGATTCCCACCAGCAGAACTTCCGCGATAATCACAACGCACTCGCGACGGTGAACCACGGGAAACCGCAGACCGTGGCGATGACGCGAGTGAACGGCGCCCGGTTCAACGAAGCTGGCCGCGAAACACACGGGGCCAGCGAGCCGAATCGCACGCAGCCAAAGGGCGTGCAGCCCAATCGAGCGCAGCCGGCTCCGAACCGAGAGAGCCATCCGGAAAACCACGCGAATCAGCCGAATCACCGGGAGCAGCCTTCGGCAACTCCGAAAAACAACGTGCGGCCGGCACAGCACGTCGGGTCGCTCAAGCAGCCGAATGAGTCGCGGCCCAACGAGACCAGGCCAAGCGAGACAAGGCCCGAGTCGCATCCGTCGCAGGCGCGGCCCGAACAGGCCCGTCCTGAGCAACCACGTGCGCAGCAAGAACGGCCGCGCGAGTCACGTCCGCCCGAGCAACGACAAGAGCAGGCGCGCCCGCAGCAGCAGCACGAGAGCCATCCGAGCGGCGGCGATCACGGCGGCGGACATGCCGAGCACGAGGACAAGCCTCATCGCTAGATCACAGCAGCCAGTCGAAGGCGACAAAGGCCGGATCGTTCCCGATGAAAGTGGGGCGGTCCGGTCTTTGCTTTCTCGGGTAACGTTGCGCCAGCAGAAGCTGTCCGGAGCGCGAATTTTCTGCTGCAAATCGCCTCTGAATCGTGCATAGTATGTGGGTCCGCCAGGACGCCGCAGCACGCCAGAAACCCCACAAACAATTGAAGTGTCCGCGTCTGCGTATTGGTTCGCGCAGGGCGCCAGAAAGAGGATTATGGACATCGGCAATTCCGGGGTTGGGCGCATCGGCCCATTCGAGGTTTTCTTTCCCACCTATCCAGCCGCGGCGCCGCAGGCGCGGCCAAGCGGCGACAGCGAAATTCCAGGGCGGCTGTTTGTCGTCGAAGGGATCGACGGCTCGGGCAAATCGACGCAGCTGAGCCTGCTGCACAAATGGCTCGAATCGAGAGGCTACGGAGTCGTCTTCAGCCAGTGGAATTCGTCGCCGCTGGTGAAGGACACGACCAAGCTCGGCAAAAAGAAAAAGATGCTGACGCCGGCGACGTTTTCGCTGATCCACGCGACCGATTTCGCCGATCGCACGGAACGCAGCATCCTGCCGCTGCTGAAGGCGGGCGCGGTGGTGCTGTGCGACCGCTATATCTACACGGCGTTCGCGCGAGACGTGGCGCGCGGCATGGACCACGAGTGGGTGCGCGAGCTCTACGGCTTCGCGGTGCAGCCAGCCGTCGCATTTTATTTCCGCGTGCCGCTCGAAACCGCGATCGGCAGGCTGGTCGGCGCGCGCGACGGATTCAAGTTCTACGAAGCGGGCCTCGACATCGGCTTGAGCGACGATCCCACCGAGAGTTTCCGGCTCTTTCAGGGCCGCATCATCGACGAGTACGAAAAGATGATTCCGGAATTCGGGCTCACCGTGATCGACGCCACCCTGCCGGTGGAAATCCAACAGGCGCAGGTGCGCCACATCGCGAGAACACATCTCGAGAAAGCGAACAATTTGAGAGTGCGTCCATGAGAAAGACCTACGGGAAGCTATTGCCCGGAATGAGGCTCAACGACCTGCCCGGAAAGCTGATCGTGATCGAAGGAACGGACGGCGCCGGCCGCACGACGCAGATCAATATGCTCAGACCGTGGCTCGAAGAGCTGGGCCACGCAGTGCTCGATACGGGCATGACACGGTCGGAGCTGGCCGGCGAAGGAATCCGCCGCGCGAAGGAAGGCAACAACCTTGGGCGCGTCACGCAAACCCTTTTCTACGCGACCGATTTCATCGACCGGCTGGAGAACGAAATCGTGCCGGCGCTGCGTGCCGGATTCGTCGTGCTCACCGACCGATATGTTTATTCGCTGATGGCGCGCGCGATCGTCCGCGGGATGGACGGCGCGTGGATCCGCAGCATCTTCAGCGCGGCGCTGGTGCCGGACGCGGTGTTCTATTTGCGGCTGAACGTCGAGGAACTCATCCCTCGCGTCGTCTTCTCGCGAGGATTCGATTATTGGGAATCCGGAATGGACGTCTTCCCCGGGCAGGACATGTACGAAAGTTTTCGCGCGTATCAGACGGCGCTGCTCGCAGAATTCGAGCGGCTGGGTGCGGAATACGATTTCCAGATCATCGACGCGTCGGCCGAGCCGAGAGTGGTGTTTGCGCAGCTCAAGGCGAAGGTGCTGAATTTGCTCGAGCAGGATTCGCGCGCGACTTACTTCGCGAAATCCGATGAACGCACCGCGATTGTGCCAAGCAAGCCGGTGGCCCCTGCCCTGCCGCCGTCGCCGCTGGAGCGCGAGCCGATGGTGGCCACCGGGAGCGTGAATCGGGAGATCGATCTGCTGTTCCAGAGTATGGTCGCGTATTATTCGGGGCGTCCGCATGCGCACGCAGGCGCGTCGGCGAATGGGAATGGCCACGCGAACGGGAACGGGCACAGAGATTTGAGTCACGATTAAGTCAAGAAGCGCCAATCAGGAGATTGGCGTTCCCAGGAAGAGCGCGCCGGCGAGACGCCCCTCGCCCGAGGCGCTCAGGACAAGTCGGCGGGGACGGCGGTCGTCGCGGTAGCGTGCCTGCGGTTGGCCCACCACCAGTTGGCGGCGGCGATCGCGGCGGTGATGCTCATGAGGGCCGCGTCGACCCAGTCGATTTGCGTTAGCAGCGCGAGCGAAACGCCGATTCCCAGCACCGCCCACAGCCGCCCGAGCGGAATTCGCAAGGAGTCTTCCGCCGGACGCATGCGCCGCAAGCGAATCAGCGAAGCGCAAACCGTCGAGTAGTAAAACGTCGAAGACGCCACCGAAAGAATCAGCGCCCAGCGAAACGTCCCCGTAAGTGCCAGCACCCACACGATCGCCCCAAAGATCAGGATGGCCACGGAAGGCGTATTGAAGCGCGGATGCAACTCGCCGAAAGACGCGGGACAATCGCCATGCGCAGCGAACGCGCTGGGCATGCGCGGAGCGTTCAGGATCGCGGCCGAGATGTAGCCGTAGGTCGAGAGCATCACGGCGATTTCCACGAACGCCGCGCCGCCGTGCCCCATCAGGATCGACGCCACATCGCTCAGCGGACGGTCGGAATGCGCGCCGCCGATGGTGACGACCGCGACGAACTGGATCAGCGTGTAGATCACCATCACCGTGACGAGGCCGGTGAGGAGCGCCGGCGGCACGTTTTTGCGCGCGTCTTTCACCTCGCCGGCCGGAACGACGCTGTCCTCGCAGCCGGAGTAGGCCCAGACGACGAGCACGCACGCGTTCAGCCAGATTTTCCACGAGGGCGCCTCGGGCAGCGTGAACGCGACGGCGCCGTGCTGACGGAAGTGCGCGAGGCCGAGCACGATCAGCAGAAGAAGCGGCAGCGTCTTGGCGACGGTGAGGATGGTGCTCAGGGCCGCGCCCGTACGCGCGCCGAAATAGTTGGCCGCCACCGGGAGCGCGATCAGCGCCGTCATTGCCAGCGCGCGCAGCAGTCCGTGATTCGCGCCCGGCACGAATGCGGCGAGATTGGTGACGAAAAGATTCGAGCTGGCCGCCGCCGCTCCGACGACGGAAAGCAGCCAGAACCATCCGACCTGCAATCCCGCGAAGCGCCCGAACGCCGAGCGCACGTATAGATACGAGCCGCCCGCCCCCGAGAAACGCGAGGCCACTTCGGCATAGGAAACGAGAATCGTCGCCATCGCCAGGCCTGCGACGATCATCGCGATCGGGCTTGCGCGGCCGAGCATGTGCGCGACATCCGAAGGCAGGCCGTAAATTCCGCCGCCGATAATGCAGTTGATGACGAGGGCGGTCATCGCCCAGCGTCCGATGGAGCGCACGAACGGCACGAGGTTTACTCCCGACGAGCCGCGAAGTCTAGCATGGTGGGGATGTTCCGCGCGGCGAATCGCGGCCGTGGCACGCACCAGCAAGAGTAATCAGCGGAAGCCGGGCCCTCCCGATTGACCCCTTGAAGGACACCAGCTAGAGTACTGCTTCCTGCATTTCCAGCGTGAAACCAGAGGAGCACCACTCAATGACCGGGACGACCGTCTCTCATTACCTCATTTTGGAAAAAATTGGCGGAGGCGGTATGGGCGTGGTCTACAAAGCCAAGGACAACCGGCTCGGCCGCAACGTCGCCCTGAAGTTCCTGCCCGATAGTTTTGCGGTGGACGCGGAGGCAATCGAGCGGTTCCGTCGTGAAGCGCGCGCGGCGAGCGCCCTCAACCATGCGAATATCTGCACAATCTACGACATCGACGAGCACGAAGGCCGCCCGTTCATGGCCATGGAGCTGCTCGAGGGCCAAACGCTGAAGCATCGAATCGACTCCAAGCCGATAGCGGTGGCCGAAATCCTGGAAGTGGGCATTCAGATTGCCGACGGTTTGGAAGCGGCGCATTCCAAGGGCATCGTCCACCGCGATGTAAAACCCGCGAATATTTTCCTCGTGAGTCGAGGCGCCGCGAAGATCCTCGATTTCGGTTTGGCGAAGCTTGCAGCGCAACGGCTGCTCACCACGGAACGCATGGGCGCGTCGATGAGCAAAATGGCGACGATGACGGGAGATGAATTCGTCACCAGCCCGGGTAGCTCGGTCGGCACCGCGGTGTACATGTCGCCGGAGCAAGCGCGAGGCGAGGAATTGGACGCTCGTTCGGATATTTTTTCTCTTGGCGTGGTGCTCTACGAAATGTCTACGGGAGCACTCCCCTTCCCGGGCGCGAGCGCCGCGCTGATTTTCGACGGCATCCTTCATGCAACCCCCGCTCCGGCAAGCAAGGTGAATTCGCGCCTGCCGATTGCCGTCGAGAACATCCTCGGCAAAGCGCTGGAAAAGGACGTCGATTTTCGCTACCAGACGGCAGGCGAGCTCCGCGCGGACCTGAAGCGGCTGCGGCGAGATATGGAAACGACGCGGCGGCCGACGTCGGAAAGACCGGCCGCGACGGGCGAACATTCCTCGGGCTCGACGCCGGCTCGGAAATCTGTCGCCGTCCTTTATTTCGAGAATCAGGGCGGCAGCAAGGAAGACGAATATTTTCGCGACGGGATGACCGAAGACATCATCACTGAACTCTCGAAGATGACGCAGCTCCAGATTTTCCCGCGTTCCGAGATGCTGGCGTTTCGGGACAAGCCAGGGACCGCGCCGCAGGTGGGACAACAGCTTGGCGCGGCCTACGTGCTCGAAGGGACCATCCGGAGGGCCGCCAACCGCCTGCGCATCACGGCGCAGCTTGTGGAGAGCGCGACGCGGCATTCGGTGTGGGCCGAACGCTACGACCGCCAGCTCGAGGACGTCTTCGCCATCCAGGACGAAATCGCGAGGAGCATCGCGCAGGCTCTGCGTATCACGTTGACGCCGCAGGAAGAGAAGACCATCGGCGTGAAGCCGACTGAAAACACGCAGGCGTACGATTTCTACCTGCGCGGCAAGAGTTACGCCCGGCGCCAGGACATCGATTACGCATTGCAGATGTTCGACCACGCGATTGAACTCGATCCCAATTTTGCGCTGGCCCACGCGGGGATCGCCCACCTGTGCGGCTTGATTTATGAGATTCGCGAGCAGAGCGTGACGTGGATCGAGCGCGGGCTCGCGTCCTGCGACCGGGCGCTGGCACTGGCACCCGATTTGCCGGAGGTGATGGTGGCGCGGGCGCGCTTGTTCTACGCGCAAAAGAAATACGACGAGTGCGCGCTGATGGCCCGGCGGGCAATCGAGCGGAAGCCCGATTGCGACGGCTCGTGGAATATTCTCGGCCGCGCCCTGATGACCAGCAATCGCTACAAAGAGGCCGCCGAGCTGGTGGAAAAAGCGCTGGAGGCCAACGGCGACGACTACAACGTGTACGTTCCCTACATGCTGTCCATGGAGAGGATTGGACTAAAGAAAGAAGCAGGGGTGATGCGCGATCGCATGAGCAAGGTCCTGCGGCAGCAATTGGAGCTGGTTCCGGAGGACGTGCGCGCAAGGATCCTGCTCGCGACCAACCTCGCTTCGGTTGGCGAGGCGGATGAAAGTATGCGTCACCTGCAGACCGCAGTCGTGCTTCGCCCGAAAGACGGCAACACGCTGTACAACGCCGCCTGTACGTATGGAGTTCTCGGGAAAAAGGCGGAGGCGCTCGAAACGTTGAAGAAAGCGATCGCTGCGGGCTATGGCAACTTGAACTGGGCGGCTCGCGACACCGATCTCGATTGTCTGCACGACAATCCGGAGTTCCGTGCCATCGTCGGCCTCGACCAGGCGGCTGCCTCTTCGGCGTCGTAGCCTGGTGGCCTCTTTTCGTCGTTCTTCCTGCGGTTCCTCGCGTCTTGCTTCCTCGGCGTCCGGTGCGATAATGACCCCTTGGGGCGAGCTGCGAAGCAGCCGCGAGCGTAAGCGAGGCATTTATGGCACTGAGGGATGCTTGGGTCGAGAAGCGCACGGCTGACATGAACGGCGGCGAGCGAAATTTTTCGCAGATGTACTACGCGCGGCAGGGCGTGATCACCGAAGAGATGCGCTACGTCGCGCTGCGCGAGAGGCTCGAACCGGAACTGGTGCGCGACGAAGTGGCGCGCGGCCGAGCGATCATTCCCGCCAACATTCACCACCGCAATCTCGAGCCGATGGGCATCGGCGTGGCGTTCTGCTGCAAGATCAACGCGAATATCGGCAATTCCGCGACGACTTCGGACGCGAGCGAGGAGCTTGAAAAGCTGCATCGCGCCGTCCACTACGGCTCGGACACCGTGATGGACCTCTCCACGGGCGGCGACATTCCCACGATTCGCAAGGCGATCATCAATGCCTCGCCGGTGCCCATCGGCACGGTGCCGATCTACGAAGCAATTTCGCGCGTGCGGCGCGCCGAAGATCTGACGGTCGGCTTGATGCTTGAAGTGATCGAGGAGCAGGCCGAGCAGGGCGTGGACTACATGACGATCCACGCGGGCGTGCTGCGCGAGCATCTGCCGCTAGTCCGCAACCGCATCACGGGCATCGTGAGCCGCGGCGGGGCGCTGCTGGCGCAGTGGATGAGTTTCCACAAGGCGCAGAATTTCCTCTACGAGAATTTCGAGGCGATCTGCAAGATTTTCCAGAAGCACGACGTAAGCTTCTCGCTGGGCGACGGGCTGCGTCCCGGATGCCTGGCGGACGCAAGCGACGCAGCACAGTTTGCCGAGCTCCGCGTGCTGGGCGAGCTGACAAAGAAGGCGTGGGAATACGACGTGCAGGTGATGATCGAAGGCCCCGGGCACATCCCGATGGACCAGATCGAGCTGCAGGTGAAAAAGGAAAATGAACTGTGCTACGAGGCGCCGTTCTACACCCTAGGGCCGCTGGTGACGGACATCGCGCCCGGCTACGACCACATCACGAGCGCGATTGGCGCGGCGATGATCGGCTGGCACGGAGCGTCGATGCTCTGCTACGTCACGCCGAAGGAGCATCTCGGGCTGCCAAACGCGGACGACGTGCGGCAGGGCGTGATCGCGTACAAGATTGCGGCGCATGCGGCGGATGTGGCGCGGCACCGTCCCGGCGCGCGGGATCGCGACGATGCGTTGAGCTACGCGCGGTTCCTTTTCGACTGGAACAAGCAGTTCGAGCTGTCGCTCGATCCGGAGACGGCGCGGCGCATGCATGACGAGACGTTGCCCGACGATTTCTACAAGGAAGCGAAGTTCTGCTCGATGTGCGGGCCGAAGTTCTGCTCGATGAATACGACGCAGGTTGCCGAGGCTTACCAGGGGCTCGACCAGAAGGAACGCGAAGCGAAATTCGCGGAGCTATTGGGCAAGGTCGCGCAGCCAGGAAACAAAAAGGCGGCCGGGGTCGTATCTTAAGGCAGAGCGTCAGGCCGTCGAGGGGCGGCTGAGCCGGGAGGAGCGCTTATGTTCTTCTTCGCGTTCTGCATGTTGGTCTACTTTCTGCCGTCGATCATCGGGCACAGCAAGCGATCGTTTACGGGCATTCTGGTGCTGAATCTGTTGCTCGGTTGGACGGTGATTGGCTGGTTCGCGGCGCTGATCTGGGCTTGCACGGATGAGCCGAGCGTCCCGGTGTACGTCGCGCCGGGCCCGAACCGCTATTGCAGCCGGTGCGGAGCAATGGGGCCGGCGATCGCGCAGTACTGCTGGGCCTGCGGCGCGAGAGTACAACAGGAGTTGCATGGGTAGACTCGGGCAAATCGTTTCGCGGATGGCCGCGCCGATTCTGGCGGCGACGGCGATTTGCGCCTTCGCGTTCCCGGCGGCGCCGGACGGCGAGGCGTATCGCGCGTCGGTCGAAAAATGGCGCGCGGAATATCAGGCGGACCTGACGTCCGATAACGGCTGGCTTTCGGTCGCCGGGCTTTTCTGGCTGCATGACGGCGAGAACAGCTTCGGCTCGAACCCCCTGGGCGACATCGTCCTGCCGGCGCCCGTTCCCGCGGAGGCGGGTACGTTCGATTTTCACAATGGCGCCACAATCGTGCGCATGAAGCCGGGCGTCGAGGCAATCATGCACGGCGTGAGGGTGACGACTGCGACGATGCGTCCTGATTCCGACGACCGGCTCGTGATGGGCGACTTGACGCTGTACGTCCACGCGAGCGGCGAGCGCTTTGCGATCCGCATGAAGGACAAGAACAGCAAACTGCGCAAGGATTTCACCGGGCTGAAATGGTTCCCTGTTGATCCGTCGTATCGCGTGGTGGGCCGCTGGGTTCCCTACCCGAAACCGAAAACCGAGGTGATCGCCAACGTGATGGGCGACACGGGCCCGGAGCAGTTCTACGGCTATGTGGAATTCACGCTGAAGGGCCAGACGCTGCGTCTCGAACCGGAACAGGATGGATCGCAGTTCGAATTCGTCTTTCGCGACCTGACCAGCGGCCACGAGACCTACGGCGCCGCCCGCTTCCTCGATACGGTGCTCGGTAAGGACGGCAGTGTGGTCATGGACTTCAACGAGGCTTATAATCCCCCGTGCGCGTATAACCCCTACACGACCTGCCCGCTGCCGACTCCGGGGAACCGGCTGAACGTGAGGATCGAGGCGGGCGAGAAGTCGTATCACCACTAGAGGCTGACGCGCCAGCCGGCCCAAAACCCAACATAAGGAGCCACCGTGGCATTCGTGCGAGCGGCGAAGAAGAGTGACGTTGCAGCGGGAAAAATCGCTGAGGTGCAGGTGAACGGCACGGCCGTCGCGCTGGCGAACGTTGACGGCAAGTTCTGCGCAATCAATGGGGTATGCATGCACGAAGGCGGCCCGCTCGGTGAAGGCGAGCTCGAAGGAAAAGTGATCACCTGCCCGTGGCATGGCTGGCAGTTCGACGTCACGACCGGCAAGGTGGTGCAGAACCCTTCGATCGGGGTCGAGAGCTACCCGGTCGAGGTCAGAGGCGACGACGTTTTCGTCGACGTCGGCTAGTAGCAGCCCTGGGACGCCCGCTCCGGCGGGTGCGATCGGCAATTTGCTTCTCCCTACAGTGAAAATTCCTAACGGAAGGCTTTCGCCGCTTTCGAGTTCCGTGTATAGTTCCGCGGACACTTTTTGCCAGGATGACGCAAGCTCCCCCAAAACCCAGGCGCTGGCTACTCGCCGTCGATCCCCGGCTCTATCACTGGGACACTCTCTTCGTGAAGGGCAAGGAGATGTGGCGGCAGGCGGGCAGCCGTCCGGACGCGCTGCGGCAATTGAAGCAGGTCCACAAGGGCGATCGCGCCTTGTGTTACCACGGCAAGCCTGAGCATTCGATCTACGCGCTGGCCGAGGTGACCCGCGACCCGTACCCCGACCCGCACGACAAGGAAGCCAAGAAGCTGGTGACCGACCTGCGAGCGATCGAGCGGCTGCCGAAAGCCGTTTCGCTCGCCGAGATGCGGGATAGCAAGGCCCTGCGCAAGATCAAGTTCCTCAAGAATACGCGGCTTACCATCTGCCCTCTGACCGACGAAGAGTATTCCGAGATTCTCAAGATGGCGGGCATTGTGGCGTCGCCCGGCATTCCCCTCCCCTGACGCCAGGGCGAAATCCGCAAAACGAATCGTATAGAATGGCGGCCTCGGAGGTGTTTTCATGCGAGGCGCGATGGCGGTGCGGCTTACAGCAGGAGTTCTCGGCGTTTGCGCGGCGGCGTGGGCAGGCGGCGCGCATCGAGCAGGGGCGGTCGATGCGGCGGTGGCCGACTCGGCGTTTCCGGAGCTGGCGGGGATTCGCACCGGCGCGACGCGCGTGGTCGACATGACCTACACGCTCAACGGGCATCTGCCGTCGTGGCCCGGTGACGACAAAACGTTCGAGACGCAGGTCGTCGCCACCTACGATAAAGACGGCTACTTCGCGCGCAGCTTTTGGACGCTCGAACACTACGCCACCCACATGGACGCGCCCTTGCATTTCGCTCCGGGCAAAGCGTCGGTCGCGGAGATTCCCGATACGCACTTCTTCGGCCCGGCCGAAGTGATCGACGTGCGCGACGAGGCGGCGAAAGACGCGGACTACCGGCTCACAGCGGCGCGCGTCGAAAAATGGGAAGCGGCGCACGGGCGCATTCCGGCGGGAGCGATCGTCCTGCTGCGGACGGGGTGGGCTTCGCGCTGGCCGGATCAAAAGCGCTACCGCAATCAAGATGCGCGGGGCGCGATGCATTTCCCCGGCTTCGGCGTGGATGCGGCGAAGCTTCTGGTGGCGCGCGGAGCAGTGGCGCTCGGGATCGATACGCTCAGCATCGATTACGGGGCATCGGCCAACTTCGAAGTGCACCACGTGGTTCTGCCTGCCGAGCTGTACAACCTCGAAAATCTCGCGAATCTCAATCAGCTGCCCGCGACAGGCGCGTTCCTGATCGCCGCGCCGATCAAGATGGAGGGCGGCTCGGGCGGGCCCTGCCGCGTTTTTGCTATCCTTTCAGCAGGAAGGTAATTTCGCAGACAGCGATGCCCGAGCTTCCGGAAGT
>DATJRU010000030.1:0-16630 GCA_035504455.1 Vulcanimicrobiaceae bacterium
GGGCAACAAGCCGTTGACGGCTCGAAGAGGCAGCCCCTAAGATGAGCCGCGTCCATGGAGTCCGATCCCTTCCTCGGCCAGAGCGTATCGCACTACCGGATCGTCGCGCGGGTGGGCGGCGGCGGGATGGGCGTGGTGTACCGGGCGGAGGATACGACGCTGGGGCGCGAGGTGGCGCTGAAGTTCCTGCCGGAGGAGCTGTATCGCGACCGGCAGGCGCTCGAGAGGTTCCTGCGGGAGGCGCGGGCCGCGGCGGCGCTGAATCATCCGAACGTCTGCACGGTGTACGAAATCGGCGAGCATGACGGGCGGCGTTTCATCGCCATGGAGCTGCTGCAGGGGCACACGCTGAGGCATCGGCTCGTGGCGGGGCCGCTGGACGCGGGCGTGGTGGTCGAACTGGGCACGCAGATTGCGGACGCGCTCGACGCGGCACACTCCCGAGGCATCATCCACCGCGACATCAAGCCGGCGAACATTTTCATCACGGATCGCGGACACGCGAAGCTGCTGGATTTCGGCCTGGCGAAGCAAACGGCGGGCGGCGCGGCGGCGAGCCCTGCCGAGGGCGAAGAGACGATTGAAGACATGACGCTGCTGACGAGCCCCGGCACGACGCTGGGGACGGTGGCGTACATGTCGCCCGAGCAGGCGCTGGGGCAGGAAGTAGACGCGCGGAGCGACCTTTTCAGCTTCGGGCTGGTGCTGTACGAAATGGCGACGGGGAGGCAGGCGTTTTACGGGGCGACGTCCGCGGCCGTCTTCGACGCGATCCTGCATCAGGCTCCGGCGCCGCCAGCGCGGGTGAATCCGAATGTTTCGCCGGAGATGGAGCGAATCCTGGCGAAGGCGCTGGAAAAGGACCGGGCGCTGCGCTACCAGCACGCGTCCGACCTGCGCGCGGACCTGAAACGGCTGCAGCGGGATTCGGATAGCGGCAGGCCGGCGGCGACGGGCTCGACATCCGGCGCGGCGGCGACGGCGGCGATGGCAGCGAGCGCGACCGGGGCGAGCGCGCCGAAACAACGAAGGCGGCGAATCGCAGGCGTGATTTCCGCGTTCATTGTGGTGGTGGCGGCGGTCGCGGCGGCGGCGTACTTCCGTTGGCGGCACGGGCCGATCATGACCGAGAAGGATTCGATCGTGATCGCGGATTTCGCGAACACGACGGGCGATCCGGTGTTCGACGGGACGCTGCGGCAAGGGCTTTCGGCGCAACTTGCGCAAACGCCGTTCCTGAATATCGTGTCGGGCGACCAGATCGCGCAAACGCTGCGGCTGATGGAAAAGCCGGCGAACACGCGGCTGACGGCGGAGGTCGCGCGGGAGGTGTGCCAGCGGCTGAACGCGACCACATCGGTGGAAGGGTCGATCGCCGCGCTCGGGAGCCAGTACGTGATCGGGCTCGACGCAGTGAATTGCCGGAGCGGCGAAGCGCTGGCGCAGGAACAACTGACGGCGGACAGCAAGGAGAAGGTGCTGGGCGCGCTGGGAGACGCGGCGTTCGAGCTGCGCGCGAAGCTGGGCGAGTCGCACAATTCGATGATGGCGTACAACGCGCCGCTCGATCAGGCGACGACGTCGTCACTGGAGGCGCTGCAAGCATATGCGCTGGGCAACCGGGCGTCGGACATCTCGAACGACTACCCAGCGGCGATTCCCTTCTTCGAGAAGGCGATCGAACTCGATCCGGGGTTCGCGATGGCGTACTTGCGGCTGGCCGAAAGCTACCAGCCGCTGAGCGAACTCGATCTGGCGGCGAAGAACGCGCGGAAGGCTTACGAGTTGCGCGAGCGGACGAGCGAGCAGGAAAAATTCGCCATTTCGTCGTCCTACCAGATGCTCGTGACCGGGAATCTGGAGGCGGGACGCAGCTCGTATCAATCGTGGGCCGAGACGTATCCGCGCGACGAGGATCCTCTAACTTACCTGTGGCTGATTGCGGCGTTCACGGGCGATTACGAAAAGGCGAAGGTGGCGGCGCTTCAATCCGAGAAGATCAATCCCAGCAGCGGGAACAATCTTGTGAGCGTCGTTTACGCCGACATGTGGCTGGGCCAGTTCGATCAGGCGAAGTCGGCGGCGCAAGAAGCACGGGCGCGGGGCGTGGACTCGCCGTGGATTCCGCTGGTGCTTTACGGGATCGCGTTCGACGAGCACGACGACGCGGAGATGCAGAAGCAGGCGGCCGCGGCGACGGGAAAGGCGGGCGTCGAGGACCAGATGTTTTTCCTGGAGTCGGAGACGGCCGCTTACGACGGCGAGTTTGCCAAGAGCCGGCAACTGCTCCAGCAGGCCGAGGACTCGGCGGAGCGAGCGAATCAGAAAGAAACCGCCGCGGAATATCAGGCGCACGCGGCGGTGCGCGAGGCGCTCGCCGGGAATGTGGACGTGGCGAAGCAAGGGGCGCGGGCGGCGCTCGGGCAGTCGAGCGGACGGCAGGTGGAGCCGCTGGCGGCGCTGGCGCTGGGTCTCGCGGGCGAACCGGATGAGGCGGAGCGGCTGGCGGCCGACCTGAGCAAGCGGTTTCCGGAGGACACGGTGCAGCAGTCGATTTACCTGCCGATGATTCGCGCCGCGATCGCGCTGAGGAATCACGATGGCGGGAGCGCGCTGGAGGCGCTCGCGCCGGCGCAGGCGTACGAACTGGCGATGACGAATACGTCGCTGACGTTCGCGCTCTATCCGGTATACCTGCACGGCGAGGCGTATCTGGCGAACCGCCAAGGAGAGCAGGCAGCGGAGGAATACCAGAAGATTCTCGATCACCCGGGCATCGTGGGAAACGAGCCGATTGGCGCGCTGGCGCATTTGGGGCTCGGGCGAGCGTACGCGCTGGAGGGCGACACGGCGAAGGCGCGGGCGGCGTACGATGATTTCTTCGCGCTGTGGAAGGGCGCCGATGCGGATGTGGCGATCCTGGGGCAGGCGAAGGCTGAATACGCGCAATTGCAGACGCGATTGCAATAGGCCGGGAGGCGTGGCGCGGGGCGGCTGTTCTCACACGGACTCTGAAGCCTCGGTCTTCCACCAATAAAACGCGGCGCATTCGCGCGTTCGTGAAGGACTCTTGCGTCCAGGAGTGTCTTCGGGGGCTAAAGCCCGTGAAGAATTTTGCGCGACTTATGTCGTGGCTGGAAGCCACGACCCACAAAACCTCCCCGTTGCCACACAGGCTCTGAAGCTGCGACCCCCAAAGGCTCCGCCACTTAAGCTCCCGCCACCCGACAACCATTGAGGGCAGCTTCTTTTGATTTGCGGCGGAGGAGACGAGCTAGTTGGGGGCGTTGGAGGCGCTTGCGGTTGCGGCGGTGGCGACTGCGGCGGTGGGGAGCGACGCGGTGCCGTCGAGGAGTTCGCGGACGACGCGAAGCAGATCCTGGCTGGCGTTGTTCTTCGAGAGGTAGGCGTGGCCGCCGGCCGCGCGGACTTCCTTTTCGGTCTGCTCGGAATCGTGGACGGTGAAGACGAGAATCTTGGTGTCCGGGGCGCCGCGCAGGATCTGGCGGACAGCCGCGAGGCCGTTCAACACGGGCATGTTGATATCAAGGATGACGAGGTCGGGGCGCAGGGCCGCGGCCTTTTCGACGGCGTCCTGGCCGTTGATCGCCTCGCCGCAAACTTCCCACTCGATTTGGCTTTCGAGCATGGCGCGAATGCCGCGACGCAGGAGTTCGTGATCGTCGGCGATGAGTATCTGTTTCTGCGTCCGTGTGGGCCTGATCGCCGAACCGGGCGCCGAACCCGGCAAGGCAGCGGACTCGGCGGAAGCGTCGCCGTTGACGCGAGAAAGCGGAAGCGTCGCTATGACGCGCGTGCCACGATTGACGCCGGAGGTGATCTCGAGCTTGCCGGATAGCTGGCGTAAACGTTCCTTCATGCCCTGGATGCCGACACCGATCGGAGCCACCGTTCCGTTGGTCCCCTTGAGGCGATCCGGGCTGATGCCCTTGCCGGCGTCCTTGATCTCGACTTGGATCTTATTGTTCGAAGTAGCCTTCACGCGAACCCAGGCCTTCTGGCTGCCGGAATAGCGATGAACGTTGTTGAGGCTCTCTTGAATGATGCGGAAGAGCGTGACTTCGACATCGGGCTCCAGCCTGGGAAAACTGGAGGCGACATCCACATCGACTTTGACGCCGGTCCTGTGCTCGAAGCCTTCCGCGTACCATTTGACGGCGGAAGAGAGGCCGAGTTCGTCGAGCAAGGGCGGGTGCAGAACGTAGGAAAGGGTGCGGACCTCTTCGCCGATCTGTTTGCTGAGGGTGAGGCACTCCGAGAGCTGCTTCTGCGCTTCGGAGTCGATGCCCTTGCGATTCAGAACCTGCGCCAGAGCGATCGACTGGGCGGCGAGCTTTTGCCCGGTGATGTCGTGGAGATCGCGCGCGATGTGGCGCCGCTCTTCATCCTGGAGTTTCAGCAGGCGGCCGGAAAGCTGGCGCAGCGATTCTTCGTTGGAACGGAGGGCCTCGTTGGCTTCGACGAGCTCGGTGAGCTCGGTGGCGACGACGCAGATGTTGCGCACATCGGCGTTATCGACCGGCGTCAGCGCCAGGCGCACGATGCTGGACCGCCCGTCTTTCGCGCTGAGCCTGATTTCGCTCTGGGTGGTGTTTTGGCCGCTCTGGGCGATCAATTGCCGCAGTCTTTCTCGATCGACGGGCGAAACGTGAGCGGAAAGCGACGTCCCAATCACGTTGGCCGCGGGAAGGCCCATGATTTCGGCGAAGCGGCTGTTGACGAAAAGAATGGTGCCGGCGCGATCGAGCGTGGCGACGCCATCGTTGATCGTTTCGACGAGCACGCGGTAGGGATGGTCGGAGCCCTGCAGCGTGAGAACTTGCTCGCCGGCCGAGCCATCGACGACGAGGGCGTCGACCGTGCCGCGGCGGATGGCGAGCACGATGTCGCGAGACTCGCGCGACTCGCGCGAATTGCGGCGATCGCGAGCGCCGCCCTTGGCGGTGGCAGTCTTGGGAGCGCGGTTCGCTGCGCGGGACTTGGTCTTTTTCGTCACGGATCGATTCTCTGCGCTACCTTAACGCTAGGATATCGGGACTATCCTGTAGCTCAGGATTTTTTGGGCTCGACGATCTGTAGGCCGACGACCACGCTGTCGGTATCCGAAAGATCGCCGATGATCTTGCGAATTGGGACGGGCAAGCTCCGCACGAGCGTGGGAATGGCCACGATCTGATGGTCCCTTGCCAGGGCCGGATTCTTAATAAGGTCAATAACTTCAATGTGATAGCGCGCCTTCGAGTTGCCCTCACAGATCTTCTTCAAATTGGAAATGGCCGCCAGCGACTTGGGGGTTTGTCCGGCGACGTACAGACGCAGTTCAATCAGTTCCTGTGAAACTTTGGCCGAGTTCGACTTCGTTTTGCTTTTCAAGGTGTGCCCTCTGCTTCCGAGCGATTTCAGAATCTCAATCGTCCGCCGCTTCTTTCCTGGACCCGCGGCTTTCCGCCATCCGCTGGCGGTCGAGCTTCAATTCATCTTCTCGACCCTGTTCCTGAACGCGGGACTCGCTTGCTTCCTGATCGATTTCCGCCAATTCAGCTTGCAAGACCTTGAGCTGCGCCTGCAGCGCGACGCGCTTGCGGGCGAACTGCTGCTGTCTGCGTTCGGCATCCTGCTGGCGCAGGAGCGCATCGGCTTTTTCTTTGGCTTCTTGCGAAAGGCGCGCCGAGCCCGTGAGGACGCCTCCGCTTCCGATGTACGCCTGAACGAGTTGAACGCCGTCGCTGCTGAGACGGAACTCGCGCAACTGGTTCGAATGGGCCATGCCGCGCGCTTTCAGAACGTACAGGACGCGATTCCGTTCGCCGTTGATCTCGATGTCCCGGAGCAGAATCCACGTATCGGTGAGGGAAGAAATTCCCACGTTGGTGCGTTCCAAGTCCTCGCCGCCGCCCGTGAGGCTGACGAACACGGCGGTAATGCCGCGGCCTTTCATGGTGTCGATCAGGCGAAGGAGGACGGAATAGACCTCCTTTTGGTTGGCGGCGCTATCGATCAAGTTCGTGATCGGATCGATGATCACGGCTCTCGGTTTTATTTGCTCGATCAATTTGTGGATGCGGAGGAGATGCATCTCCATGCCGAACTGAGTAGGCCGCCAAGCCTCGCAGAATAAGAGACCTTTGCGAGTCCATTCGTCGAGATCGAGACCAATGGCTCGCATATTCCGCGCAACTTGCTTGGGCGACTCCTCGAAGGCGATATACAAGCAGCGCTCGCCCCGGCTACAAGTGGCGGCGGCAAAGCAGGAGGCGAGGGTGGTCTTGCCGCTGCCGGCCGTGCCGCTGAGAAGAACGGTCGAGCCGCGGTAATAGCCCTTGCCCTCGAGAAGGTCGTCGAGGTCGGAGACGCCGGAAGAGACGCGTTCGTTGGAGACCTCGTGCTGCAATTGCAGCGCGGTGATGGGCAGAACGGACATGCCCCGCTCGTCGATGAGGAACGGATATTCGTCCGCGCCGTGCTTGGTGCCGCGGTATTTGACGATCCGCATGCGGCGGACGGAGACCTGGTCCTGGATGCGATGGTCGAGAAGGATCACGCAGTCGGAAACGTATTCTTCGAGGCCGTGGCGGGTGAGGGTGCCCTCGCCGCGCTCGGCGGTGATGATGGCGGTGAGGCCTTCGTCCTTGAGCCAGCGGAAAAGGCGGCGGAATTCCGAGCGCAGGATTCCGGGATTCGAGAAACCGGTGAAAAGAGCTTCGAGTGTATCGAACATCACGCGCTTCGCCCCGACCGCCTGAATGGCGCTTCGCAAACGAAGGAAGAGGCCTTCAAGGTCGTACTCCCCGGCCTCCTGCAATTCGCTCGGCTCGACCGAGATGTAGTCCAGGAAGAGCTTTTTTCTGGCGGCAAGATCTTCGATGTCGAATCCGAGCGAGGCCACGTTCTGGGCGATGTCTTCGGGCGTTTCCTCGAAGGCCATGAGCACGCCGGGCTCGTCGAATTCGAGCGCGCCGCGGACGAGAAACTCGATCCCGAGCATGGTCTTGCCGCAGCCGGGGCCGCCGCAGACGATTGACGTGCGACCGCGAGGCAGGCCGCCGCCGGTAATTTCGTCGAGGCCCTGAATGCCAGTGGCAGCCTTCTGCAGTGGCCGCAACTCGTGGGCGCGAGGCTTGGGTTTCTTTTTCATTTCCGCATTTGGCCGCACGAATACCACGGCGGGTGGGGGCGATGGGGATACTAGACGAAATCCAAATAGATGGCAAGGCCGGCACCGTCCACATTGGACTGTTCGCGGCGCCGCTCGACCGTGCCGGCGCGGGGGCTTTCTATTGACGGGTTTGCGGGGCTTTTGCTAGGATTTGCGTGCTGCTGACAAGGCAGCGCTTATCCAGAGTGGCTGAGGGGACAGGCCCTGCGAAGCCACAGCAACCTGGTGCAAGTGCCAAGGTGCTAATTCCTGCCCAGTGGGGAGAGATAAGATCCTCAACTGATCCCGGGACCCGGGATCGATTGAAGATTCAACTCCCAAACTGAAGTCGAAGAGAGCGGATATCCGCTTTGCGGATTTCGCACTCATATTCTATGGCGCAACGGCGGGTGCGCGGGCTTTGTCGCATCCAGACGACCCCGCACAGGCCGGCCGCCCCAAAAAAGGGAGTGACGCTGATGAGGTTTTCCACGAAAGCAATTCATTCGGGCCAGCCGTCGGAGCCGGAGACCGGAGCGCTGGTGGCGCCGATCTTCCAGACGTCGACGTACGAGCAGGAAGCGCCCGGGCACGACAAGGGCTTTTCGTATTCGCGGACGAACAATCCGACGCGGCAGCGGCTGGAGGGCGTGCTGGCGGAACTCGAGAACGTGCCGCACTGCGCGGCGTTCGCCTCGGGCCTGGCGGCCGAGAACGCGATTTTGCAGGCGTACCTGCGCCCGGGCGATGAGATCGTGATCCCGCAGGACGTCTACGGCGGCACGTACCGGATTTTGAATCGGGTGTTTCAGCAAATCGGCGTGGTGATCCGACAGATCGATACGGGCGACCTTGCGGCAGTGGAAGCAGCGATCACGCCGAAGACGCGGCTCGTGTGGATCGAATCGCCGACGAATCCGCGGCTGCTGATCACGGACATCGCCGGCGTGAGCAAGCTGGCCCATGCGCGCGGCGCGCTGGTGGTGGTCGACAACACTTTTGCGACGCCCGTTTTCCAGCAGCCGTTCGAATTGGGCACAGACATTGTGGTTCACAGCGTGACGAAATACCTGGCCGGGCACTCAGACGTGATCCAGGGCGCGGTGCTGGCGAAAGATGCGGCCGTTTTCGAGCCGGTGAAATTTTTGCAGAATGCGACGGGCGCGGTGCCTTCGCCTTTTGACTGTTGGCTGACGATGCGCGGGCTGAAGACGCTCGAACTGAGAATGCAGCGGCACGAAGAGAACGCTACGGCGATCGCGAAGGCGCTGGCCGGGCAGGCGCTGGTGCGGCGCGTTTATTTCCCCGGGCTGCTGGATCATCCGGGGCACGAAATCGCGCGACGGCAGATGACGGGATTCGGCGGGATGGTTTCGTTCGAGCTGGACGGGACGATGGATGAGGTGGTGGCGTTCGCGTCGTCGCGGCGGTATTTTGCGCTGGCCGAAAGCCTGGGCGGAGTGAAGGCGCTGATCTGCCACCCGGCGACGATGACGCATGCGTCGATTCCGGCGGAGGCGCGGGCACAGCTTGGGCTGTCCGATTCCCTGCTGCGGCTTTCGCCGGGGTGCGAGAACGCGGAGGATCTCGTGGAGGATTTGCTCGAGGGACTCAGCGAGGTCGAACGCGCGCGCGGATCACGCAAGCCGGTGGGCGCCAGCGCGCGCTAACCGAGAAGGTGCGGCGCTATCAAACCCAGGAATTCGTGGGACGTGATCACTTTCGTCCTCTTCCAATAACGCGGAAAGTCGCGGACGTTTCCGGTGATCAAGTAGTCGGCACCGGAGGCGTCGGCGCACTCGATGAAGATGTTGTCGGCCGTGTCCCTCGCTACGCTCAGCCTCCGTGGAGGCTCGACAAGGCGAGCGCCGTTCTCGATCAGCTGCAGGAATCGCCGACGCAAGCCGCGACGGATGTGAAGTCTGGGCCGGGATAGCACGGAGCGATACTCCTCAAGGATCGCGGGTGATAGGTAGAGGCGGGCCGGCTTTTTCAGGGCGAGCAGCAAGATCGTCCGCTGGGGCCCTTCTGGGTTAAGGGCCGCCGAGACGACGATATTCGTATCCAGAACGAGGCGCAGAGGGATCATTTGCGCTTCGTTCGCGTGGCCCGAACCTCCCGGATAATCCTGTTGATCTGTTGCATGGTGAGCTTGTCCGTGCCCTTCGCTTTGGATTCCTCGCCGATTAAACGTAAAACTTCGGGTTCGGGAGCCGCGAGGCGGACATAATCGCGGAGCGAGAGCAACACCGCGCGAGGTGTTCCTCGTTTTTCGATTACGAGTGACTGTCGCTCGTCTTCCACGCGGCGAAGCAGGCTCCCGAAATTCGTGCGAGCCTTGAGCGCGGATACGACGATATTTGCTTTCTTGGCTGTTTTGGGCATTTAGTTGAACTCTTCATTTCGATTGTACTAACTGTATAGTTCTTTTGGGCAGCTTTTTGAGCCGCGTATGCTGCTAAGAAGGCCTCCAGGCGAGATGCGACCGGGCAAGGGCGAACCATTGCCTGGGATAGAATGCGAGCGGATTCACCGCGTACCTTGGACGAAGATGCCGCGCTAAAGGCCGCGGCGCTACATTTAAATCCTGGAGGCGGGCGTGGCGCGACGGGTGCGGTGGGGGGTGTTGGGGGCGGCGTCGATTGCGCTGCGGCGGGCGATTCCGGGGATGCGGAAGGGCGAGTGGTGCGAGATTGCGGCGATCGCTTCGCGCGATTTGGGGAAGGCGAAGCGAGCGGCGGAATCGCTGGGCATTCCAAAGGCGTATGGATCGTACGAAGAACTGCTGGACGATTCCTCGATCGAAGCGATCTACAATCCGCTGCCGAATACGCTGCACGTGCCGTGGACGATCCGGGCGGCGGAAGCCGGTAAGCACGTCCTTTGCGAGAAGCCGATCGGGGTGAGCGCGGCGGATGCGGAGAGGCTGATCGCGGCGCGCGACCGGGCCGGCGTGAAGATCGAGGAAGCGCTCATGGTGCGGACGCATCCCCGATGGCTGCGGGCGCGCGAGCTGATTCGCGGCGGGCGGATCGGCGAGCTGCGCGTGGTGTCGAGCTTCATTTCGTATTTCAACGTCGACAGAACGAATATTCGCAACTCGTACGAAGAGCGGGGCGGAGCGCTGCTCGATATCGGGTGCTATTCGGTGACGCTGTCGCGATTTTTGTTCGGGAGCGAGCCGGTGCGGGTGATGGCGTCGATCGAGCGCGATCCGGAGATGAAGACGGACCGGGTGACGTCGGCGATCCTCGAGTTTCCTGGCGGGCGCGCGACGTTCACGTGCAGCACGCAGGTGGCGTACAACCAGCGATTCGAGATTTTGGGGGCGAGCGGAAAGATCGGGATCGAGCGGCCGCTCAACCCGCCGGTAGATGAGCCGACGCGGATATCGATCGACGACAACCCGAGCGATCCGACGGGCAGCGGCGTGACGGCGGAAACGTTTGCCGCGTGCGACCAGTTCACGATTCAAGGAGATTTGTTTTCGCGGGCGGTGCGCGAGGGCGGCGAGGTGGCGGTGCCGCTCGAGGATTCGGTGCGGAATATGCGGGCGATTGATGCGATTTTCCGGTCGGGGGAGTCGGGGCAGTGGGAAGGCAGTGGCTAGTTGTGATCTTTCACGCGGGGGTTTGCAGCGGCGCCGCGGAGGCGAAAGCCGAAAGCAGATCCCTCGTCGGCCAGAAACCGGCCTCTGTCGGGATGACAGCGCAGAGACGCGCGGTGCTTGGACTGCGTGGCAGCCGCCGCGAGGAAAAAGGCGCCCGCCTGACTGCAAGGCGGCCGCTACAAAACCATCGCCGATCACGCGGGGGTTTGCAGCGGCGCAGCGGAGGCGAAAGCCGAAAGCAGATCCCTCGTCGGCTAGGAACCGGCCTCTGTCGGGATGACAGCGCACGGCTGCCCGCCCGCTACGGTTTGCGGGCGGTGATGACGCTGTAATCGAGGACGACTTCGCGGTGGGCGGAGTCGCGGAAGCCGGCGGCGGTGAGATAGTCCTCGATTTCGGCGATGGAATAGTAGCGGCCTTCCGTGCCGGCCATCAGGAAGACGGAGTGGGCGGCGATGCGGAGCGGGCCGGTTTTTTCGCGGTTGAGGTGGCGATCGTGGACGACGATCATGCCGCCGGAGGGCAGCGCGGCGAAAGATTTGGCGGCGAGTTGTTTTACGGTGGGCGCGTCCCAATCGTGAAAGGCGTTGGACCAGAGGTGGACGTCGGGACCGGCGGGCAGTGAGTCGCGGAACATGTCGCCGGCGGCGACGCCGACGCGGTCGGAATAGCCGCGCCTGGCGATGAGCTTCGCCGCGACTTGATCGACAGGCGAGCGGTCGAAGACGGTGGCCTTCATGTGCGCGTGGGCGGCGACGACGCAGCAGGCGTAGATTCCGGAGCCGCCGGCGATGTCGAGCAGGTGATGATGGCGGCTGAGGTCGAGGCGCTCGGCCATGACGGGGCCGACGTAGACGCCGCGCGCGTCCATCGAGCCGGTGAATTCATTGGCGAAGGCTTCGTCCTGCATGGACTCGGCCCAGGGCTTGCGGGCCTTGACGCCGGACCAGCCGCCGGGCTTATCGGTGCGAAGAGTTTCGAGCAGAGCCTGGTAGACGGGGCGGTCTTTGAAATAGGCGAAGTACGGGCCGACGAACCAGGGCGATTCGCGGACGAGGTATTCGCGGGCGAGTTCGGTGACGTGGAAGGTGTCGTTTTTCTTTTCGAGGTAGCCCATGGCGCAAAAGAGAGTGAGCATGACGTCGACGGGGCGCGCGGCGAGGCCGAGGGAGCGGCACACGGTGGCTTCGTCGGCGGGAGAATTCGCGAGCCAGGAGAAAAAGTCGAGGCCGAGGACGGCGGCGGCGACGAGTTCGGGCGCGTACATTCCGTCGCGCTGGACGTAGATCTGGGTTGGGTCGGTTTTGGGCCGGAGCGAGAAATTTTGCATGGCGAATATGATAAGGCATCGGGCGGGTCTCTCTCTGAGTTTCTCCATCTGGCTCGCACCTCGCAATCTATCGAGTCCCGAAGCGCGGTTCCTCGTATTCGAAGCAAAGGCCCACCCTCACAAACCGAGGATGGGGCGCCCGGAAAATCAACACCGCCCGTTGCAGTAAACAGAGTGTGCGCGCGATTGCGCCGTCGTAGTATCTTGGAGAGCCAAAGCGAGGACTGTTCACGATGGAAATTCGCCACGACTGGACGCGCGAGGAAATTCGCGGAATCTACGAGCTTCCCTTCCCCGAGCTGATTTTCCGGGCGCAGACGGCGCACCGGGCGTTTCACAAGCCGGATGAAGTGCAGCTTTGCCGGCTGCTTTCGATCAAGACGGGCGGATGCCCGGAGGATTGCGCGTACTGCTCGCAGAGCGCGCACTACCAGACGGCGGTGACGCGCGAGGAGTTGATGAACCCGATCGAGGTGCGCGAAACGGCGAAGCGCGCGCAGAAGGAAGGCGCGACGCGATTCTGCATGGGCGCGGCGTGGCGGCAGGTGACGGACGGCGAGAGTTTCGAGAAGGTGCTCGACATGGTGCGGGCGGTGGCGGCGCTGGACATGGAAGTGTGCTGCACACTGGGAATGCTGACCGAGTCGCAGGCGCGGAAACTGAAGACGGCGGGGCTCACGGCGTACAACCACAATCTGGATACGTCGCCGGAATTTTACGGCAACGTGATTACGACGCGCGTCTACGAGGACCGGCTGCAGACGATCGCGAATGTGCGCAAGGCGGGAATTACCGTGTGCTGCGGGGGGATTCTGGGCATGGGCGAGACGGACGAGGATCGCGTCGGGCTGCTGCACGAGCTTTCGCGGCTCGATCCGCACCCGGAGAGCGTGCCGATCAATATGCTGGTGCGCAATGAGGGGACGCCGCTGGCGGACGTGGAGGAACTCGATCCGCTGGTGATGGTGCGAACGATCGCAACCGCGCGGATTCTGATGCCGGCGTCGCGGGTGCGGCTGGCGGCGGGGCGGCGGCAGATGTCGGCCGAGGCCGTGACGCTGTGCTTTCTTGCGGGCGCGAATTCGATCTTCAGTGGCGAGAAACTGCTTACGACTCCGAATCCCCTGCCGGGCTCCGATCAAAAGCTGCTGCAGAATCTAGGCATGAAGGCGATGCAAGGTGCCTGAAGCGCCGGGTGGTGCGATGGAGCGGCGCATCGCGAGCGAGATGGAATCGCTGCGCGAGCGGGCGCAGCTTCGTTCGCTCGAAATTCTGGACGGCGCGGCGGGATTAAACCTCTGCTCGAACGACTACCTGGGGCTTTCGACTGATCCGCGATTGAAACAGGCGGTGGTGGAAGCCGTGATGCGGGCCGAGCGCGTCGGCTCGACGGGCTCGCGGCTGCTTTCCGGGAATTCGCGCGAGTGGGAAGAGATTGAGGCGGAGTTCGCGGGGTTTGCGGGAACTGAGGCGGCGCTGTATTTCGGCTCGGGGTACGCGGCGAATATCGGGCTGCTCAGTTCCCTGCTGAAGCCGGGTGACACCGTTTTTTCCGATGCGCTGAATCATGCGAGCCTGATCGACGGCATCCGGCTTTCGGGCGCCGCGAAGGTGATTTACCCGCACGGCGACCTGGAGTTTCTGGAAGCGGCGCTGCGCGAACGCGCTCGTTCGCGAGATGGCGGGGCGCGCGCGATCGTGACGGAGACGGTGTTCAGCATGGAGGGGGACGTTGGGCCGCTCGCGGCGCTCGTCGAGCTGGCGCGCAAGTACGACGCGGCGGTGATTGTCGACGAGGCGCATGCGACAGGAGTCTGGGGGCCGGAGGGGCGCGGGATCGCGGCGGAGCTTGGGCTCGAGCGGGAATGCTTCGCGATCGTTCATACGTGCGGGAAGGCGCTCGCGAGCGCGGGGGCGTTTGTGTGCGGGAGCACGGCGCTGCGGGAGCATCTGATCAATCGCGCGCGGACGTTTGTTTTCAGCACGGCGATGCCGCCGTATATGGCCGGGCAGATAGGCGCGGCGCTGGCGATGGCGCGCGAGGCCGAAGCTGAGCGCGGGCATCTACAGACGATTGCGGCGGCGTTGCGCGAGGGGTTGACGGCTGC
Organism: Vulcanimicrobiaceae bacterium; assembly: GCA_035504455.1. GTDB lineage: Bacteria > Acidobacteriota > Terriglobia > Acidiferrales > UBA7541 > Palsa-295. The sequence continues at coordinate 14,205 of DATJRU010000030.1, forward strand.
GGGACTTGGGTGCGGCGCGAGCGCGTCGCAGATTGTGCCGGTGATTCTGGGGAGCAACGAGGCGGCGCTGCATGTCGCGAGCGTTCTGCGGCGCGAGGGATTCGCGGTGAAGGCGATTCGTCCGCCGACGGTGCCGCCGGGGACGGCGCGGATTCGGATTTCGTTGACGAGCGGGATTTCCTTCGATGATGTTCGGCGGCTTGTTGCCGCCATTTCCTCGGCACACAAATTACTGCCGCAATCTGCCGCTGCGAGCGTCGTGAGTGCCTAAAAAAGGTCGAAGCACATTCGGGCGGCTGGAGAACTGTCTTCAGGGGCTGAAGCCCTTTTCTCTTGAACAGCTAATGTCGGAGCTAAAGCTCCGACCCCCTAGGAACCGCCGCGCTGATCCGCGCCTCGGGTTTTGAGATACCGATGGCTAGCAAATTTTTTGTGACGGGGACGGATACGGGCGTTGGCAAGACGGTGGTTTCGGCGCTGCTGTGCGCGGCGCTGGAGGCGATTTACTGGAAGCCGATACAGACGGGGACGCGCGAAGGAGCGGATCGGCCGACGGTGATGCGCCTTGCCGGGCTGCCGCGCGCGCGAACCGCGCCGGAAGCGTATCGTTTTGCGCCGCCCGTTTCGCCGCATCTGGCGGCACGGCGCGCGGGCGTGCGGATCGAGTTGCGCAAGATCAAGATGCCGCGAATTGCGGCGAGCGAGAATCTGATTGTGGAAGGCGCGGGCGGGGCGCTTGTCCCGATCAATGAGACGCAGTTGATGACGGACCTGATGCGGCACCTGGGGCTGCCGGTGCTGCTGGTGACGCGGACGACGCTGGGCACGATCAATCACACGCTGCTTTCGCTGGCGGCGCTCCGGGCGGCGGGGCTCGACGTGCGGGGCGTGATCATGTGCGGCAAGCCGAATCGGGATAATCGCGAGGCGATCGAGCGGTATGGGCGCGCGCGCGTGATTGGAGTGGTGCCGCGGCTGGAGCGGATCGATCGGGGGGCGCTGTTGGGCGTTTTCGGGAAATATTTCGATGCGAAGGCGTTGGAAGGTGCCTCCTAGGCAAAAGGTGCCGCACTTACGGCGCTGGGGGAGTTTTTTGCTTTCGTTCCCCGCCCTTCCGGGCGGGGCTAAATTGTGCCGCGCGTCCCGCGCTGATGCGAGGCATGCGATTGTCGGCTGCTCGTTGCGAAAGGCGCGGTCGAACAGTTGCCGCGGCGCTGTTTCGCGAGCCCTAGCGAAAGAGATTGTGTCGCAGCCGGCTCCTCCAGAGCTTGGTATCCTTGGAGAATGGCACAAATGAGCTGCGCCGAAACGCGAAGGCAAATGCGGCCGGGTTGCAAAAACAACGACCATCGCCACAACGTCGTTCCGAAATTATCGGCGAAGAAACCTCCAAACCCCTAAAGGAATCTCGATGAGGCGACGTTCGGGCGCATGAATACGGGACTGCAGATTTGGCATCCGTTTACGCAGGAGGCGCTTGATCCGGCGCCGCTGCGGATTACGAAGGCCGAGGGAGTCTACCTGCACACGGAGGACGGGCGGCGGCTGATCGACGGGATTTCTTCGTGGTGGGTGAATATTCACGGGCACGGGCATCCGGCGATCGTCGAGGCGATCGCGGAGCAGGCGGCGAAGGTCGATCACGTGCTGCTGGCGGGATTCACGCACGACGCGGCGGAGAAGCTGCGCACTTGCCTGCGGAAGATTCTGCCGGGCAATCTCTCGCACATCTTTTTTTCGGACGATGGATCGACGGCGGTGGAAGTGGCGCTGAAGATGGCGGTGCAGTACTGGCAGAACGTGGGGCGTGCGGAGAAGAAAGGGATCGTCGCGCTGGATCACGCGTATCACGGCGATACGGCCGGGGCGATGTCCGTGGGCGCGAGCTCGTCATTTACGGACCCGTTTCGCGAGCTGCTGTTTCCGGTGCACCGCGTGCATTCGGCTTACTGCTACCGCTGCCCGGTGGGCAAGACGAGGGCGACGTGCGCGATCGATTGCGTCGATCAACTGCGGCGGCTGCTCGAGGAGAAGGGCCGCGAGATTGCGGCGGTGATTGTGGAGCCGCTGCTGCAGGGCGCGGGCGGAATGATCGTCCATCCGGTGGAATTTCTGCGGCGCGTGCGGGAGCTTTGCACGGAGCACGATGTGCTGCTGATCGCGGATGAGGTGCTGACGGGTTTCGGGCGATGCGGTGCGATGTTCGCGTGCGAACTTGCGGACATCGAGCCGGACATCATGTGCCTATCGAAGGGGCTGACCGGCGGAGTGCTGCCGATGGCCGCGACCGCGTGCACGCCGCGAATTCACGAGGCGTTCGTGAGCAAGGACCGCGCGCGGACGTTCTATCACGGGCATTCTTACACCGGGAATCCGATCGCGGCGGCCGCGGCGGTGGCGAGCTGCGGCATTTTCGAGCGCGAGCC
>DATJRU010000031.1:0-7266 GCA_035504455.1 Vulcanimicrobiaceae bacterium
TCCACCACCATCAAAATGCTCACCGGCCTGCTCGCCGCATCGTCCGGGCGGGTCGAGATTCTCGGGCTCGATCTCGCGAAGAATCCCATCGAAGTGAAGCGCCAGATCGGTGTCGTCCCCGAAGGCATGGCGCTCTTCGGCCGGCTCACCGGCGCGGAGTATCTGAACTTCGTGGGCCGCATGTACGGCCTCGGAAGCGATACGGCCGCGAAGCGCACCGCGGAGCTCCTCGAATTCATGCAGCTTGCCGACCAACCGAAGGCGCTGATCGCCGACTATTCGCACGGCATGCAGAAAAAACTTGCGATGGCCGCGGCGGTGATCCACGGGCCGAAAATCCTCTTCCTCGACGAGCCCTTTGAAGGCGTGGACGCCATCGCCTCCGGCACTCTGAAATCCATGCTGCACGGGATGATCGCGCGCGGCGCCACGATTTTCCTCACGTCGCACGTGCTCGAAATCGTCGAGCGCCTCTGCAGCCACGTCGCGATCATTCATCAGGGACGCCTCGTCGCGCAGGGCTCGCTCGAGGAGCTGCGCGCCGGCGTCCACTCGGCGGGCACACAGCCCGAACCAGGCGCGGCCGGCGAAAAGCTGACCCTCGAGGAAATCTTCCTCCGCATCGTGGGCGGCTCGCGGGCCGCCGAACAGGAGCTCTCGTGGCTGGGGTGACCTCCGCCACCTCGAGCCCGCTCGCCCTGCCCGAGGCGCGCGACCAATTCGCCGCCATCGCTTTCCTCCGCTGGCGGATTTTCGTCAACTCCCTGCGCACCATGCGCGGCCGCATGGAAGTCGTGTCCTGGGTTTTCGTCGGCCTGGCCTTCGCCGTAATGGGAATCGGCGGCACGTTCGGACTCGGCGCGGGCGCGTGGTTCCTGACCGCGCAGCACCACGTCGCATGGCTCGCGCTGATCCTGTGGGGCGTGTTCCTTTATTGGCAGCTGTTTCCGGTGATGGCGACTGCGTTCACGGAGAGTTTCGACTCCACGAATTTCCTGCGCTTCCCGATCCGCTACCGGTCGTACTTCGCGATTCGCATGGCTTATGGCGCGCTCGATCCCACCACGATCATCGGCGCGCTCTGGCTGATCGGCATCTGCGCGGGTGTCGGGATCGCCGATCCCGGCCTGCTGCCTTGGGCTGCGCTACTGCTCGCGACGTTCGGCGCGCTCAACATTCTGCTGGCGCGCGTGATTTTCGCGTGGATCGAACGCTGGCTCGCGCGCCGCAAGAGCCGCGAAATCCTCGGCGTTCTTTTCCTGTTTTTCATCGTCTCCGTTCAATTCATCGGGCCGGTCGCCGGCCGCTTCGGCAATCGGCACGCAAGGCATACTCCCTCTGCGGTGCCTGCGGTCGCGGCGGCGTTTGCTCCGGCGGAGCGATTTACGCCACCCGGCCTCGTGGCCGTGGCGCTGGGCGCGGCTTCGAACGGGGGATCGGCGATCGCGTTTGGATCGTGGGCGCTCGAGTGCGCCTACGCCGCTGTTTTTCTCTGGCTGCTCGACCTGCGCCTGCGGGCACAGTATCGCGGCGAAAACCTGAGCGAAGGAGCGGCACGCGCGGCTGCGATCCCCGCGGCGAAAACCGCCGTGCGCGAAGGCCTCGATTTGCCCGGACTTTCGGCGCCGGTTGCGGCCGTCTTCGAGAAGGAGCTTCGCTATCTCTCGCGCAGCGGCCCGATGCTCTTCAACCTTGTGATGCCGCTCGTGATCCTTCTCGTGTTTCTGCTGGGACCGATGAATCAAGTCCGGCGGCCGGGAATGCCCACGCACAGTGCGTTTTTCCAGGGCTATGCTTTTCCTTTCGGCGTCGCGTACGCGCTGCTGATCCTCAGCAACCTGACGTACAACTGCTTCGGAACGGAGGGCGGGGGAGTGCAGTTCTATTTCGTCGCGCCGGTTCGCTTCCGCCAGATCCTGCTGGCGAAAAACCTGGTCCATGGATTGCTGCTGGCGTTTGAAACGGGGCTGCTTTGGGTGGAAGTCTGCGTCGTGCTTCATGCGCCGGCGATCGGAATCACGCTGGCGACTTTAGCCGGGGCGCTCTTTGCCGCGCTCGTGAATTTCACCGCGGGCGATTTGATGTCGCTCTATTCGCCGAAGAAATTCGACTACGCCGTGTTTGGCCGCCAGCGGGCTTCGGGGACCACGGCGCTCGTCGTCCTGGCCGTGCAGATCGGAATTATCGGGATCTGCGCGCTGATCTTTGGCCTCACCGCGGCGTTCGGCAAAGTCTGGCTCGCAAGCGTGATTCTTCTGGCGTTCGCTGCGATCGCAGCCGGTGTCTACACCGCGATGCTGAATCGCATCGACGGCATCGCAACGGGACAGCGCGAAAGCCTCATCACCGAGCTCTGCCGCGCGCAGTGATTCCGCGGGGCGCAAATCACGGGTCAGATTCGACTTCTATCCGATCGCGCTCGCGAGATACGCGTCGATGCGCGCGTTCGCGGGCCCGGCCAGCGGCATCGGGAAAATATTGAACGCGTGCGGCGCGCCGGGATAGATCGCTAGCTCCGCTTCGTTTCCAGCGGCGATCCAGCGCATGTAGAGGAAAAGCGTGTCGTCGAGCAGCGGATCGATCGTGCCGATCGTGAAAAGCGCGGGCGGCATGCCCTTCAGGTCCGCCCAGAGCGGCGAAACGTCTGGATCGCGCGGGTTCACGCCTTTCGGCAAGTAGGCTTCGGAAAATTTCTCGATCGATTTCCGGCCCACCAGAAGGCCCTTTTCGGGCGACCGCGCCTGGCTCGGCGTCATCGACGAATCGAAATTGCCGTACGAGAGATTCGCCGCGCGGAAGCCGGTGTAGCCGTGCCGGTCGCGCATGCGCAGCAGCGTCGTGGCAGTCAGCGTCGCGCCCGCCGATTCGCCGCCGATTGTCAGGATGTCCGTGCCGAATTCCGACTTCGCATTCTTCACCAGCCACGCCGCCGCCGATTCGCAATCGTCCCACGCGGCCGGATACGGATTCTCCGGCGCCAGGCGGTATTCGACGCTCGCGCACGCCATGCCGGTGTTCTTCACGATGCGCTCGAGCATCGCGTCCTGCTGGTCCGCGGCGCCGAGCACCAGCCCGCCGCCGTGGATGTGCATGTAGACGCCGCGCGCGCGCTCCGGCGCCACCACATTCAGCGCGATCTTGCCGCCCTTGCCGTCGATCGTGATCGTGCGCGCCTTCTCCGAGTGGACGACCGGCGGAAACGGACCGCCGCCTTTCACGCGCATGTCGCGCGCCGCCTGCGCGCCGATGTCCCACCAATCGGGGCCGAGCGAAGTGGCCTTGCGGAAGGCTTCGTTGGCGGCCGTGGTTTCGGCCGTGACTGCCTCGGGCTTGAACAGCGCGGCATCCAAAGGATTGTTTTTTGCTGCGGTGGCTTGGCTCATTTCATCACCTCAATGTCTCGTCTCACAAACCGCGGGAGTATATCACCGGCCCTGGGTTCGGGCGCGCGGCGCATCCGTCTACCAGCTTCTCGCGATGACCTCTATGATGCGCGCAAGCGCGTCAACGTCGGTCGTGTCGATCACTTCGGCGGGCGAGTGCGAATAGCGCAGCGGCCAGCCGAGCGCGATATCCACCGCGCCGTGCGGGACGAAGGTCGCGCCGTCGTTGCCGCCGCCCGTGACGCCATACTGCACGGGGATATGATTTTCGCGCGCGAGCTTGATCACCCGCTCCACCGCGTCGCGCGGAGCGATGTTCGAGGTGTCGATCGCGCGAATCACGAAGCCCTTTCCGATCGGGGCGTCGGCGAAGCGTTTCGATTCGAGCGGCGAGTCCGAACTGACGAACGTATCGACCGCGAAGACGTAATCGGGCGTCTGCCCCTGCGCCGCCAGCCGCTTTGCGACCGCCTCCGCACCGTCGAGACCGAGTTCCTCGCCCGTAGACCAAACGAACGTGACGTCGCGATCCTTGACGGAATCTCCGAGCGCCCGCACCGCGGAGATTAAAGCGGCATCGCCGACGCGATCGTCAAAGCTGCGGCCGTTCGCGCGCGTGCCGAGGAGCGAACGATATTTCTTCGGAACGGTGATCGAATCGCCCACTTTGATGCCGAGCCTGGCGACTTCGTCGGGCGCGCGCGCACCCACATCCACGCGAATCGCTTGCTCCGATTCCGCCGGCCACGTGAAATTCGCCTCATCCCAGTTGGGCGGCAGTTCCAGAATCCCATCGCGGTCGCCGCTCGATGTGTGTACGAGAACCGGATGCCCGTCGTAAAAACTCAGTTCCATGCCGCCGAGCTCGTCCACTTCGAGTCGCCCGTCGGTCGAGATCGATTTCACCTCGAATCCGATCTCGTCCATGTGCGCGACCACGAGAATTTTCGGCGCCTTCGATCCTGCCGGCGCTGTGCCCAGATGCAGAATCAGATTGCCGGCGTCGTCCTGCTCAGGCTTTGCCGCCCCGAGCAGACGCCGTACCTCGTCGCGCATCGGCTGCTCGTGATTGCTCGCGGCGTAAGTTTCGACCAGCTTCGCAAGATCATTCGTGCCTTCGCCGATACCCTCACGCACCGTCGCGAATCCAGGATGCGCAACGCGCGCCGCGCCGCCGGTTGCGTATGCTATGAGAAGAGCCGCCAATCGATCGAGGTCGGTGGCGCCGATTGTTTCGGCGGGCGTATCCGCCCACGCGGTCGCGATGCCGAGGTGAACCCGCCGCGCGGGCAGCGCGGGCATGGGAAGGTAGCTCGACGGAAGAATGCCGGCGGAGTAGTCGATGGCCAGCGGAATGTTGTTTGCGTCCGCCAGGCGCTTGAGGTCGCTGGCGAGCCCGGCGGGAATGCCGTTCGTCGCTTCATAGCCGAGTAGGACGCCATCGCCCGGCGCGCGGCGCGGCGCGCGGTGAACGCCCTGCATGCCGGTTGCAGGTCCGCCCGGAAGCAGGCGCCCGACGTACACCATTTCGTCCGCATGCACCGAATCCAACACGCGCTGCAGTCCGCGCGCTCCAACCCACTGCTGCACCACGAATGCGACGGTAAGGGTGCCTTTGATTTTTACGGGATCGATTTCGCGCAGCATTTCGAGGAGCGCGGCTGCGCCAAACTTGTCGGCGATGGACGCGCCGGCAATTTCCGTGTCGCTCAATCCAGCCGAATAGCGATCGATCGCCACGGGACTGAGCAGGTCGACGCCCGCCTTGCGCGCCTCCGCGGCAGAGCTCGCGCCGATGTCGACATACATGTTGTCGATGTCGCTGGCCTTCGGCGCATCCTCGCGGCCGGGTTGCAGGTGGACCGAAAGCCCGGCGACCACGCCGTCGATCCATTTGCCGTTCGTTGTGCCGATTTTCACGGGCTGCGCGGAATAGAGCGTGTTGAAAATCGGCGGCAGGCTCGCGCTCGATTGCGGCAGGCGCTGGAGGCGGAGGTAGCCGTCGTCGGTGATGCCGCTGACGACGTAGCCGGGCTCGTCGATCGGCGTGACGATCAGCCGGTGCGGCGCGCCGCTGCCGATCGTCACCGTGACGTCGCCGAGGTTATCGACGGCGGGATGCAGCGCGGCGACTTCGCCACGGATTTTTTCCGAGAGTTGCGCCTCGTACCCGGGAACGGAAGGCGTGGCGACAAATTCTCGCATGTCTGTCGCGAATGTGCCGGTTACGCCGTTCTGCGCCGGTACAGGCACAGCGAAAAGAAGCCCGGTCAGCAGAAAACAAAAGCCATCTATGCCAATTCGTCGTTCCCACGCCACCGCTGGCCGCTCCGTTTCCATCGACCGACGCTAACACATCTCAGGGTCAGCCCTTCCCGATTTTCCATTTTGTCTTTTCCCTTTTCCGCGTCTTTCCTAGTCGCGCGTCACTCACCACTAACCCGCCTGCCGGCGAGGCAGGCCACTGTCTTTCCGCGCTTTGCTATAATCGCGCGCCATGACGGACTCACCGTCGTTCAATTTCGGCGCGGGCAATGCCGACGCGAGCAAAAAAGGCGGCAAGGGCGAGCCCGCCTTCAAGGCGCCGCGCTACATCGTGATCGAAGGGCCGATCCGCGTGGGCAAGTCAACGCTCGCCAGGGAACTCGCCGAGCAGCTGCACGCGCGCCGCGTCTTCGACTGCGAGGAAAATCCCTTCCTCGCCGATTTCTACGACGAGAAGCCGGGCGCAGCCTTCCGCGCGCAGATGTATTTCCTCTACGAGCGCCACCGCCGCCTGATCGAGACGCACCCGGAGGACGATCCCGCGCCGATCGTGAGCGACTTCCTTTTCGAGAAGGACAAGATTTTCGCGTACATCAATCTCGACAACGAAGAGCTGAAGCTCTACGAAAAATATTTCGACATGCTCGCGCCGTCCGTGCCGACGCCCGACCTGACGATCTACCTGCAAGCCAAGCCCGAGGTCCTGCGCAAGCGCGTTTCGAAAAAAGCCGACCCGGCCGAAACCGAGATTTCGCCGGAGTACCTGGAGGCCGTGGCCAACGCCTACGAGCACTTCTTCTTCCGCTACTCGGCGTCGAATTTGCTGGTGGTCGATACGAGCGAGATCGACTTCGTCGCCCGCAATCAGGATTTGCTGGAGCTGCTGCGCCGCCTGCGCCAGCCCGTCAAAGGCACCCAGTATTTCCTTCCCCTCGGCCAGGGCTAAGTTCTCCCTTCCTGAAAACAGTTTGCCCGGAAGCTTTTCCCGCAGGCGCCGGACAGCAGTGGTTACTGTTGTTTTGACAACGACAGAGCGCGGCGATAGACTTACCCGCTGCTGCACCATACAACTCGCCGCGCGCCGGCGAGAGGAGGCACCCGATGGCAGACCCCGCGCAGCGTTTCTCGGCAGACCCAGCCACCATAGAACTCGCAGTCTTGAATCCTCGGGGAGAGATTCCCCCGCCGCCAACGCTGGGCATCAGCCCTCGAGTCCAGGGTCTGGACGGCAGGACGATCGTCCTTGTCGACAACGGCAAATTTGGCGCGAATAATTTCCTCGATGCGCTGGCTGAAATCCTGAAAGAGAGGTACCCGAAGGCAACCATCGCGATGTATCCAAAGCCGGCGGCGCAGACGATCACGAACACCCCCAAGTGGTATCCGACCGTGAAGCAGCAAGGCGATCTGTTCGTCTTCGGCGTGGGTGATTGAGGGAGCTGCACGTGGTGGGGTTCCCACGACACGATTCAAATCGAAAAATCGGGGATGCCGGGCGTCTACTTTTCAACCAGCGAATTCCTTCACGATGCGGAATCTGCCGCGAAAGACGGAGGCATGCCCGGGATCCGCATCGTCACGCTTCCGGCGGATCAGTACTATCGCGCGCGTTCGAGCA
>DATJRU010000032.1:0-2955 GCA_035504455.1 Vulcanimicrobiaceae bacterium
CTGACGCCCTGGCAAGCCCCGACTCGCTGCTCAACGTTGATTTCCGCAATGGGCCGCCGGGGGCGCGCGCCTATTCCGTGGTTTCGACCATGTCCGGCGGCCACGTCTGCACCCGCAGCGTCCAGTATTCCTGGTCATCGGACGGCAAGGCGCCGCGGATCGTGACTCGAACTTCGGGAGACTGCGGACCGGGTCGCGGCCACTCCGTTTTGACGCCGCCTCGGCGATCCTTCGAGCCTGCCCGAAGCCCTCGTCTGATCGAGGTGAACGACCGGCCTCATGAAACGCGGAAGGCGGATCCGGAACGCGGTCTATTGCAGACGGCCCTGAACTAGAGCCACGCGCTCCAGAGCGGATCGCAGCCGGCGGCGCCGGCATTCCCGCGCGCAGCGGGCGTGACAGCGCCGCCGCTTCTCCCCTGCCTATTGCAAGCGATCCTTGATCTTGTCGAGGCCGGCGCGGGCGCAGGCGTCGTCGAGCTTGCCGCCCGGAGCGCCGGCGGCGCCGATGGCCCCGATAAGCTCGTCGCCAAGCTTGATCGGCACGCCGCCGCCGAAGAACATCACATGCGGCAATTTGGCCAGGGGCAGTATCGAATTTTCACCCGTGGTGCGAGCGGAGAGGGCGAGCGTGTCGCTCTTGAACGAGGCGGCGGTATAGGCCTTGGCGAGCGCGCTATCGAGCGAATGGGCGCCGACGCCGTCGCCGCGGATGGTGGCGATGATGACGCCGTCGGCGTCGACCACCTGCGCGGTCTCGTGATAGCCCTCTTTCGCGCAGGCCGCGACCACGGCGCTCGCCGCCTCGACCGCCAGCGCCGCGGGCAGGCGATGCGTGGCGAGCGTGTCGGCGAGGGCGGGCGGGCCCATCAATGCGACGGCGCCCAGCGCGGTCAAAATTCTGCAATCGATCATGACGCTCCTCCCGATCCAGCGCCTACGCGCGGCAAGTGCAACTTTCGCGTGACCATCGCCGAAACACTAATCGCGAAGCCTTGTCAAAAGCGAACGAGTCGGGAACACTGGCGAACATGAGAATCGCAGGGTTATTCGCGGGCATTGGCGGATTGGAGCTCGGCCTTCATCAGGCCGGGCATGAAACCATTGTGTTTTCCGAGGTTTGGGCACCAGCGGCGGAGGTTCTGGCGCGCAGATTCGACGGAATCCCGAACGTCGGGGATGTTGCAACTCTCAGGTCGCTGCCATCCGGCATCGACATCCTGACGGCGGGATTTCCGTGTCAGGATTTGAGCCAAGCTGGACGAACAGCCGGTATAAAGGGCGGAAAGTCGGGACTTGTAGATCATGTCTTCCGTCTCCTCGATCGTGACCGGCCCAAATGGGTTTTGCTGGAAAATGTGTCCTTCATGCTCCGCCTCGACGGCGGCAGCGCAATGGAGCGGCTTGTCTCGGAATTCGAGCAGCGCGACTATCGATGGGCATACAGGGTCGTCAATTCTCTGAGCTTTTTGCCACACCGCAGAGAGCGGGTCTTTTTTCTGGCTAGCGCTACGGAAGATCCTGCCGGCGTTCTACTTGTGGACGAAGCGGACCCGGTATTTTCGGACACAAGGCTGGAAACCCATGCGCACGGGTTCTACTGGACGGAGGGTACGCGCGGCTTGGGTTGGGGGCCCGACTGCGTGCCGACGCTCAAGAACGGATCGACGGTTGGGATTCCATCGCCGCCGGCGATCTTGCTTACGAATGGCGAAATCGTAACACCGGATATCCGCGACGCTGAACGTCTTCAGGGACTGCCGGTGAACTGGACGAAACCGGCTCAATCGGTAGCGCGACACTCGCTACGATGGTCGTTGATCGGCAATGCTGTCACAATGCCGATCGCCGCGTGGATCGGCCAACGACTGTCGAAACCGGGCAACTACGATAGATCGAGAGACGCCGGACCCATCGCGCACGGCGACTGGCCGCGAGCGGCACGGTTCGACGGCTCTTCTCGGCGTGAGGTTCGCGTTTCCGGATTTCCCTTCTGGAGAAAGCGCAAGCCCCTGGAAGAATTTCTACGCTATCCTCCCTTTCTTCTTTCGGAGAGGGCAACTGCGGGTTTTTTATCACGTATCGAGAAAAGCTCCTTGAGATTTGTACCAGGTTTCAAGGAGCGCGTTCGCGATCATATTCGGCACGTCCAAGCGCTGGACAACTTTTCCAACGAAAGGGCGGCGGCTGTTGCTGCTGAATGAAGTTGCTGCCATACGAACGACCCGTTGATTCTGCCCGATCCGACCTGATGCGCCGCGTTCGGCGCGAGGGTACGAGAGCCGAACAAGAGGTCGGTCACGCACTACGTGAGATGAAGCTACGCTTCCGTCGGAACGTAAAGACTTTGCCCGGATCGCCCGATTTCGCGAATCAAGCTCAGCACTGGGCTATCTTTGTGCATGGTTGCTTTTGGCATCGCCACCAGGCTTGCGTTCGTACGACGACGCCTACTCGAAATCGGGAGTTCTGGCTGGAGAAGTTCGACGCAAACAAAAAAAGAGATCGCAAAAAAGCGCGGCTGCTGAGAGGCATGGGGTTCAGTGTGCTGACGATATGGGAATGTCAGGCCACGGACCAAGCCACGGTGAAACGGCGGCTCACCAGACTGCACGCGAGCAGATGAAACCGCCAAGGAAGCCGCCGACTTCGAGCGTTTTCGATCGAATAGAATCAGAGCTCCGGCACGCGGGTGATCGCGATCTGATCAAATCGCTCATCGCGAGAGTCAGCGAATTCGTTCGAACGCTGGAGATTCCGCCCGAATATCGAAGGTGCATCGAATTCGGACGCGCCGTGAAGCGCGCCTATGCGCAGAGACTTTCGACAAGCCTGGCTCAAAAGATCGCCGATGGCCTAATACCACCCCTCGCTGACGCGGACTCACGATGAGGATTCTCGAATCGGCTGAACTGTGATTCGTCATGGCGAACAGAGAGGGGTTTGCGATGGCGGC
>DATJRU010000033.1:0-5863 GCA_035504455.1 Vulcanimicrobiaceae bacterium
GTCTATCGCTGGAGCTGGTGGCAGCGTTTCACGCAGCTCGAGCTGCCGTTTTCGACCATCGGGCTGATCTGGAATTCGATGATGTCGGTTGCGGGCGGCTGGTTTTTCCTGATCGCCTGCGAAATGTTCGTGCTCGGCAACCGGGATCTTCGCCTTCCCGGCCTCGGCTCCTATCTGCAGACAGCCGCGAATGCGGGCGACACCCGCGCCATCCTTTGGGGACTCGCAGTCATGGTCGGCGTTATCGTCGTCATCGATCAACTGATCTGGCGTCCCGCGATCGCCTGGGCTGAGAAATTCAAATTCGAGCAGGTTGAAGCCGCCGCTGTGCCGCGCTCGCACATTCTCGATTTGCTGAAACGCTCTCGCGTGTTACCCCTCGTTGCCTCGGCAACTATTCGCCCGGCGCGCGAACGCTTCAGCCTCTACCTCGCGCGCAAGCACTCAACGGTCGCAGATCGCCCGCCGAGCAAATTCGCCACGTGGACCGCACGGCTGATTCTATTTGCCGCGCTCATCGGCATCGCCTACGCATTCGCGCGCATGAGTATGCTGCTCGCCGCGCTCACCGGCCCCGAGCTGCACGGAATTTTCCTCGGCGCAGGCGCCACATTCCTGCGCGTCGAATTGACACTCGCCCTCGCCGGTCTCTGGACGATTCCCGTCGGCATGATGATCGGCCTCAATCCAAAGCTGAGCGCCGTCGCCCAACCGCTCGCGCAGATCGCCGCGTCCGTTCCCGCCACCGCGCTTTTCCCGATCGTTCTTCTGCTGCTGATTCGCATCGGAGGCGGGCTCGGCGTCGGCTCGATCGTGCTGCTGCTCCTCGGCACGCAGTGGTACATCCTCTTCAACGTGATCGCCGGCGCCATCGCCATCCCCACCGACCTGAAAGAGGTCTCCAGCATCTTTCGCTTCCGCCGCTGGGAACGCTGGCGCGAACTCCTGCTCCCCGCCATCTTTCCGTATCTGATCACGGGCTTCGTCACTGCGTCCGGCGGCGCGTGGAATGCCAGCATCGTCGCCGAATATTTTCACTTCCAGGGCAAAACGTTTTCGACCGTCGGTCTCGGCGCCGTCATCAGCGCCGCCACCGACGCCGGCAACTTCCGCGTCCTGCTCGCCGCCACCATCGTCATGGCCGCCATGGTCGTCACCATCAATCGCCTCCTGTGGCGCCGCCTCTACACGCTAGCCGCCACCCGCTTCAAACTCGAATCCTGAAGTTTCATAAGCATCGCAGGCGGACGGCACGGCATCTGACTTTTAGCACGAGCGCCCGTAAGCCGGGGCCAGGCAATACCTCGTTTGTATTTCGCATTTGACTTTCAAATGGAGCGAGTCCACATGCAGAAGCTGAATGTGACCGTTCTTCTACCTCTGCTTTTGTTTGTTTTTCTGGCCGATGGACCCATCGCCAGGGCTGCGGGGCCGTTTCCGCGACTGCTGCCTCCCGCACAAGATCTTCATCTGACGTTACGCGAGGATTCGCATAGCCGCGCGCCGCTTGGTCCCAGCTGCAGCGGCGAAGCGTCGCTAACTTTACCGTGCAAGGCTTTCACGTTGACGTTGCAAAATGCGAGTAAGTACACGATTCACATCAGTGAGCTGCGTTGCTCCGAACCAACTGTCGTCTTCGAGAGAAAGCGACCCAGCTCGAGCTCGGGTTGGTGGCCGATTAGCCAGCCGGGAAAACCGGATTGCAGCACGCTCGATTGGATCAATCTTCGTTTGAAGCCGGGACAAAACACCAAATATACGACCCGCCTGATTTCGCCACGTCGCGACATTGACGCGCTCGATTCCTTGTACGTCGGGTCATACACACTGCGGGCCGAATGGACACTAGTCGGTTGCACCGAAATGCACCCGGGAACGGATTGCCTCAGTCCTCTACAAGTCGTCCTTCCGCCGGGCGGCGTGCCCGGCGTCGACTTTCAGGAAGCAGTAATTGTTCTCTCGAATGAGGTAACGGTTGAATCCCCGCCGTTGCCGAATCTCGGCGAACTTAAATTTGCGTTTGAAGTTTCAGTCGCGTCCGGCGCGACGCCCCAGGAAGCCAACGCGGTCTGTGCCGGCGCAGCCCCGACGAGAGCCGATTGCACGCTCTTCCGCTATTACATTCGGAATCTCGGAAGCCAGCCAGTCAGAAACGCAACCTTTACATGCAACGATTTCAATATAACCGCCGAGTACCGTCACGAAGGCAGTGGATGGGCAGATCTGCCAATCAAGGGCCCCGAACGGAAGGGAGGCCTCGTCACAAATCTTCCGCTTTGCAGTAGAAACTTCCTCATTGAAACGCCAATTCTTTCGGGCCAGACCATCGAGGGCACATTCACGCTGGCCACTCTCTCCGAGGGTTACGACACAAGAATTCTGCGCCAGCCCGGACAGTACGATTTTCGTTTTACGTTCCATCCCAACGCGTGTATCGCGTCTCCCGACGGCAGCTTCTGTTTGCAGGGTCCCAACGAACAGCCTGGCACCGTATCGAATGCGGCAAGCATCGAGGTGCCTGAACCGAATGCACCCAATTGACGCGGTCACCCTGGGGCGCAGCGCGCTCAAAGGTGGAAGGGCGGGGCTTCCGGCCCTGCCATAAAACGACCGCGCGAAGCGCCTACCATTGCGCAGTTTCTGTTGCGAATGTGGTCGAGGTGCTTTCGCCGCGAGGAAACCGCGCTCCGAGGTATTCGTGCGGGCGTCTCGCGCCTTCCCCTAATCCGCGATTGATGCTACTTTCCCCGAGGACGCTGATTTCCCGCTCCTTCGCGTCATTCCGATGCCCGAGCGCTTCGCATTCTCCGGTCTCCGCGAGCTTTTCGCGAAGGCCAACGAAGAGAAGTCCGGCGATCAACTCGCCGGCATTGCCGCTCGCTCGGAACGCGAACGCGTCGCCGCCAAGCGCCAGCTCGCCGATGTCCCGCTCGCCGAAATCGTCGCGCAGCCTCTGATCGAAGACGACCTCACGCGCCTGATCCTCGACACCCACGATCGCGGCGCCTTCGCGCCACTCCAGAGCATGACCGTGGGCGAATTCCGCGAATATCTCCTCGACGATGCCACCACCTATGCCCAGCTGCGCCACATCCAAAAAGCGCTGATCCCCGAAATCGCAGCCGCCGCCGCAAAAATCATGAGCAACAAAGATCTGATCCTCGCCGCCGCGCGCATCCGCAACGTCACGCGCTGCCGCAATACGATGGGCGAGCGCGGCGTCCTCGGCATTCGCGTGCAGCCGAATCATCCGGTCGACGACATCGGCGGCATCCTCCTCGCCGCCTTCGAGGGCCTGCTCTACGGCTGTGGCGATGCCGTGATCGGCGTGAATCCCGCATCCGATTCGGTCGAAACCGTTGCGTCGATTCTCCACGCGCTCGCACGCCTCGTCGACGCATACGACGTGCCGACGCAAACCTGCTGCCTCTCGCACATTTCGACGCAACTGGCCGCGCTCGATCGCGGCGCGCCCATCGATCTCCTATTCCAATCCGTCGCCGGAACCGAAGCCGCCAATCGCAGCTTCGGCATCACGCTCGACACGCTCCGCGAAGGGCGCGAGCGCGTCCTCGAACATCACGCGCGCCGCGACATTCCGTGGAAGGGCGACAACGTGATGTATTTCGAAACCGGGCAGGGAAGCGCGCTCTCCGCCGAGGCCCATCACGGCGTCGATCAACTCACGCTCGAAGCCCGCGCCTACGGCGTCGCCCGCGTCTTCGATCCTTTTCTCGTGAACAGCGTCGTCGGCTTCATCGGCCCCGAATATCTTTTCGACGAGCGCCAGATCATTCGCGCTGGCCTCGAGGACCATTTCGTGGGCAAGCTGCTCGGCCTCCCGATGGGCTGCGACGTCTGCTACACCAACCACGCCGCCGCCGACCAGAACTCCGCCGACAATCTCCTGATCCTGCTAGCCACTGCGGGCTGCAATTACTTCATGGGCGTCCCATGCTCGGACGACGTGATGCTGAATTACCAATCGACGAGCTACCACGACGCGCTCGCCGCCCGCCGCCTCCTGAATCTGAAGCCCGCGCCCGAATTCCTCGCGTGGCTAGAGCGCATGGGAATCTACCGCGAGGGCCAGCCCGCGCTATTGGACGCTCCCGCCCGACGCCAGCTAATGCATGCGCTCGAATCGTCGCTCGAGGAAATCGCGTGATCGCGGACGAATACCGCCCGACGAGCGCGCGAGCCTGCGGATGCCCGTGGAGTGCGGGAGCTCGCTCCCGCCGCTTGCCGTCCGGGCTTGCCCGGACGTGCTCCCCGCACGCGCAACCGAAGATGGGTGTTGATTAGAGGAAATCGCCGAATGGCAGACGATAACAACCCGCTAGCCGCTTCCGATCTCCCCGAAATCGTGAAAAAAATCCGCGCTCGGACGCCCGCGCGCCTGCTCGCAGGCCGCGCCGGCGCCGCCTATCGCACCGGCACGCAAATCGATCTCCGCGAAGCTCACGCCGCCGCCCGCGACGCCGTCCGCGAGGAATTCGACCCAGCTGCCGCATTCGGCGCAGCCTTCATGAAGCAATGGAATCTCTTCGAGGTCCGCACGCGAGCCGCAAACAAGGACCAATACTTATTGCGCCCGGATCTAGGCCGCGCGTTCGACGACGCATCCAGGGAAACGCTGCGAAATCTCTGCCCGCGCGGTGCCGATATTCAAATCGCGATCGGCGACGGTCTTTCCGTACCAGCCGTAGCGGCGCAAGTTCCGCCGCTGCTACCGCTGCTCGATCGTGGCACAAAAGAGCGCGGCTGGAAAACCGGCCGCACATTCGTAATCCATCACTGTCGCGTGGGAATTCTGAATGAAATCGGCGAACTTCTCGCGTCCAAGGTCGTAGTCCTGCTGATCGGCGAGCGCCCCGGCCTCGCGACGGTCGAGAGCCTCTCGGCGTACATTGCCTATCGCCCGTCCGCGAGCCACACGGACGCCGACCGCAATCTCATCTCGAATATTCACGCCCGCGGTGTGAGTCCGCCGCAAGCCGCCGCACGCACCCTCGATCTCGCGGCGCAGATGATGAGCCTCGAAAAAAGCGGCGTAAGCGTGCGCGAAAATTTCGCCGCGCTCGGCGACAAAAGCTATTTCCGGCCGAGGTAGTACACCAACCCCACCGAAATCCGGTAGCTGCTGTCGCTGCTGATCCCGCTGCCGGTGTAGAAGCGCGTGCTCCCGTAATCGAACATGCCGCGAACGGCCCAGTTTTCCTTGAATTTGTAGTCCAGGCCGCCGCCGCCTGCCAACGAGTGAGAGAAGGAAGTCGGCGTGCTGCTGCCGAAGCTGGCGTAGGGACCGGTCGGTACCTGATAGTACCCCTCGCCGAAGAGGATATGCCCGAAGGGGGAAATTTTGTGATGCCGGAAAGGAAAGATTTGCGGCCCTCCCATGATCGTATAGATGCTGGGCTTTTCGACTCCACCTTCGCCTGGTGGGGGTGTTCGGGTCGCGTAAACTCCTTGAAGCTCCCCTTCAAATCCGAGCCAGCTCTTCCAGTCGTAATCGAAAGATCCTACCCACCCGTTCATTCCATATCTTGGAGTGCCTGCCGGACCGAACGACCGGTGGTCGTACCCCAAGGAAATCTCGTACTTCGGCCGAAATAGCGTGCTGACCTTCTTTTTTTCCGGCTTCTGGTTCTCGTCCGGCGTCGTTTGCGAAGACGACGATGACGTCGACTGCGAAGACGTGTCCTGAGGCGGCGTATCCTGAGACGGCGGCGCGTCCTGCGCCATAACCGGCACGACAACCAGCAGCAACAAAACGAAAAGCCCCGCAAACTTTTTCATCTACCGCGTCCTCCTCGGATCGCCGCGCGAAGTTGTCATCGCTTGGAGGCGGCCTGTGACGCAT
>DATJRU010000034.1:0-2789 GCA_035504455.1 Vulcanimicrobiaceae bacterium
GGTGATGGGCGGCGGAGGACTGTTTCTCGTCACGTTTCTCGATTCCTCGGTGCTGAGCTTCCCCTTTATTCCCGACGCGCTCGTGATCAGCCTTTCGGCCCAAAGACCGGCGCGCATGCCGTACTACGTGGCGATGGCCGCGGTCGGCTCGCTCGCTGGCTGTATCTGGCTTTACCTGCTCGCGAAAAAGGGCGGCGAAGCCTATTTCCACCGCCATGGAGGCAAAGCCGCCCGCAAGGCCAAGCAGTGGGTCGAGAGCAACGCCTTCCTCAGCGCCTTCGTCCCCGGGATTCTCCCGCCGCCGTTTCCGTTCAAGGTGTTCGTCCTCGCCGCCGGCGTCTTTCAGGTCCCGCTCCGCACCTTCATCCTGGCCCTGCTTCTCGCGCGCGGATTGCATTACACCGTCGAAGGAATCCTCGCCGTCCGTTACGGCAACGCGGTGCTTTTCTTCCTCACCGCGCACAAAGCCGCGTTCATCCTCATCGTGCTTGGAATTCTCGCCCTTCTCTACGGCGCAACGCACTGGCTGTTTCGCGGCAGCCCGCAGTCGCCCTCCTGATTTTGTGCGGTTCCGTAGCGCTGGCGCCACAGAGAACCTGCAATTGCGCTGCGTACCGCCATCACGTATCATGCGCGTCATCCGGAACGGCACTAATCGGGCGGCCGCGCTTCTCAGCCGCGCTGGACAAGGAAGCGAAAATTCACTTTCCTTTCTATCTGCGCTTCGGTCCGTTCGCACTCCATCCTCATCTGCCGCTCGAGCTCCTCGCATACATCGCGGGCTTCCTGGCTTATCTCCGTCTGCGCCGCAGCCACGGCGATTCCGTTTCGGACGCCTCGCGCTGGACCGCGATCACCGCAGCCGTCGCGGGAGCCGCGCTCGGCAGCCGCATCCTCTACTGGTTCGAAGACCCGGCCCTCACGTTTGCGCACTGGCGCGAGCCGATCTACCTCCTCGGCGGCAAGACGATCGTTGGCGCGCTGATTGGCGGCCTCCTCGCCGTCGAGTGGGCCAAGCGCCGCACCGGCGAAACGCACTCGACTGGCGACCTCTTCGCTGCGCCGCTCGCGCTCGGCATCGCCATCGGCCGCATCGGCTGCTTCCTCACGGGCCTCGCCGACCACACCTACGGCGTCGCCACTTCGCTGCCATGGGGCGTCGATTTCGGCGACGGAATCCGCCGCCACCCCACGCAGCTCTACGAATCGATCTTCGCGCTCGCGCTCTTCTTCTTCCTCCTGCGGATGCTGAAACGCCCGCACCGCGACGGCGACGTCTTCAAAGCTTTCATGATCGCCTATCTCGGCTGGCGGCTCGCGATCGACTTCCTGAAGCCTGAAGTGCGCATCGTCGGCTTAGGCGGAATTCAATGGGCCTGCGTCGTTGTGCTGGTTTATTACGGCCGCGACATTTTGCGTTGGCTGGGAGTCCGAAAGTCGCGCGAAATGCAATCAAATCTCGACGCCCTCTCGAACGTAACTTCGCACGATGCGAGGCAAACCTGATGGGGGCTGTAACACAGCGATTCCCGAGATGGTGGCAGGCCCTCATCATCATCGTGGGCGGCATCGTCCTCGGTCTTTCCTCGTGCGTCGGCTTCCTGAGCACGATGAATTTCAACGGTCGCGGCAACGCAGGACAAGTCCTGCCGATGCTGCTTGCCATCGGCTTCTTTGGCGGGATCTTCGTTGCTTTCGTTGGAGTCATCCTGCTGCTCATCGCCATTGCTCGCACCGTGGTCAACTCCTTTGCTCGGCCTGCCATCGATCCATCGATCTCCGTGAACCCGCCCACGGTAAGCGTCGCGACCGCCGGTGCCCCTTCGGCGTTAAGCGCTTCCGCGTATCCCGAGTTGCAGGCGCTCCGGCAATTCCAGATAACGCTCATCGTCATGATGCTGCTTCCTGCGGGGAGCGTCGCGACAACGGTTCTGGTTTTCATCAATCGCTATCGCGCTGCTCCCAGCATCGCCCTCATCGTCATCAGCTACGTCCTTTCACAAGGGCCGTACGCACTCGCGTTCGCCCGAACCCGCCGCGGGCCCGACCGTCTCGGAATCGCCATCGCCTTCGCCGCGAGTTGCGTCTTTTTCGTCGAGGGTTTATTGCCTCTGTTCCGCGCCCCCGGCATGTTTCGATACGGCCCCGCCGCTGGGATCTTCGTCTGGCCAGGGCTGTTTCTGATCGGCCACATTGTGGTTGCGGTGTTTGCCTGGCGCGCGGGTCGGCTGGCTCCGCCAGAAGAAGGCGACCTCGGCCTCATCGTGACGAGTTTCGCCGGCGTCATCCTTTACCTGGTTGTAGTCCGATTTCTTGAAGTCCACTTTTTACCGCTTTTGCTTCGCTGAGAGGTTTCTCCGATGACGGCTCGCGTCCGGCCCTACCTGTTCTACGATGTCGCGGTCTCCATTTGCTCCACATGCTATCGCAAAGTCGAGGGCAAAATCGTTTTCGAGGATGGACGCGTGCTGCTCCTCAAGCGCTGCGCCCAGCATGGTAACGAACGCATCCTCATCGCCGACGACATCGACTATTACCGCCGCTGCCGCGAAGTCTTCATCAAGCCCCCCGAAATGCCGCGCGCTTTCAATACGCCCGTGAAATGGGGCTGTCCCTACGATTGCGGCCTTTGCGCTGACCACCAGCAGCACTCGTGCCTCTCGCTCGTCGAGATTTGCGACTACTGCAATCTCCAGTGCCCCGTGTGCTACGCCGAAAGCGGCCCGGCGCGCCAGGAGTTCCGCTCGCTCGACGTGATCGAGCGCATGCTCGACGCCGTCGTCCGCAAC
>DATJRU010000035.1:0-3301 GCA_035504455.1 Vulcanimicrobiaceae bacterium
AAATCACGCAGCTCGCGGCTTTAGCCCGCGAATGGGATGCGCCTCGATGACGCCGAAACCGACCGCCGTGAAAACTCGCGTCGCCAGCATGCCGAAAGCGAAATCCGCCATCGAGACCGCCAAGCGCGTGTTGCAGATCGAGGCCGACGCGATCGAGGGCTTGATCGATCGGCTCGACGCACGATTCGAAAAAGCTGTCGGACTTCTACATGCATGCAAAGGGCGCGCGGTCGTCACCGGGCTCGGCAAATCAGGCCTGATCGGCCGCAAAGTGGCAGCGACATTCTCGAGTACCGGAACGCCGTCGATTTTTCTGCACGCGGCCGAAGCGCTGCACGGCGATCTCGGCATGGTCACGGCGGGCGACGTGCTCGTCGCAATTTCGTCGAGCGGCGAAACGGAAGAATTGATCGAGCTGAGCGAGGCGGCGAAGCGCCTCAGTGTGCCGTTGATCACGCTGACGGCGCATCCGCGCTCGACGCTTGCGACGGCGAGCGACATCGTGCTCGACATCGCCGTGAAGGAAGAAGCGTGCTCGCTGAATCTCGCGCCGACCGCGTCGACAGCAGCCGCGCTCGCCATGGGCGACGCGCTCGCAATCGCCCTGCTCGAGCGCCGCGGCTTCCAGCAGGACGATTTCGCCGCGCTCCATCCGCGCGGGGGCCTAGGCAAAAAGCTGCGCCGCATCGAAGCGTTGATGCATGCGGGCGAGGATCTGCCGTGCGTCGACGCCGCGGCGAAAATGCCCGACGTCATCTACGAAATGAGCCGCAAAGGTCTCGGCATGGCCGCCGTCACCGACGCCGATGGACGGCTGCTCGGCATCATCACCGACGGCGACCTGCGCCGCGTGATGCAGAAGCGGAAGGAAAACGTCCTCGGCCTGAAGGCGATCGATTGCATGACGAAGAATCCGGTCACGCTGCCACGCTCGGAGCTCGCCGCTGCCGCTCTGCGCGTAATGGAAGAAAAGAAAATCACGTCCGTGCTGGTAGTCGATGCGGAGGGACGCCTCGAAGGCGTGGTCCATATCCACGACCTTTGGACCTTGCAGCTTTTCTAAGGATCGAAGTGATGCGCCGCAGGGATTTCCTGGAATTGCTGGGAGTGGGGATGAGCGCTCCCCTCGCGTCGCGTCTGGCTGCGCAAGTTCCCACCAGCGGTCCAAAAGCGGATGTGACCCTGCGCATCTCGCCCGTGGAGGTCGAAATCGCTCCCGGCAAGACGATCAAGACAATCGGATACAACGGCTCTGCGCCGGGCCCGTTTCTGCGATTTCGCGAAGGGCAGCGCGTGACCGTGGACGTGTTCAACGACACAAAAGATCCGGAGCTGGTGCACTGGCACGGATTTTTCCTGCCATCGGAAATCGATGGCGCGGCGGAAGAGGGAACTCCGTTTATCCAGCCGCACAGCAGCCAGCGATACACGTTCGTCCCGCGCCCATCCGGAACGCGCTGGTATCACTCGCACGTTTACGCCGGACGCGATCTGAAGCGAAGCACGTACACAGGGCAATTCGGGATGGTCCACATCGAGCCGCGAAACGAGCCGGGCGCGTACGATGCCGAGCATCTCCTCTGCCTGCACGGATGGGACCCTTATCTCAGCGCCATGGGCGGAGATGGATCGCTCGAAGCCGTCTACCAGCATTTCTCGGTGAACGATCGGGCGCTCGGGCACGGAGAGCCGATTCGCGTTCGCGAAGGGCAAAGAGTTCTGTTTCGCATTTTGAACGCGAACGCCACAATGTTGCACCGGATCGCGCTCGCTGGGCATCGCCTTACCGTGGTCAGCCTCGACGGCAATCCGGTGGCGACGCCGCGCGCGGTGGAATCTCTTACGCTCGGGGCCGCCGAGCGCGCGGACGTGATCGCGACGATGAATTCGCCCGGGGTCTGGGTGTTCGGCGAAGTGGACGATCGGATGCGCGCAAACGGCCTCGGCGTGGTGGTCGAATATGAGAACCAGAGCGGCGCTCCGCAATGGACGCCGCCGGCCGACACATCGTGGGATTACACTCTTTTCGGAGCGTCTTCTTCGAATGCTGCGTCCGAACCAAATGAAATTGTCCCGATGGTCTTTCGGCGAAAATTTGCGGGCAACAACTGGGTGGATCACTGGACCGTCAATGGCAAGGAATTTCCGAAGACGGATCCGATTCTGCTGCGGGCCAACAAGAAATACCGGCTGCGATTCGACAATCAGAGCGACGACGATCATCCGGTCCATTTGCATCGCCATTCATTTGAGCTGACGAAATATGCCGGCAAGAATACGGCCGGAGTGGTGAAGGACGTAGTGATGGTCCCGCGGCGCGCCCAGGTGGAGGTCGATTTTGCGGCCGACGATCCGGGCTTGACGCTCTTTCATTGCCACAATCAGCTGCACATGGACTTTGGCTTTATGACGCTGTTTCGGTATGTTGATTCCTGAGGAAGCGAGCACGAATCGAAAATGCCCATTCGCGAGATCAAATTTCCGGCGAAGGTGATGCGGCGCGCGCGCAAAATCCGCGTTCTGCTGATGGATGTGGACGGCACGATGACGCCCGGCTACGTATGCCTGCAGACGTTTCCCGATGGCAGCGTGGCTGAAATGAAGATGTTCAACGCCCACGATGGCGCCGGCATCAAGCTCGCCAGCATCATGGGCCTGCGCACCGGCTTTATCACCGGGCGCGATTCGCCGGCGAACGCTCGCCGTGCCCGCGAGTCCTCGATGGAGTTTGTGGTGCAGGGCCAGCCGAAGAAGCTCGAAGCCTACAAGGGGATTCTCGCTCGGGCGGGCGTCACGGACGAGGAGGTCGCCTACGTGGGCGACGATTTGCCCGACCTGCCGCTGCTTGAGCGCGCGGGGCTGGCGGTCGCCGTCGGAGATGCGGTCGTCGAGGTGAAGCGGGCCGCGCACTACGTCACTACGGTCGCGGGCGGCCACGGAGCGATCCGGGAGGTCGTCGAGCTGATTCTGAAGTCGCAGGGTAAGTGGAAGAAGGCCGTTCCCCTCGCAATAGCCTGAAGGTTACATTCTAGTTGTCCGTTCGTACTACTACCAAATCTGTCCTTCGGTCCAGTGTCTCCCGCCGATACCCACGGGTAGTCTTATGGAGTGGGAGAACTGCGGATGACTACTCCGATGCGGCACGCTATTCCGTTTGTTTCAAGACTCCTGGAGCCGCGCCCGGCCGTTTTAGCCGCTGTTTTGCTCGGTGCTGCAGCGCTGGGAGCTTCGGTTTGCGCGCAGCAAGTCATGCCGGTGGCGAACTATCGGCCGCGCACCGATCAGCTTGAAGTGCAGATGC
>DATJRU010000036.1:0-12437 GCA_035504455.1 Vulcanimicrobiaceae bacterium
TACTGGAACATCACAGTCGCATCGGCGGCCAGTTGGTTTTCGTCCGCCTCAAGGCAGCCGAAATAGTCGACCACCCAACACGTCGGGACGACGCGGCCCAATTGCTGAACGACGTCCAATCGGCCGCCGGACGCCGCGACGAGGCCCTCGGCGGTCGCGCTGACAAACGGCAACACGCGACCGGGCAGATCCTCGCGCCGTATGACGGTGCGCATGTGAGACACGTCGCGCTCGTAATCGGGCGAATTCTGCATGCCCAGGAAGAAATTGCTGCCGCCTCCGATCACCTCCATTTTTTCACGATAGGTCACCTGGAAGACGTCGTCGCGCGACAGGACTTCCTGAACATCCTCGAACAGAGTGACGACCGCGGTGTCCTTGACGATCAGGATGGGCTTCACGCGGCGGAGAATGGCAAAGACCGGCTCGGGATTCTGAATGAGGTGTTGTTTCAGCCCATCGAGAAAATCCATCACGTCCGTCTGCACGGGGTCGAGGGCAACCATTCCCGCGGATTCGACGCGTTCGAGCGAACTCTTGAGTTTGTCGCTGATGTCCACCTGAAATTTCCTTAGCGGGGATCGACCGCGCCCAAGCCAATCATCTTGAGCGCGGTGATGCTCGGGATGAAGAAATAATCGCCGCCGCGCAATTGCACGAAACTCGGGAGTCCCCCGCATATGAACGGCGGATTGCCGGCGTCGTCCGTCCCCGGAATCACGAACTTTCCCTTCCCATCGTGACGGCCCAGGAGGGCATCCCGGTCGTTGCCCTGGCGCGCATCGTTGCCATACTCGATCCATTGTTGCTGCACGAACTCAAATTGGCGGAAAATGCTGGCATTCAACGCCATGAAGATGACGCCGTGTTCCGCGCTGTCGTCGCCGGGTTCGCACTCGGACGTGTACGGACCGTAGGTCAATCCGCGGCGCGTGATTCGGCGGCGGTTGATCAACTGCCCGTGGAACCCGAAGGCGTCCCGCGGGTTCGCCCGGCGAATGTGCGCGCTGAAAGGGCAGCGAACGCCATCGGGATCGGCGCCGTAGGTAAAATCCACGTTCCTGCTTTTGTCCTTCACGATTGCCGGATCCTCGCGATCCGGCGACAACTCCAGCGGCGTGCCGTCCGGAAAGCGCCCCACGAATTTGGCCTTCAACATTTTTTCACCGCCGGGATAGAGCTTGGCTCTTTCTTTTATGTAGGCCCGGAACGTGGCCACATTCTGGTGCAGCTTGCGATAGACCATGAACGTGCCGTTGTTGGCCAGCAGGTGGGGCACCGGCGCCGGCGGTAGCTCGCCGGCTTCGTCCGCGTATCCGAGCAGGAGCTCGCCGGTAGCGAGCTTGAGCCACGTCCTGCCATCGGGCGACAGCTTGCCTTGCCCGTTCTGCGAGTCGCGATCGACGCCCGAATAATCCGGGTTGCCAAAGCCATCCGTATATCCGAAATGCTCTTTCGTGCTTCGTTGGCCGTCGATGATGAGCGCTGCGGCATCTTGCATTCCGGCGACCACCAAGCCCCCGCTTCGCTCCGCCAGAGCCTTGAGCTCGGCGCACTTCTGTTCGAGCTCTTCCGCCGATTCGGCATAGACGCCCAACCAGATGTGAACGGGGCCTTCCTGCCAGACGCGGTCCCAATGTTGCGGCGCGTTCTTCTCGACATCGCAGAGAATTGCGCCGCGCGCCTTCATTCCCTGGACAAACTCCACCGGAAAACTTTGAAGAGAAGCCTGCGGGAGTCCGAGCGCCACGAGTCCCGGATAGGTGAAAGCGACGTTTACCGTCGTGCGCGGCCTGTGGGTCTTGTCCCATTTCTCGCCGGTCGTCAACTTGCTGACAAGCTCGGTGACGAACTCCCGGCCCTTTTTTGTGTCCGAAATCTTCAAGAAGAGAAAGCGCGCGACTGGAAAGGTGTAGCCGCGCAGCGTAAAGCCCTGAATGTCGGTCGGGTCGAGGATGCTCATGTCATTCGTCCGCCAATTCTTTCCCCTTGACGCTTCCGGGCGGCTGAGGCCGGGCATTCTGCAGCGACTCGATGAACCGCTGGAAAGCCTTTTGCAGTTCCTCCGGCGGCTTGCCCTGGTTCTTCTCGATGAATGCGGCGACGGCGCTTTGCGCCTGGAGCGCCTGCAAGGTCTGCTCCACCGTTTTGTCGTTCACATCCGCAAAGAAAAACGTGGTCTCGACCTGGCATTTTTTCATGTACCGGACGAACGCTTCTTTGTCATCGAGGCCGGGATAGCCTTCGCAATGGCGCCAAACCTCGTGCACTTCCTGGCGGGCTTCGTTCGCCAATCGCTTGAGATACTCTTCGAGGTCGCCGTCGAAATTCGATTCGAAGATCAGGTATTTCGACCGCAGGTGCTCCTCGTGAGAGGGGGCGCCGAAAAAGACGACGTCGTCCATCACGACGAGCCTCGCCATGTGCGTGCTCGACACTTTCGCGAAGGGACTCTCCGAATCGCGCGGCATTTTCGCCAGGCACTGGCGGATCGCCAGGCTGTGAGACTCGCTCCCGTGCACGCTCCGAGTGATCGGAGAAAGTATGGTCAAGCCGTAGACGCTTCCGTTCTTGTTCGGCATGCTTACGTTCCGACGGGCGGTTCGCCCGTCGCTCCAAGGTCGCCCTGCACCTTCACGAGGAATTGGCGGTAGGCGTTCGCGAATGCTTCCGGCGACTGGTTTTGCTGCTGCTTTAGCGTTTCAAGCGCAGCCGCCACGCGGTGGGCGGCCTTCACGTCGTTGGTCGTCGCGTGAGGATAGGCCGTGTAGTAGTAATCGGTTTCATACTGACCCTCGGTAATGTAGTCCTTGAAGGGAGTGACCGGCGCCGCGCCCGGAAATTTTTCGCTCCAACACCAAATCGCGTTGAGGCCGGTGCTGAGGACGGCGGAAAACGCGTCGATATATTGGTTCCAGGTGCCATTGAAATTACTGAAGAAAAGCAGGTAGTCGTAGCGCAGATCGCCGGGCGGCTCATGGCCGAGCCGCGGAAATTGATTTCGCCGCACGATGACCCAGCGGGCAAAATGAATGAAGGACAGGTTCACGAGGCGTGTCGCCAAAGAAGGAAAGTGCCCGAGAAGAAAGAAGAACAGCCGAACGATCCAGGTCTTCCACGGCTTCATCGGCGAAATGGCGTTCATCGCGTATTGCTTGCCGTGAATATTCGACATGACGCTTTAATCCCGCTGCCCTGCAGATTTGTCGGGCCCGGATCACACCACGACTCAAGTGGCAGGATATATACCACACTACGTAGCATTTCGACTAATGCGATTCCGTTTGCGCTCCGCGAGGCAGATGGTCTTCGCCGCCGCCGAGCCGCAAAGCGCTTCCTAGAATGTGTAGATCAGGTCGAACTGCAAGCGTTCGAGCCAGGGCTGCGGCGCGCTGGCGCTGCCGAAGTTGAGAGGACGGCCGATCAGCGCTGTGAAGTCGGTCTGCACGTTGCGATGAACCTGATAGATCACCATCGCGCGGTGCTCGCTCACGTTACTGCCCTGCCGGATGTCGCTGTAGTCGAAGTTGGAGAGGACGGCTTCGCGCTCGATCATGATTCGCGTGTAATCGAACTGCCAATCGCCCCGTTTTTGCGCCCGCCCGACCTGGATCTCACCCCAGTAACCGCGACGCTGATTCGCATTGCAAGAAAAGTTCGTCGACTGCGAATAGTGGATGCTCGAGGTATTCGCCGGAGCCACCGCGAGGAATGGAACGTTGGCGCACGCTTCGGTGTTCTGGACGTAGTCGCCGATGATCGCGATCGGCCACTTGTCAGACGGAGTCGTGATGTCGAAGCGCGCGATCGAATCGAACAGCCCGAATTTCGACTCGAACTGCGCGTTCGTGATGTTCGTGACGCCGGTGCCAAACGACGTCCCGGCGACCGTCACGACGTTAGTCGCTGTCGTCGTCAGGATCGAGTTCTGCACGGTGTTGCCCGTTCCGAGCGGCAGCAAGCCGGTGAGCGGCGTTTGCGGATTCTTCGAGCTGGCTCGCGCGAGCGCCAGAGCAATCGCATCCGCGTCGTGATAATCGTAGTATCCGGTGAACGCGCCGAACCTGATCCGCGAACCGAGTTGAAACGTGGTTTGCAATTGCCCGCCGTAGACGATGCTTGTCGCGGCGCTCTGGTCGGTGGGCGACGCCGTCTTCGCCACTTGGGCGAACGGCAGCTCGAATCCGACAAGCGCGACCTTCTTGAGCACCGGCGTATCGGTGTTGAAGACCAGCGTTTCGGCCGCGCCATCCGGGTTGAGATCCTTGTCCCAGGTCAACTCGGTGTTGTACCAGGGGTAGGCGAACTTGCCGCCGATCAACGTCAGCTCCTTGAACTCGTGCGGGGTGTACTGCACATAGGCCTTGTCGATGGCGATCGCCTTGCGTGAGTAGAAATTCGCGAGCGTCTGATTGGTCGTCGTGGGATCGTTGATGTCGCCGGACGCCAGCGAAAACCCGCCGCTGAAATCGTCATTGAGCTTTGCGTTGATGTTGAAGCGCACGCGAAAGCGCTCGCGGTTCTGGTCAAGCGACTGGTTCGACGGGCCGCCGAAGAAAGGCTCGTCGCGGAGGCGGATGTCACCGCTGAACGAGAACGGCCCGAAATTCTTCAGCCGGTCTTCGAGGTTGCCGACGCGCGTCGACCAATCCTGAGGAACGGTAGCCTGAGTATTCTGTTGGGCGCCGCTTGGATCGGCCACGATCGCCGATGCCACCGGCAGGGATACCGCCGTGAGATCGGTGCCGGGAGTGATTCCGAGCGCGGATTCCATTTCCGATATCCGCGAAAGCTCGTCATGGAGCGCGGCGCGTTCCTCATCCAGTTCCTTGCTGTGCTGGTCGAACTGCTTGGCTTGTTCCTCGACGCTCGCTTCCAGCTGCTTCAACTCCACAACTGTCGCCGAATTCGGTTCTGCGGCCGGCTTGGCTTTTGGCGCCGGGGCTGCGGCCGCACTCGCGCCGTTGCCTCCGGCGTTATCGCCATCCGCAGCCGCAGCTTTCGTCGCAAACGCCCCGACGCTCAGGCTGAACGCCAGAATCGCCGCGATCCCTTTGTGCTTCGTTCGTAAATGAATGGACATTCCAATCTCCTGAAAGTTTGTGGCTGCAAGCCTCCAGAGGACTGGTCGGTTGGCCGGGCCTTTTCGTGCAACCCTCCCGCGGAAACGGGTCGGGATCGTCGTCTACGCCGGACTTCTTCGGATGCGTTCGGTCTTGTTCAGCTCGACGATCCGGCCATCGTGAACGGTGAGGACCACCGAGCCGTAGCGGATGCCTCGAAGCGCGAGAGCCACCTCGCGCAGGAGTTCTCTTTCGCTTGCCGAAAGACCCTGTTGCCAATCTTGTGTCACCGCTACCGTGCTCATGGCCTTTTCCTTCCCGGTCCCGCAAGGGTTGTGCCCTCGCGGTCCGTCAGTGCCTCAAAAGCGCTTCGAATTGGAAAGAGAAAAACTGCCGAGGATTAGTTGCGGCTACAACAGAGGTCGGAAAGCGAGGTATGGTCCAAAATTTTCGCGGTGGCGTTGCGCACTTCGAGCAGCACGCGGAACAGCGGCCGGTGCTTGCGGTCGCTCTGCACGCGGCGCCGCAGCGATTCGGCGTCTTCAAACGGAGCGAGCGGACCGTCGATCTTGCGGATCACTTCGCCCAGGGAGATTTTCTTCGGAGGCCGCTTGAGCTGATAGCCGCCGTTCGCGCCGCGAAGGCTGTCGACGATGCGCGCCCGCTTGAGGTCCAGAAGGATGGCCTCGAGGAATTTTTCGGGGAGGTCTTCCTCCGCGGCGATGTCCCTGATCTTGACGACGCCCGCGGGATGCTGCGCGAGCACCGTCAGCGCCTGCAAGGCGTAGAGGCCTCTTTGTGAGATTCTCATAGGATATAGCCTATCAACTTGATAAAGTCTACCTGTTTACTAGACATTGTCAAGGACAGATTCGGAGGCAGCTCCTTTCCCTGCCGCGAAGTCGACATCCTCCTCCCCAAGCCCGCGTGGTAGGATTGTGCCCCCATGCCGGAAGCAAAACCGCAGTACGACCGCGAACTCCTGCGCCACACGCTGGCGACGCTGGCCTACCGCGGGGGCAAGGCGTTTCGCGATGCGCCAAACGGATTCGCCGAATTCCGCGCCGGCGAGAAAACCCGGACGCCGGGCCAGATTCTCGCGCACATCGGCGACCTGCTCGACTGGGGGCTTTCGCTCGCGAAAGGCGCCCAGCAGTGGAGCAACTCTCCCGCGTTGCCATGGGAAGACGGAGTCGCCCGGTTTTTCGCGGCCTTGCGCGCGTTTGACGATTTTCTGGCTTCCAACGAGGCCCTGGAAACCTCCGCCGGCGAACTCTTTCAAGGGCCGGTCGCGGATGCCTTCACCCACGTCGGCCAGATTTCGATGCTGCGCCGCCTGGCCGGATCGCCAGTGAGGGGCGAGAATTATCTGCGCGCGGATATTGCCGTGGGACGCGTAGGCCCGGAACAAAGCGCGCCCAGGCGCGAATTCGAGTGAGGCTGAGGCAGGCAGGAAAATTGAGCTGAAAATGTGAGCTTCGCCGGGCGAAGGGCCGACGAAGCTTGCTGCAATAAAATAGCCGGGCGACACCGGCTGAGGGACCCGAATCGCCCGGCCTCTTCTCACCCATCTCCGCAGGGTCTGGGTAAGAACTCGTTATGCGGCGTGTTCACCGTTCCGCATGAATTCGTAGCGCTCGATCGCTGCCGCCACTCCCACCTCGCCCGAATGTTCGGGGCTGCTGCGCAGCACGCGGCCGAGGCAACGGACGCGAACCGGCCCCGCCTGGGTCAGCTCGTGCGGCAGCGTCATCACGATCTCGACGGGCGAGCCGCTCTTGAGTCCTTTGGGCAGGTGGAAGTAGACGCCGCGCGAACTCACTTCACGCGACTCCGTGGCGGCCTCGCCTACCACCGATTCGTCGGTCCAGCGCACGGTGAGCGGCAGGCGCATCAGGAATCGCCGCGATACTCGTCTTTCTTTTAGGGCCACAGTGTCAATTCCTCTCGATTGCCCGTGTAGAGTAAAGCGGAGCGCAATTTGCGCCAATAGAGCGATGGAGCCAATTCTGCGAGGTCTATTTGGTACGGAAGTACCGGAGCCCTTGGGGCTGGCGAAAACAGGACCCCCGGCTCGATGCAAGACTGTGTAATTAACAGAAACGAAGTAGCTTAAGCTTGGTCGATCAGGCGGTGGTGAATCGCGTAAAGGGCCAGTTCGAGCCGGTCCGAAACGCCGAGTTTATCGAAGATATTGTGAAGATGGTTTTTGACGGTCTGTTCGCTGATGAAAAGCTTCTCACCGATCTCGCGGTTGCGGAATCCCTGCGCGACGAGCTGAACGATTTCCTTTTCGCGCTCGCTGAGCAGCGGCTTCTCGCGCCGCGAGCCCGATTCGGCCGACTTCTTGAACGCGTCGATCACTTCGGCGGTCATGCGGTTGTCGAGCCAGATCTCGCCGTCGAATACCTTGCGGATTGCCTTCACCAGCAGATCGCTGGCGGATTGCTTCAGCACCACTCCGCGCGCGCCCAGGCGCATCGCGCGGACCACGTCACGATCGTCCTCGGCCGCGGTCAGGACGATCACCCGCGTGGGCGTCGAATCGAAGTTCACTTCCTCGAGGACCCCGAGGCCATCCTTTTCGGGCATGCGAAGATCAAGCAAAAGGATATCGGGCTTCAGCTTGGCGATCATTTTGGTGCATTCGACGCCATTCGAGGCTTCGCCTACGATCTGGATCTCCTCGGCGCCCTCCAGCAATTTCCGAAGGCCGTCCCGAAAGATCGCATGGTCGTCCGCCACCAGGATCCGAATCGCCTGTTTCGCTTTGCTCATGTTAATTGAATGGAATCTCGACGGTTAGACGCGCCCCGTGCCCTGGATTCGACTCGACAGTCAGCGTGCCCCCCACGCTTCGCGTACGCTCTTTGATCGAAATCGGGCCAAGACGCAACCGATCCAGTTCCTCGCTCGTATATCGCCCAGAGAAGCTAAAACCCCGCCCGTTGTCGTCCACGACGAGCGACACTTTCGCCTCGTCTTGTACTAGTTTTACCACGACGTGGCTGGCCTCAGCATGCTTTTTTACGTTATGTAGTGACTCTCTGTATATCTGGAATAACTCCCTGCAAATGCGGTCCGGAACGCGCAAATCGCGCGCTTCGACGAACAAATCGATGGCCAGCCCGTGCTCCAGGCGAAAGCGTTCGGCGAAACCCTGCATCAATTCGCGCATGTCCGCGCTTTCGACGCGCACCGGGCGAAGATCGGTGACGAAGCGGCGCAATTCGTCGCTTTCCGCTTGGACGGTGTTTTGAAGGCTCGCGATATCGGCGCAGGCCTGTTCGAGGGGCTTTTCGGGCAGGCGTTGCCGCAACACATTGAGCTGGATCTTGAGGCTCAGCAACGTCTGCAGGATGCCGTCGTGGAGGTCGCGCGAAATGCGGCTACGCTCCGATTCCACCGCGTGCGTTCTCAGGCTCCGCAATAGGAAGATGTTCTCGAGCGGCGGCCCGATCTGCCGCACGATGTGCTCGAGCCAGCGCAGGTCGCTCGCCGAAAATCGGCCGCGCGAGGCGCGCGGAGCGCTCAGCAAGACGCGGCCCGTAGGGCGTTCGCCCGATTCAATCGTAACGGCAATCAATTTCGCGCCGACGTCTTCCTTGGTCGAATCCGGTGGCGCGGGCACGCTCCGGATTCTTTGCCCCGTCCGGCGATCCCAGCCGAATCCTTCGCCTTTTCCGCCATTGAAGTCCCATCCCATTGAGACTTCGAAGCTGTCCAGCAGGTATGTCTCGGATCGGCTCAGCGGGAGCGTCTCAGGCGGCGCCTGCTGCGCGTCTGTCACCTTCACTTTCCAGACGAAAATGCGCTCGAGGTCTTCGTCGCGAATCACGAGGCTTGCCTGGTCACACTGGAACCCGTCGGCTAGCTCGCCGAGCGCCTTGCGGATCGATTCCGTGAGCCCGCGCTCGAATCGCAGCAGGCTGACGATCTTCTCAAGGAACTGCTGGTGCGCCAGATGTTCGCGCTCGCGAGCGCCGAGGAAGCCCATGCCCAGGCCCGAGACGAGCGTTCCCAAGCCGATCGCGATCCAGTGCCACGAGCCCTGCAGTCGAAAGGACTCCTCCGCCGCGACGCGCAGGATGATGCCCACGGTGGCGAGCGCAACGAGTGCCAGCATGGCGCGTTCATTGCCGCGCGTGGCCAAGGCGAAGACTGCGAAGAGGAAGAGGAACCAGAATGCCGAAACCGAGGGCGTCAAGTAAACGAACGCCGCCAGTACCCCGAAATCGAACAGCAGCGGAATCCGGATCGGGTTTTCGGCCAGGAATCGCTCTGCCAGCGCCGCAGCTACTGCGATTGCCAGGTAAACGGAAAGAAATACGACCGAAACACCCCGCACGGGCGCCCGCGACGTCTCAAGCAGCGCCACCAGAGACAGCGCCGCGATCACGGCTCGCGCCAGCGTGACTTGGCGCTCCAAATACAGGCGCTCGGTGTTGTCGAGAAGCATCGCGCGGGTGGCTTTCCCCAAAAGTCTAGCAACTCCCCTTCGCCCTGCCACGTGCGCCTGCGGGCTGGTGTCGTCTTTTGGTAATCGAGCCGGCGGTCCGAAATCTCCGCCTATTTCCACAACAGGCTGTGATTTTCACAGGATTTGTGTCCTTCACTGGATTGACACCGGGTGCATAATCGAATGCGAAGCGGCTCACTGAGGGACCTCGAAGCTTGTCGCAAAGGTATACGCGGAAGGAAGTGGGACGCATCCTGGGTGTGGATGCGAACCGCTTGCGCTACTGGGAACGCCTTCGGCTGGTTCGCCCCGAGGCGCGCTGGGGAGAGCGTTTCTACAGCTTCGGTGATCTTGTCGCTCTCCGCACCGTGAAACGTCTGACCGAGAATCGCATTCCGGCACAGCGGGTGCGCCGGGCCGTTGCGCTCGTCGAACAGCAGTTCGGCGAAGCGCCGCTTCCCCTGCAGGCGCTGCAATTTCTCGAGCAAGGCCGCGACGTTCTCGTGATTCCTCCCGGCGCCGCCCGGCCATTCAGCCCGATCAAGCAGCAGTGGGCGTTTTCATTCGACGCGCCGGCGGCCAGTCACGCCAAGCTGCGCGCGATGGCGAGCCCAACGGCCGAGGATCTCTTCCAATCGGCGCTCGATTGCGAGGCTTCGCCGGATACGCTTCCCGATGCGGTCGATCACTACAAACGGGTGATTGATCTGGCGCCGAATTGGGTCGACGCGCACATCAACCTCGGCGTGGCGCTTTATCAGATGGGCGACATTCCGGGCGCGCGCACCGAGTTCTTCGCTGCCGTGCAGCTCGATCCGCTCAACGGCATTTCCCGCTACAACCTCGGCTGCGTCCTCGAAGAACAGGGCGAAATCGACGAAGCCATCGACCATCTGCGCCGCGCCGCCCGCGCCATGCCGGCCCACGCGGACGTTCACTTCAATCTCGCCCTCGCGCACGAAAAGCGCGGCGAGCTCAACCTCGCCCGCGAACAGTGGACGCTGTACCTTCGCTACGCGCCGAATGGGCCGTGGGCGGAGCAGGCCCGCGTCCATCTGAAGAAATGCTCGCCGCGCCGCAAGCGCAACGCCCCGATTCCCTTTCCCCGCAAAGCGTAGCCGCCGAAATCGCGAAGAAGCCGACATTCTGGTTCACTCGGAAGCGTGGCGGGTGTATAAGGTGCGTGCAAAATCACGGCCGGTCGCAGAAAAAATCCAGCAGGGGGGAACCTTGAAAACCGCACTTAGAGCAACTTTACTTTTGCTGATCGCGAGTTCCGCGCTATTTGCCGCGCCGAAGGCCAAAATGTTGCCGTCGCCGTGCGACGATGCGTGCCTGACGGATGCCGTCAATAGCTACATCGCTGCGCTGGTGGCTCATGATCCTTCGCAGGTTCCGCTTTCCGCGAAGCTGGAATTCGTCGAAAACACGGTCGACATGAAACCGGGTGAAGGCCTTTGGAAAACGGCTTCCGCCGCGCCGACGACCTTCAAGATTTACGTTCCCGATCCCGTTTCCGAAGAGGTCGGATTCATGGGCATCATGCAGGCGAGCGACAAGCCGATCCTCCTGGCGCTGCGTCTGAAAATCCGCCACGGCGAAATCGTCACCGCCGAACATCTGATCGCCGCGAATCTCCGCGAAACCTCTCTCAAGAATTTGGATACGCCGCGCAAAGCGTTTCTGACGGACGTTCCGGCAAAGGAACGCGATTCCCGCGCGGACATGATCCGCATCGCGGCAATGTACTACCCGGCGATCACGACTTCCGACGCGAACAACGCGCCCTTCGCCGATGATTGCGTCCGCCACGAAAACGGGATGCAGACGACCGGCAATCCGCCTCCGGACAAGCCGGGCTTCGGTTCGCTCGGAGCTCTGGGCTGCGCCGCGGGACTTAAAACCGGCGGGCTCGCTTACATCACGCGCATCGAGCCCGTCCGCGTGATGATCGCCGACCCGCAGACCGGGCTGGTCTTCGGCCTCTCGCAATTCCGCCAGCCGATGAAGTCCACTACCGAGAAAATCGTCGGCGTTCCCGGCGTCACCTCGATCCCGATGAACTTCAAGCCATTCGATCTTCCCGCCGCACACATTTTCAAGGTCTACGACGGCAAGATTCACGAGATCGAGGCGATGGGTTTCACCATGCCGTACGACTCTAAAACCGGCTGGGAGAGCGCCCCGGATCACGGCCGCTGATTTCGCCGGCGCGCCTGGGGGACAAATCCGATGAACGATCCGTCGATCACGGCTTTTGGAGTGAAGGACCCGGGCGCGCCACCGGAGCTTGGTGTGTTTGCCTTTCTCATCGGCAAATGGGAAGGCAAGGGCAAGACCAAAATCGAGGATGGGAAGTTCGCCGAATACAGTGTGACGTGGATCGGCCGATACATCCTCGATGGAACAGCCATCGCCGATGAGCTGCACGGCCCGGCTCCGGACGGCAGCCCTTATCTCGGGATCAGCCTACGACAATACGACGCCGCGAGGAAAACCTGGATCATCGAGTACCTGAATGTGTCCAACTCGTTTTTGCGGAGGCAGGTCAATAGCGAGTCGGGATCAGTGCACGTGCGAGGGAGAAATGTGACGGTCACGTCGGAATCGCCCAGCGTTGCCGTCCGCGAGCACTACCAAGTGGAAGACGACGGCTTCGTCTATCGCCTGGATGTCTCGAGTGACGGCGGAAAGAGCTGGAAGGAAGGCGAAGTGGAGATGACCTTGCAGCGAGAGAAAGTCGTGAATCGTGACTCGTGACTATCGCGCGGCGGCCTTGGCTGCGGCGGGCAGCCTTTCCATTCCGCCGCGCGTGTCGTAAACTGGTCTACACCTGTGGTGAGCGTAGCTCAGCCGGTAGAGCATCGGTCTGTGGCACCGAGGGTCGTGGGTTCAAATCCCATCGCTCACCCCAA
>DATJRU010000037.1:0-16659 GCA_035504455.1 Vulcanimicrobiaceae bacterium
CTGCTGGGAAGGGCTGTACGCGGGCCAGTTCATCGCGCTGGAATTTTTCTTCCGCGGCTTTCTGGTGGGCGGGCTCTCGCGTTTCCTCGGCGCGCTCGCCGTGCCGGTCTGCGTGATGCCGTATCTGATGATCCATTTCACTAAGCCGTGGCCCGAGGCGGCGGGGTCGGTGGTCGCGGGATTCGTCCTCGGCTGGCTCGCGTGGAAGACGAAATCGATCTGGGGCGGCGTCTGCGTCCACTGCGCGGTCGCATCCACAATGGACCTGCTCGCCCTCGCGCACAAAGGCCAATTGCCCTGGCTCCACGGGTAGGGGGGCGTCGAGAACTTGCTGACGGATGGCACGCTTAGGAGCGAGGTGGCGCTATGTGGGATAGTCCTCTACATCTGCTGATCCTTCTCGTCGTATTTTGTTGTTTGATTGGAGTTCCATTCCTCTACTTCATTCCGTCGATCATTGCGTACCAACGGCACAAAGCAAATCGAGGCGCGATTGTGGCGATGAACCTTCTGCTTGGCTGGACGTTAATCGGCTGGGTGATCGCTCTTATTTGGGCTTTGAGGGTTGACCTGGTAGATCGTTCGGCGCATTGAAGAGCGAGCCCGCCACGAAGAGGCTACGCTGTTACGGTTTGGAGGCGCGGGGCGGAATCGAACCGCCGTTAAAGGTTTTGCAGACCTAGAAGGTGATAAGGTGCAATCCGGTGCCACGTCCTGCACTTTAAGTCCTTTGATCAAACGACGAGGGGAGTGGTCGCTAGGCGGCAGGGATTGGTGTCTTGTGACCAAGTTTCCGGTAACGTCGTTAACCAGGAGCTAGCGCCTCGATCTTCGATTACCAGATTCGCGACACCTGTACTTCGCACCTGTTTACACGTAGCGAGTCATTTCCGACACTTCGAGCATGAATCGCGTAGTGGCACTAATGTGCTGTCTACTGGCCTTCATTGCCCCGGCCATCGCCAAGCTCACCTCAGGATTCGACTATCGCGTCGGGATTTTGGACGCCGACTTGGTGTGTATCGTGTCGCAACAGGCGCCTGACGTCTTCAAAGTCGATGAAGTGTTTCTGGCGACCGGGCCGGCGGTCGAAACCATTCGGCTGCCGGGCTTTCAACTCGCCACCGAACAAAAATACGGGCCGGACATCGTTGAGCCCATCACTCCCAATACAAGAATTTTGATGTATCTGCGGCGCAAAAAAGACGCGCCTTCCTCCTGGGAAGTTTTGGACTACGGTCTTTCGTTTTCCTGGGTGCAGAACCCTGAACAGACGCAGCAGCTTCGAAGTTTCGCAGAGAAAGGCGTCGACCTGAGGCGGCGGTTTGAAGCGGCGAGCGACATTCGCGACCCACTCCGACGCACGACGGCGCTTTGGCCGTTCCTGGACATGACCGCGTGCGGACCTGAGGTCGCGCGCCGCGCAGAAGAGTTTCTAAAGAGCGCCGCGCCCGTGTCTGGAGATTATTTCGCGGAGCATTTCGATAAGCTGCCTTACGACCAGCGCATGGATTTGCTGCGGGACGCTGGCGAATACGGCGGCGACAGGCTGCACGAGACAGTGAAGGAATTCATTTCAGAACAAGAGAAGATTTTCGACGACTACGCGTCGGCGAACAAACTTGGTGATGAACTGAACCAGAAGCAATGGTATTCATTGCCTCCGCACGTCAGCGACAGCACGGGTTATGTCTACTATGGAGCTGCCGGTCTGGCGAAATATCATAACCGGGAAGATTTGCCTGTATTTCGCGAGATCGGGATGTGGGGAGTTAAGTACGGCATGGATCAGCCCAGCGAAGCGGCGCTCGACGCATTTCGCGACATGCCTGACGAAGAAAATCTGCCGGTAATCGCCGCGATCCGAGAAAGGTTTAAGCGTGGCACCTACGGCGTCATAACGGACCAGCCGGACGGGCTTCTGAAGTTCGAAACGCTTCAAGCACTGGAAACTCACATCTACGTAAAAAGCATCCCGCAGCTTGTTCCGTTCTTGGAGGACGATAGATTCAGCGAGGAAGCCGAGAACACTCTAACGAAGATTGTGGGGCGTGATCTGGGCCAGAAATCAGGTCCTTGGTTGGCTTGGTACGAGGCACATTAGTTCGCGCGGCAAGCCAGCGGTCGAGCGTCTCGCAAGTGTGACAGTAGGTGAAACGGTGCCCGAGAATCCCGCCCAGAACGTCGCGCAGAGAATCCAATAACGCTTAGAGGAAGTTTGGCTTAAGGTTTGGAGGCGCGGGGCGGAATCGAACCGCCGATAAAGGTTTTGCAGACCTTTGCCTTACCACTTGGCGACCGCGCCGGTCCTTGAGGAAAGCCTGCGACGAGGCTCAATCATAGCATTGCGCGGCGGAAACTTACCAGAGGCTTGCCGCGTTTCGCCAAATAGTGCGCGGACATTGCAACGCGCCGGTGTATAGTAGCCGCCGGCCGCGATCATACCTGTTTCACGGCCCAGCCCCTTCCAGAGCCACATAGAACAACCCAGGCGCAAGTGCCGGATCGTGCGGCGTGGTGTAATCCCGTCGACACGAACGGAAAAGGAGGAGTGCATGAGGAGAATTGTGATTGCCGCGATGGCGTTCGCCTGCGTCGCGGTCGGAGCCACGGTCGTGCGCGCGCAGGACCAAGGCCAGATCCCCAAGGTGCTGCTGATCGATCGCGAGATGGTGAAATTCGGCAAGGATGCGGGGCACGCGAAAAATGAAGCAGCCTTCGCAAAGGCCGAGGCGCTCGCC
Source organism: Vulcanimicrobiaceae bacterium (assembly GCA_035504455.1). GTDB lineage: Bacteria > Acidobacteriota > Terriglobia > Acidiferrales > UBA7541 > Palsa-295. The sequence goes on from DATJRU010000037.1 coordinate 2,742, forward strand.
AAGTCGCCCGACCGCTATCTCGCCGTGACGACGATGAGCGGGCCCAGCGAGGCCTGGTTCCTGATCGGCTACGACTCCTACGCCGAGTGGCAGAAGTCGAGCGAGTTCAACGACCAGCCCAAGATGGAGGCGATCTTCGGCCCGCTGTTCGAAAAAGACGGGGAATACATTTCAGACGGCGACCAGGTGGTGGCGACGTACAACGAAAAGTGGAGCTACAAGCCCGATGTGAACATGGCCTCGATGCGTTACTTCGAGATCGAGCGCATCGTGCGCAAGCCCGGCCACGACAAGGAGTGGGACGAACTCGGCGCGCTGTTTCACGCCACGGCCGAGAAAGCCAATCTCGACGAGCACGATATTTTCTTCGAAGCGCACTACGGCGCTCCCGATGGAACGGTTTACATCTTCACGCCGCGCGCCTCGCTGGGCGAGTTGGACGCGGCGATGGGCACCGGAAAGCAGTTCGACGAAGCGCTCGGCCCGGACGGGCAGAAGAGGTGGGCGGAGCTGGTCGCGGAGACCATCGCGTCCGACAGCGCCACGCTCGTGCGGTTCAGCCCGGAGATGAGCTATCCGCCCGATGCGTGGGTGAAGGCTGATCCAGGGTTCTGGAAGCCGAAGCCTGCGGCGGCTCCGAAAGCGCCGGCAGCAGCGGCCGCACCGGAAAAGAAGAAAGAGTAGCGTCGGGCTCATCCGCGTAGGGCGGGTTTGGATCCCGCCCCTGCGCAGGAATTCTCCGAGCCATTCGTAAATCGCGGCTTACGGATGCGCTCGAATATTTTGTGAATTTGATGCTGCGGAAATCCTGATTTGACAGACGCGCGCTTTCCGCAGATAATATGTCGTACGCCGACTCCTTCGGAGGAAATCGAGCACTTGCGGACCGGCCCGAAGTACATCTTTGTGACGGGCGGCGTAGTTTCCTCTCTCGGCAAGGGCGTAGCGGCGGCTTCGATCGGATGCCTGCTCGAAAGCCGCGGCCTGAAGGTCACCCTCCAGAAGTGCGATCCCTATTTGAACGTTGATCCGGGCACAATGTCGCCCTATCAGCACGGCGAAGTGTTTGTCACGGACGACGGCGCGGAAACCGACCTCGACCTCGGCCACTACGAGCGCTTCACCTCCGCGCATCTCACGCGCGACCACAACTGGACCACCGGCCGCATCTACGAATCGATCATCGCCAAGGAACGCCGCGGCGATTACCTCGGCAAGACCGTCCAGGTGATCCCGCACGTAACCGACGAAATCAAGTCCGCGTTCCGCAAGGTTGCGGACGGCGTCGACGTAGTGATCGTCGAAATCGGCGGCACTGTCGGCGACATCGAGTCGCTGCCGTTCATGGAAGCGATCCGCCAGATGCGCCTCGAGCTGGGCGCCGAGAACGTGGTTTTCGCCCACCTCACCCTCGTGCCCTTCATCGCCACGGCCGGCGAGCTGAAGACCAAGCCCACGCAGCATAGCGTGAAGGAAATGCTCAGCATCGGAATCCAGCCGGACATCCTGATTTGCCGCAGCGACCGCCAGTTGGGCGCCGACCTGAAAGGCAAGATCGCGCTCTTCTGCAACGTCGCGGAATCGTGCGTGATCTCCGCCCCGGACGTCGGCAACATCTACGAAGTCCCCATGACGCTCGCGGCCGAAGGCCTCGACGAGCAGATTCTGCGTTTGCTGCACCTCGAAGCCCCGCCGCGCGACCTGAGCCGCTGGCTCACGATGCTCGAATCGCTCGAGCACCCGCAGGGCGACGTCCGCATCGGCGTCGTAGGGAAGTACGTCCAGCTCGAAGACGCCTACAAGAGCCTGCGCGAAGCGCTCGTTCACGGCGGGCTGGCGAGCCGGCAGCACGTCTCGATCGAATGGATCGAGGCCGAGGACATCGATTCAGCGGCAACAGCGGAGCGCGTCTTGCGCCATGTTGACGGCATTCTCGTTCCCGGCGGGTTCGGCGAGCGCGGCATTCAAGGAATGGTTCACGCGATCACCTACGCCCGCGAGCACAAGGTGCCGTTCTTCGGGATTTGCCTGGGGATGCAGTGTGCGACGATCGAATACGCGCGCCAGGTCTCTAAGATCGAGCGTGCCGATTCGACCGAATTTGACCCCTCAACGCCGAATCGCGTGATCTACAAGCTGCGCGAGTTGCTCGGTGTCGACGAGATGGGCGGCACGATGCGTCTGGGTGCGTGGCCTTGCAGGCTCGAGCCCGATTCTTTCGCCGCGAAGGCCTACGGAACCACCGAAATCTCCGAACGCCATCGCCACCGCTACGAATTCAACTGCCAGTACGAGCCCACTCTGACCGCCGCTGGATTCCGCATCACCGGCCGCACGCCCGACGGCAAGTACGTCGAAGTCGTTGAGGTGCCCGACCACCCGTGGTTCGTCGGCTGCCAGTTCCACCCCGAGTTCAAGTCGAAGCCCATGGCGCCGCACCCGCTGTTTGCGGCATTCGTCCACGCGAGCCTCGAAAACCGCCGCCAGCGCGCCGCGCACGCCGCCGACGCACAGGCGAAGTCGCACATCCCCACCGAGACGCACGCTTCCGAGCCGCGCGCCGACGCCGCCTCCGCCGACTAACACTTCAGCCTTTGGCGGTCGCTGCGCCTGGTACGGGTTGCCCTAAGAGCCCTCGTCCTCACACTCGCGCTTCTGCCGTCCGAAAAAAAAGGCGCAGAGCCTCTGAGATAATTCTCGAAGACTCTGCGCCCGCTAGCCCGTTGCTCGAGGAGACTGTTTACGCTGCCGCGAGGTACTGCCACTCGATCCCGGTAAACTTCACCTGGAACACGCCGCCTTCATCCGCATGAAGGAAATAATCGCCTTGCGGGATGCGGCTGGCATTCGCCGGGCGCACGACGCACTTCTCCCACTTCGTCGGGCGCTGGCCGCGACCATGCTGATTGCCGGCGTCGACGATATGGATACCGTACTGAACCCGGTATTCGACTCCGGTAGGACGCGTAGGAACGAGTCGTCCCGACCCTTTACGATTGCCGACTGTTACGGTTTTTTCTTTTGCCATAATGATTATCCGATGCTCTATGGTATATAAAAGTTTCCCGGCTTGTTCTAAGGTGTTTCCTGTATTTTATAGTACCATATTCCACACGTTCTGACCACACCCATTTTCGCCGGATTTTCGCTTCTGTCAACAAGCGATCGGTGGTCTCAAGATCAACTATATGTAGAATGTGTCACTTAGGAACAGATATGCCGCACCAGCCAAATAGTTCCTTGTAAAGCGCATCGACAGTTTCAGGCAGGTCCTCGCCGGGTAATTTCGAATCAACTTTGTATCCTTGACTATGGAGATAGTAGGAGAGCAGCCGGTAGGATTTCCGGAAGTCCTTTACTTCCGCTGGACTGATGGCGATCACTTGGCCCGGCAGATCGGGCGTCAGCTCGTCACGCATGTAGATCGCGTCGAAACCCATCAAGCCCCAGCGGCCTTCGCGCTTTTCAGCGCGGTAGAGGAAGCGCGAGTGGGTCGAAAGCGTCGCGCTGATGCCCTTGAGCGTCACGGGCAAATCGATAATACCGTGCAGGCTCGCGACCGCGCGGTCGCCCGCGAGCCGCACCAGAATCGGCGCGAGCCGATGCTTGGCTGGAATGCCGCGGCGCGCCATCTCGATCGAACCGGTCACGAAATCCGGCCCGCTGCCTTGAAACCAGCTCACGCGCACAAGCGAGTCGGGCCAGAAGCATTCGCGCATCGTCTCCCAGCGCGCAAGATCGCGGCTCTCGCGCTCGCGCAGAATCAACTGCGTGATGGCGGTGATGTCTGCGGCTTCGTCGAGTGCTTTAGGCGACGCTTCGGGCATCGGTCTCCTCACTGTTCGGTGCGCGCGCATTATCGCATGACGTATGGCTACATCGTGGGCAATTCAAAGTTGAAAACCGAAGGGAAGCCGCATAGGCTGAGACATCGGGATGCATCCATCGCGCAGCTTTGAGATAGGCAAATTCAGGGTAGGCGGAGGGGCGCCGCTCTTCCTGATCGCGGGCCCGTGCGTCATCGAAAGCGAAACGCACGCCCTCATGATGGCGGAGCGGCTCTGCGGCGTTGCGTCCGACCTCGGCGTGCCCCTGATCTTCAAGGCCTCCTATGACAAGGCGAACCGCTCGTCGATCGCGTCGTACCGCGGGCCGGGCTTGCACGAGGGACTGCGCATCCTCACGCAAATCAAGAAGCGCACCGGCCTGCCGATCCTGACGGACGTTCACGAGGTTTCGCACGTCGGCCCGGCAGCGGAGGTTTGCGACGTGCTGCAGATCCCGGCGTTCCTCTCGCGCCAAACGGACCTCCTGATTGCAGCCGGGAAGTCCGGCCGCGTTGTGAACATCAAAAAGGGCCAGTTTCTTTCGCCGTGGGACATCGGCAACGCCGCCGAAAAAGTGGCCGGCACCGGCAACGAGAAGATCATTCTCACCGAGCGCGGCGCCTCCTTTGGCTACCAGAATCTCGTCGTCGACATGCGCTCGTTTCCGATCATGCGCAAGCTCGGCTATCCGGTCGTCTTCGATGTCACGCATGCGGTGCAGCTCCCCGGCGGAGAAGGGAAGTCGAGCGGCGGCCAGCCCGAATTCATCGAACCCCTGGCGCGCGCGGGCGCAGCGATCGGCGTCGACGGAATCTTCCTCGAGGTGCACGAGAATCCCGCGAAAGCGCTTTCGGACGGCACCAACGCGCTACCGTTGGCGCAGCTTCGGCCGTTGCTCGAAAAAATCACGCAGCTTGCGGCGCTGGCCCGCGAATGGGACGTGCCGCAATGAGCCCGAAACCAACCGCCGTGAAAGCGCGCGTCGCGAGCATGCCCAAGGCAAAGTCCGCCATCGAGACGGCCAAGCGCGTCCTCCGAATCGAAGCCGCCGCGATCGAAGGCTTGATCGAGCGCCTGGACGCCCGCTTCGAAAAAGCGGTCGAGCTGCTGCATGCCTGCAAGGGACGCGCGGTGGTCACGGGGCTCGGCAAATCGGGGCTGATCGGCCGCAAGATCGCGGCAACTTTTTCGAGCACGGGCACGCCTTCCATGTTTCTGCACGCGGCCGAAGCGCTGCACGGCGATCTCGGAATGGTGACGCCCGGCGACGTGTTGCTGGCGATTTCCTCGAGCGGCGAAACCGAGGAACTGATCGAGCTGAGCGAAGCGGCGAAACGCCTGAGCGTCCCGCTGATCACGCTGACCGCGCATCCGCGCTCGACCCTGGCCACGGCCAGCGACATCGTCCTCGATATCGCCGTGAAAGAAGAAGCCTGCTCGCTCAATCTCGCGCCGACCGCTTCTACAGCGGCCGCCCTCGCGATGGGCGACGCGCTCGCCATCGCGCTGCTCGAGCGCCGCGGATTCCAGCAGGACGATTTCGCCGCTCTCCATCCGCGCGGCCGCCTCGGCAAGAAACTCCGCCGGATCGAAGCCCTCATGCACGCGGGCGACGATCTCCCGCGCGTCGACGCGACAGAAAAAATGCCCGACGTCATCTACGAAATGAGCCGCAAGGGCCTCGGCATGGCCGCCGTCACCGACGCCGACGGCCGCCTGCTCGGCATCATCACCGACGGCGATTTGCGCCGCGTGATGCAAAGGCGCAAGGAAAACGTCCTCGGGCTGAAGGCCGCGGACTGCATGACGAAAAATCCGGTCACTCTTCCGCGCACCGAGCTGGCCGCCGCCGCGCTACGCCTGATGGAAGAAAAGAAAATCACCTCGGTGCTCGTGGTCGACGCCGGCGGACGCCTGGAAGGCGTCGTCCACGTCCACGATCTCTGGACCCTGCAGCTCTTCTGACATGCCCATCCGCGACATCAAATTCCCGGCGAAGGCGATGCGGCGGGCGCGCAAGATTCGCGTCCTGCTCATGGACGTCGACGGCACGATGACGCCGGGCACCGTGTGCCTGCAATCGTTCCCGGACGGCACCGTGGCCGAAATGAAAGTGTTCAACGCCCACGACGGCGCCGGCATCAAGCTCGCCAGCATCATGGGCCTCCGCACCGGCTTCATCACCGGGCGCGATTCGACCGCGAATGCCCGGCGCGCGCGCGAGTCGTCGATGGAATTCGTTTTCCAGGGCCAGCCGAAAAAGCTCGAAGCCTACAAGTCGGTCCTTGCTCAAGCCGGCGTCACCGACGAGCAGGTCGCCTACGTCGGCGACGATCTGCCCGACCTGCCGCTGCTCCAGCGGGTCGGCCTCGCGGTCGCGGTGGGCGACGCGGTCGTCGAGGTAAAGCGCGCGGCGCATTACGTCACCACGGTCGCGGGCGGCCACGGAGCGATTCGCGAAGTGGTCGAGCTGATCCTGAAGGCGCAAGGCAAGTGGAAGAAGGCCATTCCCCTCGCAATAGCCTGAAGGTTACATTCCGCTTGTACGTTCGTACCCCTACCGAATCTGTCCTTTAGGCCAGTGTTTCCGGCCGAATCCTGACGTTAGCCTGCCGAGTGGGGAGATTGCTATGACCACTCCGTCGCGACACGCCATCCCATTCGTTTCGAAGCTGCCGGCAACCCGCTCGGCCATCGCAGCGGCTATTTTGCTCGGAGCGGCGGCGATCGGAACCGCGCTTTGCGCGCAGGAAATACTGCCGGTGGCGAATTACCGGCCGCGCACCGATCAGCTCGAGCTGCAAATGCTCGACCTGGTGAACCGCGACCGCAGCGATCCATCGGCGGCGCAGGAAACGAAGGGCCACGCTCGGCCGCTCGACTGGGACGGCAGGCTCGCCGAAGTGGCGCGCTTGCATTCGGAGGAAATGGCCCGCGAGGGATTCTTCAGTCACGAAGGGATGGACGGCAGCGACCCGTCGAACCGCGTGACGCGCGCCGGCGTGCAGTGGCGCTCGACCGGCGAGAACATCGCCAAGTGCCGCGACGTCGCCGAAGCCGAACAGAATTTCATGGATGAGCCGAGGTTCCGCCAGAACCACCGCGGCAACATCCTCAACCCGGAATACACGCACATCGGAATCGGCATCGCGCGCGGTCCCGACGGAACGCTGTACATCACTCAGGAATTCGCCCAGGAACGCTAGCCGCCGGTCCGCCTGCCGGAAGCCATCTGAGAAATGCTCCTTAGGGGGTCGGAGTTTCAGCTCCGACATTGGGACGCAACAAACGCAGGGGTTTAGAGTCCGCGTGGCAGCGGAGATGTTTTGTGGGTCGTGGCTTCCAGCCACGACATAAGTCGGGCAAATTCTTCACGGGCTTTGGCCGCTGAAGTTCCTGAAGGCGGTTGCCACACAGAGTCTTTAGCCCCTGAAGATACTCCAAGGCTCTGGCACGCGCATTTGTACGACAGTTGCTAGATAACCCACTGGCCCTTGTACGCGCCTCGCGGATCGCCCGCGGGGCGTTCTTCTTTCAACTGGTATTCCGCGCCTGACGACGCCTCCCGCACGATGTAGTCCGCCGGCCAATACGAATTGAGCGACTCGGCCAATTCCTTTGCTTGCGCCAAGTCGCCGCGCGACGCGATCCTCAGGACCTCTCCGTTTTCCAGCTTCCTCAAGATGTCGTAGGCCCGGGCCATATTCTTGTCCCTTGCCCAAACTTTGGCAGCACCAGCGACTTTTTGCGGTGACGCAAGTCACCCCATTTTGTGACGATCGAACTGCGGCGTTTTAGGCGCGGGTGTGACGCATGTGGCGCTGGTCGTGGATCAGGACGGGGCCTTCGTCTTGCGGCGGTGCAAAACGAACCAAGCCGAAGTCGGTGAGTTTGAGCGCGGGAATCACGCAGAGCGACAGAAACGCGAGAACCATTGTGGGATCCTCGATCGACGACCCGATCTCGCGCGCAGCCGAGCGCAAGCTTTGCAGGTCCTTCGAAACATCCTCGAACGACCGGTCGGACATGAGCCCGGCGATCGGCAGCGCGATCTCCCCGAGAATCTTCCCGTTTCGCGCGACAACGTAGCCGCCCTGGTTTTCGCGAATCCGATTGACCGCGACGGCCATGTCCTCGTCGCTCGCGCCGACCACGCTGATGTTGTGGCTGTCGTGGCCGACCGAACTCGCGATGGCGCCCTCTCGAAAGCCGAAGCCCTTCACGAAGCCCACGGCGATGTGCCCGTTCTTCCCGTGCCGCTCCACGACCGCCAGTTTCAACACGTCGTTTACCAGGTCGCGCTGCAATTCGCCGTCGCGATTTTGCGGCAGCGGCAAACGCAAGTGCTTCGTCACGATCTGGCCGGGGATAATGCCGATCACGTCCTGTTCGCCTGCGGCAGCGCCGTTGCCTGCATTCAGCACGAAATCCCCGGGCGTCGCCGCGCGATTCTTCACGCTTCGATAGCCGACAGGCTCGATGCGCGGCCGCGCATCGAAAAGCTGCGGCGTCACCACGCGCCCATTCTTCAGCACGCTGTGAATCTTGCAGCTCTCGAGGTCGCTGAGCAGCACAATGTCCGCCTGGTATCCCGGCGCGATCAATCCGCGCGCCTGCCATTTGGGCGTGTTCTTGTGGAGCCCGAAGCCTTGCGCCGCGGACCACGTCGCCACGCGGTAGACGTCTCGCGGGTCCGCGCCGAGCCGAATCGCGCTGCGAATCAGGTAATCGATGTGCCCTTCGCGGAAAATCTCGAGCGGATTCCGGTCGTCCGTGCAGAATCCGAGAAAGGGGGAGAGCCGCGTCGTCACCAGGCTGACCAGCGCCTTCAAATCCTTGCAGATCGTCCCTTCACGAATGAACACCTGCACGCCCTTGCGCAGCTTTTCTTCGGCCTGCGCCAGGTCCGTCGACTCGTGGCAATTGCGGATGCCGCAAGCGGCCATGGCGTTGAGAGCGTAGCCGCGGATGCCGGGCAGATGCCCGTCGATGTGTTCGCCCTGGAACGCGACCAGCTTCTCGATCGCCCGCGGATTCAGCGAGAGCACCCCGCCGATGTCCATGAACTCGGCGAGCCCGATCGTCTTCGGGTGATCCGCAAATTTCTCCAGGCTGCCAGCGTCGAGCGCGGCCCCGGAAGTTTCCAGCGGCGAAGCCGGCACGCACGACGAAAGCTGCACGATCAGGTCCATCAGCGTGCTCTCGGCGCATTTCTGGAAATAGACGAACGCCTGCTCACCCAGCACGTTCGCGATCTCGTGCGGATCGCAGACGGCCGTCGTGGTGCCGCGCGGCAGCACGCAGCGATCGAATTCCATCGGCGTGATCATCGAGCTTTCCACGTGCACGTGCGTGTCGATGAAGCCGGGCACCGCGATCAGGCCCCTGCCGTCGATCACGGAGCGGCCCGTGTATTCGGCGAGCGTGCCGACGATCGTGCGGCCGGTGATCGCGATGTCGGACTCGATGAGTTCTCCGCTGATCACGTCCAGAATCGCCACGCCCTTGATCGCCAGGTCCGCAGGCTCGCGGCCCATCGCCTGGCGAATGCGAGCGGCAAAATCCTGATCGTCCCGAAGTTTCATCGGCTCAATTGCCTCGTGTGGATCGCGCGGAACCATCATATCCTTGCTTGCGCGCCCCGCGAACGCGGAAACGGCCCAGCCGCCGGCAGCACGAGCGAAAAATAGAAACCGCGAACCTGGGGACGCGACCCGCGCATCCAATCGGCGCTCGGCGAGAACGTCCAAATCGAAGCGAGGAAAGCCATGGCGAAAATGAAGGCGGTACAGGTCCCCAAAGCAGGCGGCGATTTCGAGATTGTCGAACGCGAAATTCCGCAGCCCGCGCCCGGGCAGGTGAGGATCCGGGTCATCGCCTGCGGCGTCTGCCACAGCGACGTGGTGACCAAGGAAGGCCAGTTTCCCGGGATTTCCTATCCGCGCGTTCCCGGACACGAGATCGCCGGCGTGATCGACGAGCTCGGCCAGGGCGTCACCACCTGGAAGAAGGGCCAGCGCGTGGGCGTCGGCTGGCACGGCGGCCAGGACAACACGTGCGAGAATTGTCGCCGCGGCGACTTCATCGTCTGCGTCAACCAGAAGATTTGCGGGATCAGCTACGACGGCGGCTACCAGGAATACGTCGTTGTGCCCATCGAGGCGGTTGCGGCCATGCCGGAATCGCTCGACCCCGCCGAAGCGGCGCCGCTGATGTGCGCCGGGGTCACCACGTTCAACGCTCTGCGGCATACCGGCGCGGTGCCATGCGACCTTGTCGCCGTGCAGGGAATCGGCGGACTCGGCCACCTGGGGATTCAGTTCGCGCAAAAGTCCGGCTATCGCGTCGCGGCCATCGGGCGCGGACCCGACAATGCGGTCCTCGCGAAAAAGCTCGGCGCCCACTATTACATCGATAGCGCAGCCACGAACGCGGCGGCCGAGCTTCAGAAGCTGGGCGGCGCGAAGGTGATCCTGGCGACGGCGCCCAATTCAAAAGCGATGTCCGCGTTGATCGATGGGCTGGGCGCGAACGGCGAGCTGATGGTCCTGGGTGCGACGATCGATCCGATCGAGGTGACGCCGCTTCAATTGATTCTGCAGCAGCGGAGCGTGCGCGGCTGGGCCTCCGGCACTCCGTCCGATTCCGAAGACACGCTGCGCTTTGCGGAAATCACCGGCGTGCGCCCCATGATCGAAAAGTATCCGCTCGCGAAAGCGCCCGAGGCCTACGCCCGCATGATGAGCGGCCAGGCGCAATTCCGCGTCGTCCTCACCATGTGACATGAAGCAAGTAATTCGCCCGTAGGGGCGCTGCTTGCTGCGCCCCTTCGAAGCCGCAAACGCATCCAGCTCGCGAAGCGGGCGCAAGAGCACGCTTCCCACCGCCGAGGCGTGTCACTCTCTAACTTGGTCCGAAGAGACCCGCTCGTGCATCATAAGGCAGGGAGGATGGGCATGGCCGCTGACAACTCGACCACACGCGAAAGCGAATCCCTCGCCACACAGGCTGGCGAATTCCTGATCGGCACGGATCTGCGAGTCACGCGCCTCGGCTACGGCGCAATGCGCATCACCGGAGACGGAATCTGGGGCGAGCCCAAGGACCGGCCCGAGGCGATCCGCGTGCTGCGACGCGCGCTCGAATTGGGCGTCAATTTTATCGACACGGCGGATTCCTACGGCCCGTCCGTCAGCGAGGAAATCATCGCCGAAGCGCTGCATCCCTATCCCGCAAATCTGGTGATCGCGACGAAAGGCGGCTTCGACCGCTCAGGCCCGAATAAGTGGACCGAGAACGGCAAGCCCGAGCACTTGCGCGCCGCGTGCGAGGGAAGCCTGAAGCGCCTCAAGCTCGACCGCATCGATCTATACCAGCTCCACCGGATCGACTCGAAGGTGCCCGCCGCCGACCAGCTCGGCACGCTCAAGCAATTGCAGGCCGAGGGCAAGATCAAGCACATCGGCCTCTCCGAAGTGAATGTGAAGCAGATCGAGCACGCGCGAACCATCATTCCGGTCGTGAGCGTCCAGAATCGCTACAGCGTCTCGGATCGCGGCTCGGAAGATGTTCTCGAGTATTGCGAGAAAGAGAAGTTGGCCTTCATCCCCTGGTTCCCGCTGGCCGCCGGCAAATTGTCGGGCCCGGCCAGCGCCGTAGGCCGCGTGGCCACGGAACTGAAAGCGACGCCGTCGCAGGTCGCCCTGGGGTGGCTGCTCGCGCGCTCCCCCGTGATGCTCCCCATCCCCGGCACTTCGAAGGTGGCGCACGTCGAGGAAAACATCGCCGCCGCCGCGCTGAAGTTCGACCAAAAAGAATTGCAAGAATTAGGCCGCGCCGCCAGCGCGAAGTAAGAAAACGCAGTGAGCGGTGATTAGTGAGTAGTGCGGGCGGAGCAGCTGACGCGAATCGCCGGTCAGCTTTTTTCTACCTTATTTGTTCGCCAGATAACATGCCAAAGCCCGCGGCTAGAAGCCGCCGTACGACGAGCAGTTTTCCAAGAGCCTGAAGGTCCACGCTTCCGCCGTATGGCGGGCCGCAAAAACCGCGACGCGTCGCTACAGCTTCCGCTTTCACGGACGTACAAGTGCGGATTTTCTTCCCTTGCAAATCGGGCTATTTTTTCTGCGGTAACAGGGGACTCCAGGAGCCCCCTAGCGGGGGCTTAGAAGGCCCTAAAAAGAGGGAAAAGGGCGATTTTGGACGGTTTTGCGGCATGGGACATTATCCGACCCATCGCGAGAAGACGCGGCGCGCCATACAAGCCTTTCTGGATGTTATCGATACGGCCGAATGGCTGAAGAGCGAACTGCGTCCGCCACTCGATTCATTCGACCTGACGTTCGGAGAATTTCGCTTGCTGGAGTTGTTGAGCCGCAAGGGTCCGCTTACGGTGAGAGACGCGGCGCTCGAGCGCAAGTCGAGCAGACAAAATGTGAAGAAGGGGAGCAAGCACCTCGAACGACGGGGCTGGGTGCGGCGGGTGGTGGTAACGCTGCCGCCGGCGCCGTTCGAGGAGAGCCACAAGGCGAAGTCGAAGAAGGAGGAGAAGCGAAAGGGGCGGCGAGTCGGCGTGATAACCCTGACGCCTTCGGGGAAGAGATTCGTTCGCGACGTGATGCCGAACCACTCGAAGATGATGAAGGCGTTGATGCGGGCGCTTGATTCGCGCGAGCAACAGTCGCTGAGCCGACTGTGCAGGAAGCTTCGCTCGGGCGATGCCTTGTTGAAGTTTCTTCAGGAGATCCGAATGGTCGAAGAAGACCAACAGGCGGTGGAGTTGAGAGAGGAGGCGAGGGCTGAGTTGGAGAGGCTCGCGGCGCGAATTGGGGCGGGGGAGTCGAGACTTCTCGCGTCGTTACGTTCGAGAAACAAAGCCCGCGGCTAAAGAGGCTGCTGAAAAAATGCCGACGTGTCATTCGGAGGGGAGGCTTTGCGCTAAGGTCTCATGGGACGTTCCGCAAACAGCAGATCCCTCGCTGCGTCCCGCGCCCGCCTCGCCGGCGGGCAGGTCCGCACACACCGCGGGAACCGCAAAGGCGCGCGGGACTCCGCTCGGGATGACAGCTCGCGGCTTTTTTTCGTCGCCTGTGAAGCCGCGATAATAGTGTCGCACCTACGGCGCTTGGGGCCTTTTTCGCAATGCTTTCCCAGCGCTTCCGCGCTGGGCTAACTTGTGCCGCGCCTCCGGCACTTGGGTTTTCTTTCGCCGCGGTTTTCCCATTTTGCAGGGCTTATGTAGTGGCTGGAAGGCACGAGCCACACCATTCGGCCATATGTGGTATGATGGCGCCATCATGATGGCAAAGACCCAAATCACCCTCGAGAGCGAGATGCAGCGCCGCGCGCGCCAACGGGCTAGCGATCTCGGGGTGTCCCTCGCAGAATATTTCCGTCGCCTGGTCGCACGTGATCTTGCTCGCCCGGAGACAGCGGCTCCCGTCGACCGGATCTTCGACCTGGGGCGATCGGGCGGTTCAGATGTTGCGAGCCAGAAGGATTCCATGATGGCCGAGGCTTTTCATTCCAAGAGGAAGAGGGCGCGGCGTCGTTAGCGCTCTCGCGTTATGAGCGTGTTTGTGGACACTTCGGTTTGGTATGCCGTCGCGGACTCCTCCGACCGCAGCAACGCCCGCTCGAAAGAGATTCTGAAATCGGGCGAACGACTGGTAACGTCGGATCACATTCTGATCGAAACATGGACGCTGCTTCGCCACAGGGTTGGGCGGAAAGCTGGTGAGAGATTTTGGGAAGGCCTGCGCAGTGGGATCGCCGCAATTGAAGCAGTTACTTTGGCGGACCTGGAGGTCGCCTGGACGATCGGAACTTCTTGGTACGACCAGGATTTTTCGATTGTCGACCGCACCAGTTTCGCCGTAATGCAGCGTCTCGGTATCGACCGGGTCGCGTCCCTCGATGCTCATTTTGCGGTATTCCGCTTCGGCCCAAAACGCCGCAGATCCTTTCACGTCCTCCCATAACAATCGCGCACCCTTTGCAGAAAGGAAAAACGCAAAGGGATGCGGCACCCTCAAATTGCGTCCGTGGCTTGAATGAACTCGGGTGTGTATGGGCGCCAGCGCATGAAATCG
>DATJRU010000038.1:0-7902 GCA_035504455.1 Vulcanimicrobiaceae bacterium
CGCAAGATTCGCAACACGTTCCGCTTCGCGCTCTCGAATCTTTTCGATTTCGATCCGTCGCGCGACGCTCTGGCCGATTCCGAGATGTGGGAGATGGACGCCTGGATGGTGCGGCGCACCGGCCAACTCGCGCGGCAGTGCCTTGAATGGTACGCGGGATTCGAATTCCACCGCATCTATCACGCGATCCACGATTTCTGCACGGTGGACCTGAGCGCGTTCTACTTCGACGTGCTGAAGGACCGCCTCTACACGTTCGCGCCGAGGAATCGCGGACGGCGCTCGGCGCAGACGGCGGTCTACCGGATCGCCGGCGCCCTGGTTCGGCTGATCGCGCCGTTCCTGGTTTTCACGGCCGAGGAGATTTGGAAATTCCTGCCGCGTGCTGCCGCCGAGCCGGAAAGCGTTCACATGGCGATGTTCCCCTCGCCGGAGCAGCTCGAAGGCGCGCTGGATTCCGAGCGCGCGGCCGACTGGGACCGCCTGCTCGGCGTGCGCGAGGAAGTGCTGAAGGCGCTCGAGCCGATGCGCGCGCAGAAGGCGATTTCGGCGAATCTCGAGGCGCGCGTGATTCTGACTGCATCGGGTTCGCTCGCAACGTTGTTGCAACGATACGCGAAATTTCTGCCGGGATTCTTCATTGTCTCGCAAGTGGAGATCGAGGCGGCCGGCTCGAATGGCGGCGCTGCCGCGTCCGGCCCGGGCACCCTGGCGATTCGCGCGGAGCGCGCGCTGGGAGCGAAGTGCCCGCGCTGCTGGAATTATTCGACGCACGTCGGCGAGAGCGCGGATTACCCCGCGCTGTGCGAGCGCTGCGTCGCGGCGCTGAACGAAATCGAAGGCGACGGCGGCGTGCTCACGGGGAGCGCGAAGCCCTGATGTCCGCGGCTTCACGCTCGACCGGGCCGCTGATCCTGCTCGCGCTCGCGGTGCTCGCCGCCGATCAGGCGTCGAAATTCGCGGTGGACCGCCTGATGATGCCGGGATCGTCGCGTGTGCTCGTCCCCGGCATGTTGAATCTGGTGCGCACCAGCAACCCCGGCGTCGCGTTCGGCTTGTTCGCCGATTCGGACATGCCCTGGCGCGCGCCGCTGCTCATCGTTTTTTCGGTAGGCGTGATCGGCCTGATCGCCTGGCTGCTGGCGACGGGCCGCGCCGGCGGCTGGCCGGGCCGCATCGGGATGACGCTGATTCTCGGCGGCGCCGTCGGCAACGTCCTCGACCGCGTGTTGCACCGCAGCGTCACCGATTTCATCGACTTCTACATCGGAACGCACCACTGGTACACTTTCAACGTGGCGGATTCCGCGATCGTCGTCGGCGCGGGCCTCGTGATCCTCGAACTCCTGCGCGACTGGCGGCATCCTACCCACGAGCGCGCCTGACATGCATCCCATCCTCTTCAGCCTTGGCCCCATCACGATTTACACCTATGGAGTGCTTGCGGCCGCCGGCTTCCTGCTTGGGCTCTGGTGGGCGTACCGGCAGGCTCCGCGCGCGGGCTTCGATCCGCGCGTGATCTGGAATCTCGGCGTCTACGGAATTCTGGTGGCGCTGGTCTGCTCGAAGCTCTGGTACATCGTCAGCATGTGGGACTACTTCATCGCCGATCCGCGCGCGATTTTCAGCATGGAGACGTTTCAATCTGCCGGCACATTTTACGGCGGGCTCGTCGGCGGCGTCGCTTGGGTGCTGTTCTACGCGTGGCGTCACAAGCTGCCCCTGCTGGGCGTATTCGATCTCTGCTCCGCGCCCGTGGCGCTGGGGCACTCGATCGGGCGCGTGGGCTGCTTCGTCGCGGGATGCTGCTACGGCAAGCCAACGTCGCTGCCGTGGGGCGTGACGTTCACCAATCCCATCGCCGCGCGCATTTCCGGCACGCCGCTGAATATTTCGCTGCATCCGACGCAGCTCTACGAAGCGGGCGCGGAGTTCCTGAATTTCCTGCTGCTCGTGTGGCTGGGGACGCGGCAGAAATTTTCGGGGCAGTTGCTGGGCGCGTATTTCGTGCTCTATGGGCTGGAGCGCGGCACGATCGAATTCCTGCGCGACGATCCGGGGCGCACGCTCATGTTCCACGATTCGATTTCGCTGATGCAGCTCGTGAGCCTCGCGCTGATTTGCACCGGCGCGTTCCTCTGGTGGCGCGGCCTTCGCGGCGAAGCCCCCATCCAGCGCGCGCCGGCCAGCGCCGCCACCCGCTGAGGCCATGCCTTGCCGCGCGGGTTTCGGCCTTAGGGGGTCGGACCTTCCAGGTCCGACATCAGGACGCAACGAGCACCGGGCTTTAGCCCCTGAAGGCACTCTTAGACTGCGGCGCGCACAACGACGAGATACCTCGATCATGCCTCCACGCAAAGACCCCGAATCTCTCGAAGCCGACGACGAACTCCTCGCCGCCGCCGAAGCCAATGACGTCGGCGGCGCAGCTCGCGCCGAGTCTTTCGTCGTCTCCGCCGAAGAAGCCGGGCAGCGCCTCGACCGCTTCCTCGTCGCCCAGCTTCCCGATCTGAGCCGCGCGCGCATCCAGTCGCTCGTTGACGAAGGCCGCGTGCAGGTCGACGGCGCGTCGCGCCGCGCGTCGCATCGCGTCGCGCCCGGCGAAAGCGTCACCATCGAAATCCCCGCGCCGCCTCCCTCCGGCGTCGAACCCGAAGCCATCCCGCTCGACATCCTCTACGAAGACGCCGACGTCGCCGTCATCAACAAGCCCGCCGGAATGATCGTGCACCCCGGCGCGGGCGCAAACGCCGGCACGCTGGTCGCCGCGCTGCTCCACCGTTTCGGCGCCGCCAGCCTCTCGACCGTCGGCGGCCCGCTCCGTCCCGGCATCGTCCACCGCCTCGACAAGGACACCTCCGGCGCAATCGTCGTCGCGCGCACCGACGAAGCGCATCGCAAGCTCGTCGAGGATTTCCAGGAGCGCCGCGTGCAGAAGACGTACGTCGCGCTGCTGCACGGCAAAATGAAAGGCGACTCCGGCACCGTTGATCTTCCCGTTTCGCGCGACCTCCGCCGCCGCGCCCGCATGACGGCTCGCCGCCAGGACGGCCGCGCCGCCCGCACCGACTGGCGCGCCCGCCTGCGCCTCGGCGCCTTCACCTTCATCGAAGCCGACCTGCGCACCGGCCGCACGCACCAGATTCGCGTCCACTTCTCGGCGCTGGGCTGCCCCGTCGTCGGCGACACGCTCTACGGCGCCCCGCGCCAGGAACGCGTCGATGCGCAGCAGTTCCTCGCGCCGCTCGGACGCAATTTCCTCCACGCCGCCCGCGTCGCCTTTGATCACCCGCGCGCCGGCCGCCGCGTCGACGTCCGCGCCCCGCTCGCTCCCGAGCTTCGCGAATACCTCGCCACCCTCGGCGCCGCCACAAAAACCGATCCAGCTTCGATTGACGCTCTCCTCCGCGAGTACCTATAATCAGCCACGGGTAACCTGCATGGCCTCTAGCATCGCAGCCGCAGCATTCCGTTCGATAGTGCGCCGGTCACTTCTCCTGTCGCTCCTCGCGCTCCTCGCCGTCGCCGGCCTCGCGCGCGGCCAGCAATCGCCTCCCCCGCCGGCGCCCTCGACGGAACCCGCGCCCGTCCCGCTCACTCCCCAAGGCCAGACGCAGCCGCTCCCCGGCGCGCCCGAGCCGCCGATCAAAGTCACCACCGGCCTCGTCCATCTCGTCGTCACCGTGATGGACCACCACCACGAGTTCATCACCGACCTCGACAAGAGCGACTTCAAAATCTCCGAGAACGGCACTCCGCAAGACATCCGCTTCTTCGGCCGCGAGACCGATCTCCCGCTGCGCATCGGCCTCCTCCTCGACACTTCGAACAGCATCCGCCCGCGCCTCGATTTCGAAAAGGACGCCGCCGTCGATTTCCTCACTCAGGTGATCCGCCGCGATAAGGACGAAGCCTTCCTGATGACCTTCGACAACGAGCCGCAGATCATCCAGGACTACACCGGCGACGTTTCGCTGCTCGAATCCGCCATCCGCGACCAGCGCGCCGGCGGCGGCACCGCGCTCAACGACGCCATCGTGATGGCCTCGCAGAAGCTGATGCATCCGCCCATGCCGCGCGGGCCGGGTGCGGAGGTCCGCCGCGTGATCGTGATCATCAGCGACGGCAACGACAACCTGAGCGACCACGCGCTGAGCGACGCCACCGACGCCGCCATCCGCTCCGAAGCCGCCATCTTCACCGTCAGCACGAATACCGATTGGCTCTCCATCGACGAGCCCAGCCGCCCGAAGAAGTACAACCTCGACCCCGGCGACAGGATCCTGCAGAATTTCGCCGATCAGACCGGCGGCCAGGCCTACTTCCCGTATCGCGTCGACGATCTCGCGCAATCTTTCGTCGACATCGGCAACGAGCTGCGCAGCCAGTATTACATCGCGTATCTGCCGGCAGGCCCCGCGCCCCGCGGCGAGTATCGCAAGATCGAAGTCGACACCGACCGCAAGGGCCTGATCGTACGCACGCGCAAAGGCTACTACGCCGTCGCCGCGCCCGCCGGCGGGCCCTCCGCGCAGTAAGCCTTCACCACACCAGCGGCACGAGCCGGTATTTCACTTTGCTTTGGTATTCCGAATAGCCGGGCAGGTTGCGCGCCAGGAATTTCTCTTCGTCGAGCAGCCGCCACAAAATCACCAGGGTGAAGGGAATCAGTGTGAGCAGCCCCCACCACGAGCCGAGCGCGAGCGGCACGCCCAGCAGCATCACGATCGCTCCCGAATACATCGGGTGGCGCATCATCGCGTACGGCCCGCTCGAAATCACCTTCTGCCCCGCGGCCACTTCGACGGTTCCCGACGCGAACGAATTCTCCCTGAAGACGAAGAATATGAAGACGAATCCCGCGACCACCAGCAAGTCGCCGACGATCGAAACGTACGCGGGCACCCGCGACCACCCGAGCCGATGATCGACGGGGGGGGGATGGAAACAATGGCGAGAAACGCGACTGCCACGAGAGAATGGATCACCTTTTGCGTGCGGCTTTTCTCATCCCGGGCGGCCCCGCGGACGCGCCGCTCAAAAAGCGCCGGGTCGTGCTTCATCACGTAAAGGGTAATGGCGAGAGCCGGCGCGAAAAACGCGAAGAGGAAAACCCACGCTTGCCAATAACGCAGAGTCCACGTCGTCAGGAAGAGCAGCCCAGCAAGCGTGATGAATAGGCGCAGAAAACCGCCCACCGCCTTCTTGCTCATCTCATTCATCGCGCGCCAGCTTATTACACGAGAACCCCGCCCGTCCCCTAAATGCTCTCAGGAAGTCGGAGCCCGTCTGTCGGCAGACAGACTTCAGTGCCCGAGTGACGACACCTGGGTCTTTGTGGATCGCGGCTTCAGCCGCGACATAAAACGCGCAAATTCGTCGGGGCCTCAGAGTTTGTGTGGCAACGGAGATGTTTTGTGGGTCGTGGCTTTCAGCCACGACGTAAGTCGCGCAAATTCTTCACGGGCTTTAGCCCCTGAAGTTCCTGAAGACGGTTGCCACACAAACTCTTCAGCCCTTGAACTTCCTGAGAACGGTTCTCGCCGGACTCTTCAAGCCCCGGAACGGGGCGCAAGATCGTAGCCCACACGGCGCAAGCCGTGGGAACCGATGCGCAAACGCATCCAGCCCGCGAAGCGGGCGCAAGAGCAGCCTCTCGTTGATATATGTTCGCGTGCCCGCCCGCATTCTTTGTGGACGCGCGAATGCGCGACGGTTTACCGGTGGAAGCGTGAGGCTTCAGCCTCGCGATAAAGCGGTCAATTTGAGCCGGCTTGAGCCGCGGGCCCTCGGCCTCGGGGAGGCGCAGCCTCTAGCTGGCCGGCGCGTAATACCCCTTGCGCGCCAGAATCTTCAGATCGGGCCGGTCGACATCGACGCGAATCCTGCGGAACGTGCCGTCGTGCTTCGGATTCGAGGGATAGTAGCCCAGCACGTACTGCGACCGCAGCTCTTCGGAAATTACGTCGAACGCCTTCTCGAGCCCGTTGTTGTTGCGCACGTTGATCACGCGCCCGCCCGTGTCGGACGTCATCCGCGATGCGACCCCCGGCCCGTATCCTTCCGTTTCGCCCGAATCCGTAATCAGAATCACGTGAATCACCGCATCGGCCCGCTGCGCTGCTTCGACCGCTTCGCCGAGGCTCAGCTTGCTGCCCGTATCCTCCGCGTCCGTCAGCAGGACGATCGCCTTGCGCCCCGCCTCATTGGTCAGCTCGTCGTGACACGCGAGGTAGATCGCGTCGTAGAGATCGGTGCCGCCGCCGTGGCTCTGCACCGTGCCGCCCGTCCCGCCGATTCCCGAGGCGTCCACGTTGATCGTGGCGCGATGGATCGCGCGATCCAGCACTCCCGGGTCCTCGGTGAAATCGGCGAGCAGGTTGATGTCCGTATCGAACGTGATCACCAGCGCTTCATCCTTCTTGCGCAGCACTTCGCGGATGAAGCGCGAGGCCGCGTCCTGCTCGGCCACCAGAATATTGTGCATGCTGTAGCTCGTGTCCATCAGCAGCGCCAGCGTGATCGGCAGGTTCACTTCCTTGCTGAAATAGGCGACCTTCTGCTCGGTGCCGTCCTCGTAGATCTTGAAGTCGTCCTTCGTCAGGTCGGTGATGATGTCGTTGTGGTGGTCGCGCACCGTGGCGAAGACGTTCACCACGGTCGTCGCTACCTGCAAAGGCGTCGAGGATTGCGGCAGCTGCTGCGTCTCGCCCTGATCCGCCTGCGGAGGCAGGTCGTCGCGCGAAGTTCCCATCGGGCCGGGCGGCGCCGATTCCTGGCGAGCCGCGAGGGCGCGCGCCGGGGCGGCGGCCGCGCGCGAGGCGATCGTGCTCGCCACGGGATACGCTCCCAGCGCAAGTGTGACGATTCCTGCCGCCAGACTGGTCAGCCGCATTGTGGAATCTCCTTAGGGAACGGTTTAGACTGTTACGATGCGCCCGACGGGCTGGCGGATGTTCGGCCGGAGTAGAGGCGCATGCCCTGCGGGCGGAATCGAGATCCTTTGATGATTCGAAGAATCCTCTTACCGGCAATTGTACTGCTACTTGGGGTTTCCGCCGGTGCGCAATCCCAGAATTCTCCGGCGCAGCCGCCTCCCGCGCCCGCGCCGCAGCAGCCGGGAATCATCTCGACCACGCGAACCGTCATCGTGCCCGTCACCGTGAAGGACCACAGCGGCCAGCTTGTCGGCGACCTCACGAAAAACGACTTTCGTCTTTTTTCCGACGGCGTCGAGCAGAGGATCGCGGGCTTCTCGTCGGACGCCGTGCCGCTCTCCACCGTGGTGCTGATCGATAACGATCTGCCCGACCGCGCCGTCACCCAGGTGCAAAAGAGCCTCGAGGCCATCGCCGGCGGATTCGGCCCGCGCGACGAAGTGGCGCTCGTCACCTACGACCAGTATCCCAACACGATTTTCGACTTTTCCACGAACAACGATCAGCTCTTCACCCAGCTCAAGCGCCTCGAGCTCGGGTCGCATTCGACGGCGATCGTCTCCGATCCCACCACGGCCGGCCCTTTCATCAACGGCCAGCCCGTGCCGACCGCGACCGGCGAGCCGCAGCACGGCTCGAAGCGTCCTCAGAATACCGACTCGCTCGACGACGCCATCTACGCCGCCGGAGAAATGCTGCGCACCCGGCCGCGCGACCGCCGGAAGATCATCTTCCTCATCTCCGACGGCAGCAATTCGAAGAACAATCATCACACCTTTGACGAGACGGTCCGCATGCTCCTCGAAGCCGACGTTTCCGTCTACTCGATTTCGGTCACGCGCTCGGTGCCCATCGGCAAATCGCTCGTGCAGCGCGGCGTGGCCGCCATCGACAAGTACTCGACGCAAACCGGCGGCGATACTTTTTTTGCCTCGAAGGACGAAGATCTCGAGCGGCTCTACTC
>DATJRU010000039.1:0-3246 GCA_035504455.1 Vulcanimicrobiaceae bacterium
CGTCCCTGGGGCGTGCGTTCGCTCGCCCCGTTTTTTCCCGAAATGTCGAATCTCGCCGAGCCTGTCGGTGAGGCTTGGATGACCGGCAACGACTGCCGCTTCGCGAATGGGCCCTTCGCGGGCAAGAAGCTCGGCGAGGCCTGGCCCCAGATGCCGCCCGAGTGGACTGGCACGCGGATCGACCGCGCCGCCGGATTTCCGCTGCTCGTGAAATTCATTTTCGCCGCCGAGAAACTTTCCGTGCAGGTCCATCCCGACGACGCTTATGCCGCGCGGCACGAAGCCGCAGCCGGTGGGCGCGGCAAAACCGAAATGTGGTACGCGGTGCAGGCCGACCCAGGCGCGGAGGTGCTGCTCGGCATGAAAGCGGCAGTCACGCCCGAACAATTCAAGCGCGCGATCGCCGACGGCACCGCCGAGGATTGCCTCGAGCGCGTGCCGCTGCGCGCCGGCGAGGCGGTATTCGTGAGCGCGGGCTCCGCACACACGATCGGGCCGGGCTTCGTCCTGTGTGAGGTGCAGCAGCAAT
The DNA here is from genome assembly GCA_035504455.1 of Vulcanimicrobiaceae bacterium. Lineage (GTDB taxonomy): Bacteria > Acidobacteriota > Terriglobia > Acidiferrales > UBA7541 > Palsa-295. The sequence goes on from DATJRU010000039.1 coordinate 530, forward strand.
CGGATCTGACCTATCGCGTGTACGACTACAAGCGGCGCGACGCGCAGGGCCGCTCGCGCGAGCTTCACATCGAAAAGGCGCTCGACGTAGTACGCTTCGGCAAGCAGACCTGCGGCCGGCTCGAACCGGTGCGCATCGAGCGCGACGGCGTAAGCGAAAGTTGCTTCGTAGCCTGCCAATACTTCGCCACGGACCGCTGGGACTTTGCAACGCCCGCCCGCGCAGCGGGCTCACCTGAGCATTTCGACACCGTGGTGATCCTCGAAGGAAACGGATCGATCCGCTGGAACGGCGGAAGCGCGAAATATGCCCCGGCACACGTTTGGCTGATTCCAGCCGCGCTCGGCGAATACGAAGTCGCGCCGGATGTGCGCACTTCGCTGCTCCGCACGTACGTTCCCGGCGACCGCAACGAACTGCGCCGCGTCCTCGCAACCCGCGGCGTGAACGAGCCCGCGCTCACGAAGCTTCTCCGTTGGTAGCCGCCGCCGAATTCGAACGCTTGCGCGTCGTGCTCGTCAACACGCGGAACCCGCTGAATATCGGCGCGTCGGCGCGCGCGATGAGCAACTTCGGCTTTTCGAACTTGCGCGTGGTGAACCCGTACGAGCCGGGCTTTCGTGAGGCGAAGTCGGCCATGGACGCGGCAAGCCTCCTGAAGAAAGCCGAGCAATACGATTCGGTCGGCGACGCCGTGGCTGATTGCGCGCTCGTGGTCGCCACAACGGCTGCGCGGCGGCGCAACCTCCAACATGAAGTGAAGCGGCTCGAGGAGGCTGCGCGCCTGATCCGCAGGCGCCTGAAGACGAGCCGCGTGGCGCTCCTCTTCGGCTCCGAAAAATCGGGGCTCTCGAATGACGAGATGAGCCACGCCGACTGGCTGATGCGCGTCCCGACCAGCCCGCAGAATTTTTCGATGAACCTCGGCCAGGCCGTGGCCGTGTGCCTCTACGAGCTGATCCGCGACGCGAAAGCGCCGCGCGCGCCCGAAAAAGCTACACCGCCGAACGCCGGCGAAATCGAGCGAATTACGCAGATGTTGCTCGAAGCGCTCCACGCCAGCGGCTACGTGGGCCGCCGCCGTGTGGCGGACATCGACGAGCGCATGCGACGCCTCGTCCGGCGCCTGCACATTCCCGCGCGCGACACCGTTCTCTGGCTCGGCATCCTCCACCAGATCAATTGGAAGCTCCACAGAGGCGGCGCTCCCGAAGACGACAGCGACGAGGTAGAACGAAGGGCACCGGCGAAGCCAAGACCGTAGGAACTCGGCCACCCATCCTTTACTATAGCCATCTGTGAAACGCCCCGCGAAAAAGCGCAGCCAGCGCGAACTGCTCCCGCCGATCGCCGTCTTGCTCGCCGGAGGACGCGGCACGCGCTTCTGGCCGCGCAGCCGCACGCGCACTCCCAAGCAGCTCCTCAACATCACGGGCGGCGAGACGATGCTGCGCGAGACGGCCGCCCGCCTCGATCCGCTGGTTCCGCCGCGCGATTTATGGGTGGTGACGAATGTCGAACAGGCTCCCGCGGTGCGGCGCGAGCTTCCGGGCGTCCCCGCGTCTCACGTGCTGGCGGAGCCCATCGGACGCAATACCGCCGCGGCGATCGGCCTCGCCGCGATTCACCTCGCGCATGAGCGCGTGGACGCCGTGATGGCCGTGCTGCCGTCCGACCATCACATCCTGGAGGCCAAGCGTTACCGCGAGCTCGTTTCCGCAGCGATTGAATTGGCGCGCACGCCGGGGAATCTCGTGGTCCTCGGCATTCCGCCAACGCGCCCCGACACCGGCTTCGGCTACATCGAGAGCGCCAAGGTCGCGGCGCGCCCGCTCGGCGTCGCGGCGCTCGAGGTGAAGCGCTTCACGGAAAAACCGGCGGCGCCTGTCGCGCGAAAGTACGTGGCGTCCGGCAAATATTTCTGGAACGCCGGAATGTTCTTCTGGCGAGTCTCCACATTTCTCGACGCGCTGTGGCGGTTCCTGCCGAAAACGCACGCCGCGCTCATCGAGCTCGGCAAGGCGATCGGCACGCCCCGCTATGCCTCCGCGCTGCAGCGCATCTATCCGCAGCTCGAAAATATCTCGGTCGACTACGCCATCATGGAGCCGGCCACGCGCCCCGGCAGTTTGTCGCCCGTCTTCGTGATTCCCGCGAAAGTCGGCTGGAGCGACATCGGCTCGTGGGCCGCCGTCCACGAATTGCTCGCCGCCAAAGCCCGAGCGAACGTCTCCGCGGGGCCGCACTTCGCGCTCGATGCCGCCGGCAACTATTTTTGGAGCGAGCGCAAGTTTGTCGCGGCGATCGGCGTCCAGGATTTGGTGCTGGTCGAGACGGACGACGCGCTGCTCGTATGCGCCCGCGAGCGCTCGCAGGACGTGGGCAAGATCGTAAAATGGCTCGAGGAACAGAAAGCGAAGCACCTGCTGTAGAGCGCCACCCAGGGGAGCGAGATTGCCGGACCAACACGGAGCGGAAAGCGCGCCTGAAATCAAATTCGGCACGGACGGCTGGCGCGGCGTAATCGCCGAGGATTTCACGTACGAGAATGTGCGCAAAGTGGCGCACGCAATCGCGCGCTACGTGGTGCGAGCGGAAAAGCCCGGCAGCGGAGTCGTAGTCGGATTCGACACGCGATTCGGTTCGGAGAATTTCGCGCGCGTCGCCGCCGAAGCCATTGCCGCCACCGGCACGCCCGTATGGCTGGCGACGGACGC
>DATJRU010000040.1:0-15601 GCA_035504455.1 Vulcanimicrobiaceae bacterium
CCGATCGCACGAAGACGCGGCTGGTCGAGACTCTTGCGCTGCGATCTTGCGCGTCGCGCCTTGGCTGGTCCCCCCTGGCCATGCCATCAACGCCCCGATCGCGCCGGCGCAAATCACACAACGCAAGAGTCTCGTCATTGCACCACCTCGTTGAATTGAATTTCGCTCGTCACCGCAAAAAACCTGAGTCACCTGAAGCATTCCGAATCTTTGTGGGTCGCGGCTTTCAGCCAAGACATAAGCCGCGCAAAATCTTCACGGGCTTCGCCCCTGAAGTTCCTGAACGCGGTTCCACAGCCCCGAAGACATCGCTCTTTAGGGGGTCGGAGCTTCAGCTCCGACATTTCGTGCTGCGAACCAGGGGCTTTAGCCCCTGAAGACACTCCCTGGTTTCGCGGCGGATGCTTATAGCACACATCAGCATCTCTAGCAGCGCTCGATTCACGGCAAGCCAAACACAAAATACGTGGTGCCTGCGGTCACAAACACATACTGCTTCCCATCCACCGCATACGTCACCGGATTCGACCGCAGCGAAGCGCCCAAATAAATATCCCAGAGCGGCTTTCCGCTGGTCGCATCCAGCGCGAAGAAATTCCCTTCATCCGTCCCCGAAAAAACCAGGCCGCCCGCCGTCGCCAGTGTCCCCACCCACGAAGGCGAATGCAGCCGGAACTCCCACTTCATCTCTCCGGTCGTCGCATCCAGCGCGCGGATCGCGCCGTACGCGTCATCCCCGCTCAGCGCTCGCTCGCCTCCGCCGCCCGCCGGCCACTTCCCCGGCTCCCACTTCGGCGCGCTCTCCACGAAATACGATCCCATCTCCCGCGCATCCACATAAAACAGCTTCGTCAGCGGGCTGTACGAATTGCTCGTCCAGTTGATCGCGCCCGTGATGCTCGGATAAACGAGCGTTCCCTCCGGGCTCGGCTCCGTATTCGGCAGCACGATTGGGTGCCCCTGCGCATCGAGCCCCTTCGCCCACGTCTCCTTCGCGTACGGCCGCCCCGCCACAAATTCGCCCGTCTCACGGTCGAGCACGTAATAGAACGCATTCCGGTTCGCGAATCCCACCAGCTTCCGTGGCTTGCCGTCGATCGTCGCATCGAACAACACCGGCGGCTCCGAAGCGTCCCAGTCATGCGTCTCATGCGGCGAAAACTGGAAATACCACTTCATCTTCCCGGTCTCCGGATCGACCGCCAGCAGCGAACACGTGTACAAATTCGCGCCCGGCCGATCGCTTCCGTTCCAATCCGGCGCCGGATTCCCCGTTCCCCAATAGACCAAATTCAATTTCGGATCGTACGCGCCCGCGTTCCACGTCGTCCCGCCCTCGGGCAGCGCTCCGCCCCACGTTTCCGCTCCCGGCTCGCCCTCGCGCGGCACCGTCCACAGCCGCCACAATCGCTTGCCGGTCTTCGCGTCGTAGCAATCCAGGAATCCGCGCACCGCCGCTTCGCTTCCACCCGTCCCAATCAGCACTTTCCCGTCAATCGCCAGCGGCGGCCCGGTGATCGCGTAGCCCATCTTGTTGTCCGCGACAACCGTATTCCACAGCACCGCGCCCGTCTTTGCATCGAGCGCCACCAGGTGCGCGTCGATCGTCGCGACGTACACAGTGTTATCCAGCACCGCCACGCCGCGATTCGTCTGAAACAATCCGATCGCCACCACATTGTGCAGAATCGGCGACCACGTCCACAGCTTCGCCCCCGTATGCGCGTCGAGCGCTGTCACCGTGCTCGGCGGCTCCGTCACGTACATAATCCCGTCCACCACGATCGGCGAGGTCTCCACATTCCCCGCGGGACGCGACGGCTGATACGCCCACGCCAGCTTCAGCCGGCCCACATTTTCTGGCGTCAGCAGCTTCAGCCCCGAAAAGCGCTGATCGAAGTAGTTGCCGCCGTACGTCAGCCAGTTCTGCGGCTCACTGGCTGAACTCACGATGCGCTCATACGGCACCTGCGCAACCGTGGCAAGCGGGCTCAGCAGCGCCACCAGCACAATCGCGCATCGCAGCGCCCTCATTGCGCCACGGCTCCCTTCAAACTCGCGAGATACGCGACAAGATTGTCGAGCTGCGTCGCCGAAAGCGTGTCCTTGAAACTCGGCATCAAGCTCTTGCCCGGCAACTTCTCGAGCTTCGCGAGATCGAGCTTGCGGAAAGAATGAAACCGCCCCGCCGCATCCTTTAGCTCGATCGTGAACGTATCCTCGTACACGCGCGTTCCTTCGTGCACGTGCCCATCCTTTGTCGTCACGCGCACGAAAAGAAATTGCGTGAAGCGTCCGCGCTCCATCGCCCCCGCTTCGTGCGGCAAATCCGCGCCGGGCGTGATGAGCTGCGTTCGCAGGTAAGCAGGGCCGCGCATCGCTCCCACGCGCGACAACTCCGGCCCGACTCCTCCTCCCTGCCCATCAATAATGTGGCACGCCGCGCACCCGCTCGCGTCGTACACCTCTTTGCCTTTCGCGGGATCGCCCTTGGCCACTTCGGTATCCGCGGTGTGGCCCAACGTCCGCAGGTATCCGACCACCTGCCCCGTCTCATCGAGGTTCAGCGAGCCAAACCCGTTCATGCCGGTGCCGGGAATTCCGCCGCGAATGATCGACCCGACTTCCGCATCGCCCAATCTTTCCGGCGCGCCTTGCAGGCTGGGGCCGTCGCCTCCGCCGCCATCAAGGCCGTGACACTTCGAGCAGGTCGCTTCGTACAGTTTTTTCCCCGCGGCAATATCTTCAGGAGAGGTTTTTGCGACAACGGGAGTGGTTTCGACGGGTCTCTGCGCTAGCGCGGTGCCGCATGCGAATGCGGCCAGCGCAGCCGCACACGAAATCCAAATCGAAGCTCGAATCGCGCGCAGTGCCGTCCCCCACCAACAACTGCTCGAACGCGGTGCGAATTATTGCACCGAAATCGCGCGTGTCAAGCGATCCGGCCGGCACTTATCGCCGAAGAAACATCGGGGCGTGGTACAGCGTAGTAAATTCTGGACGCGGCGAAGTCATCTGCGCAACGCGGGCGCCATGACCGCGGAGCAACTGGCAGCCATCGGCAAGGCGCATCGTCAAACGCCAATTTCCGCCGACGGCGTCGAAGACTCGCACGTCATCCTGAGCGAAGCGAAGCCCGCCTGCCGGCTGGCAGTGCTCTCTCTTCCGCGCTGATGTCGACGAAGGACCGGAGCGAAGAGACGGACGATGAAGCCCTGGTGTCATCCTTCCGCGCTGACGCCGGCGAAGGAGTCAAACCATGCATCTCGAATTCGTTCCTCCCGAGCCGCCTAACGAACCGGGTCCCGCAGAAGCGTGGAAGCACATGTCACGCCGCCAGCGAATTTTCTTCGTCGTGATCTTCGTTGTGGGCGTGGCCGCCGACTTGTTCTTGCTCATCCGGCGCTGAAGTTGACTGCACCTTGCAGGATGAGATTCGGCGGTCCTGGCCGAATCTCAACGGCTTTTAGGGGGTCGGACCTTCAGGTCCGACATAAGAACGACGGCGCGAAGCGCCAACCTCTGCGCCGCCTCACCCGCAGCATGTTTTCGCTTCGAGCCGCCCGCGCGCCGCAGCGTTGCCTCCTCGGATTACGGCAGCCCCAGGCTCCCATACGCCCGCGGGTACGTCAGAATCCCCCACGGCGTCTGAAACCCGCCGATCACCTTGATCTGCTTGTAGGTGTTCGCGTCGATCACGTACACGTTATTCGACCGCCCGCACGCGAACAGCAGCCTCGAATCATCCGGCGTGAACGTGAAATGCCAGCAACGTTTCCCCAGCGGCGCTTCGCCGATCTGCTGCAGCGTGTCCGCGGCGAACACCTGCAGCTTCTGCGCCGCGGCCGCTGCCACGAAAATCCGCTTCCCCGCCCGATCGAACGCCACGCCGTACGGTTTCGCCGCGGTCTGCGTCGTGTGCATCACGTTGAAATTCGAATCGAGCGTCAGCAGCGTCCCCGAGCCTTCCATCGTCACCGCATATCCATTTCCGAGCGGCGACGACTTCACGCCCCGCGGCCTCTTCCCGTACGACGCCAGATCGACCGTGCGCAAGAACTTCCCCGAATCCACGTCGTAGATCCCCAGCGTGTTCGCCGCTTCGTTCGCGACGATCAGCTCCTTGTCGTCCGGCGAAAATTCCAGGCCCTCGGTCTCCTTGCCCGCTACGAAGCTCCGCCCTGTCGTCCAGTCCTGCGTGCTCAGCGTCATGATCTGCGCCGGTGGCTCGTTTTCATCGTCATCCTCGTCGCCGATCGCCGACTCCTTCGGCGGGCCCGCGGTCGACCCAGGTTCATACGAAATGAAAAATTCCGTTCCGCTCCGGTTGATCTTCACGAATTCCGGGTTGTCGCCCAGATGCACCTTGCGGACAACCTTCATCCGCCTCGTGTCGATCACGGCTGCGTCCGCAGTGTCCTTGTCGGCCGTCACCAGGTACTTCCCGTCAAACGTCAGCCCAAGCCCTCGCGGCGCCACGTCCGGCGGCTGGATGCTCCTCTTCACCTGCAGCGTGCCAAGATCGATCACGCTGATGCCGCCGTCTTCGTTGGTCACGTACGCCACGTTCGTCGGAATCAGGAAATAGCGCGTGTACGCCACAAACGCGGCCCCCGCAATCAAAACCAGCGCCGCAAACCACGCCCCCACTTTCTCTGCACTCATTCGCACCTCGCGCCGTAGATTCGTCCCATACGTACATTCCCGCGGGCCGCTTTTTGTTCAACGTGTGCCGACCACCGAAGGTTTCTGAAGAAACAGCCGCGCGCTCACTCCGTCCGCTCGGGCGCTTCGATCGCGTCGAGATGCCGCGGCAGGTCGGCGAGGCTGTCGAGCATCAGGTCGGGCGGATGCGCGCGCATTCCGTCCAGTCCCAGCCCATACGTCACGCCGCACGCCCACGTTCCCGAATTCCGCGCGGTCCGCACGTCGACTTCCGAGTCGCCCACCATCATCGCCTCGCCCGGCGCCGCCCCGAAATCCCGCAGCAGGGTGCGCACGCCTTCGGGATCGGGCTTCTTCGTCGCAAAGCTGTTCCCCCCATAAACGTACTGGAAATACCGCGCCAATCCCAATCCATCGAGAATCGCCTGGCTGAACCGCACCGGTTTGTTCGTCAGCACCGCCAAGTCCCGCTCTTTCAGCATCTCGAGCGCCTCGCGCACCCCCGGATACGCCACCGTGTTGTCGAGCATGTGCGCGCGGTAGTACGCCAGGAAAAACTTGTGCCCCTTCTCGATCTCCTCCAGCGTCACGCCTTCTCCCAGCGCCCTTTGTACTAGCACCTGCGCCCCGTTTCCCACGTAACCGAAAATCGTCTCGTCCGCCAGCGGATCGAGCCCCATGTGCCGCCGCGTCGCGTTCACCGAAATCGCCAGATCGAGCTTCGAGTCGATTAGCGTCCCGTCGAGATCGAAAATCAGCACCCGCACTCCGCCAAAACGTCCCTTCTCTTCTTCGCCGCTACCGCTCATTCTGCCGCGCTCCTCGCAAATGATCATTTTATGTGCGGGCCGCCCCCGTGTCACGCCAACCTCGCATGCCTTCTTCCGATGTTCGCCCGTTACCGACACGTAATCCCGGCGCAAGCTTTTTCCACGGCGCGTCCCGCGCGACGTTATCCTTCCGTATAAGAAGAAAATGAGCTGCACGGCAAGACTTGGGGATTGCCTTGAGCCGCATCTGGGAAGCGCTAAAACAGGCGCAGCAGGAACGATCGCGCGACCGCGCCGCCTCACCGGCCCGCGACGCTCGCGAGGACGACGCCGACCAGGATTGTCGCGAAACTCTGCGTCACCCGCATATCGTCCCCGTGCTCGTCTACGGCTCCAGCATCGATAAGCAGCCGTTCCACGAAGAAGTCGACACCATCGACGCCAGCGAAAAAGGCTGCCTCCTCGTCCTCGAAACCCCCGTCGTCCGCGGCCAGCGCCTTTTTCTCACCAACACACACACGCAAGCCGAGCAGGAATGCCGCGTCGTTCACGCCCGCAAACTCTCGAGCGGCAAATTTCGCGTCGGCCTCGTCTTCTGCACTCCCGCGCCCGCCTTCTGGTTCCGCTCCGCCGGATCCTGACCCACTGTTGGGCCGCTAGCTCGCCGCTGCTACAATAACCAGCCGCAACGCCAGAAACTTCGTCCGAGGCCCTCATGGCAGAGATCCAGCCGTTCCGCGCCTATCGCTACGACACCACCCGCGTCGCTCCCGCCGACGTTCTCACGCAGCCCTACGACAAAATCACGCCCGCGATGCAGGACCGCTACTACGCCGCAAGTCCCTACAATTTGATCGCCATCGAAAAAGGCCGCGCTCTTCCCGCTGACTCGCCGGAAAACAACGTCTACACGCGCGCCGCCACCACGATCGACGAATGGATCGCCGAAAAAATCCTTCTCCGCGATCCCGCGCCCGCCGTCTACGTCTACGCGCAGGACTTCGAAGTCCCCGGCACGCACTCCCGCCGCGAGCGCATCGGCTTCATCGCCCTCGCCCGCGTCGAGGACTACGACGCTCACGTCATCTTCCGCCACGAGCGCACTCTCTCCGCTCCGAAGGCCGACCGCATCGAGCTTCTCCGCAACACCCGCGCGCAAACCGGCCAGCTTTTTCTTCTCTACGACGATTCCGCGCGCCAGATCGACTCCTGGCTCGACGAAACGGCCCGCGTCAATCCTGCACTCGAGCTTCGCGACGAATACGGCGTCACGCATCGCCTCTGGCACGTCGCCGATCCTGCTCTCGTCGCGAAAATCCAGAAAGCCATGGCGCCCAAGAAACTCGTCATCGCCGACGGCCACCATCGCTACGAAACCGCGCTGCATTATCGCGACGAATGCCGCCGCGCCGGCAAGACCGATCCCATGGCCGCCTCCGAATTCGCCATGGCCACCTTCGTCAACACCCATTCCAAGGGCCTCATCATCCTGCCCACGCATCGCACCGTCGCCAATCTCCCGGATTACTCCTTCGACCGCTTCCGCAAGGCGCTCGCCCCCTATTTCGACTGGTATTCCTATCCGTTCTCTAGCGCCGAAGAACGCAGCTCCGCCTACGCCGAATTTCGCAAGGATCTCGAAGGCCGCAGCCACGGCCGCCGCGCCATTGGCGTTTACGCCTCGCCCGGCGCCGCACCCAACCAGCCGGGCCCCGCCTTTTATCTCTTCGCTCTTCAGCGCGGCCTTGATCTCGAAGAGGTGCTCCCCGATATCCCCGAAGCCCAGCGCGAGCTCGACGTCGTCCTCCTGCATCGCCTCATGCTGCAGAAGGGTCTCGGAATCACTCCCGAAGCCGTCGCCTCCGAAAAGAATGTCGGCTACGAGCGCGAGATGGACGCCGCCATCGCCGCCATCGATTCCGCCCGCGCGCAAATTGCCTTTCTCTTGAATCCCGTGCCGGTCAAGCAGGTCGTCGACATCGCCCTCGGCGGCAACGTCATGCCGCAGAAGTCGACGGACTTCTACCCCAAGCTTCTAAGCGGAATTGCCATTTTTCGGCTGGAAGGCCGCATCACGGACTGACTCCGCGGTGCGGGCCCAAAAAAAACGCGCGGTCCCGTCGCCTTACCGGGCCGCGCGTCGTAATCCTATTGTGACGGCTTTGCTGTCTGGCCGCTTACTTAGCTGAAACTCTGGATCGCCGCCGCTTCGCTGTCGTAGGTGTCGAACACCGTCATCAGCTTCGTCACCTGCAGCACTTCCTTGAATTTCGATCCCAGGTTCGCCAGCTTCAGCGTCGCTCCCTGCGACCGCGCGCTGTGGAACGTCGCCACCAGCGTGCCCAAGCCCGCGCTGTCGATGTAGCTCACCTGCGCCAGGTTCAGCACGATCTTCTTCTTCCCAGCCGCCAACAAGCTCTTCACCTTCTCGCGGAACGAGTTGCTTTCCTCGCCGAGGACGATTCGCCCTTCGATATCGATCACGTCCACTCCGCTCACATCCCGATCCGTCATTCGCAGTGCCACGTTCGCGCCTCCTCGAGAGTTCGATTCAGTATTGCGCTTGCAACTTGAAAGGCCGCTCGCCGCCTGGGCTTCGGCCGGGTGTGTCTTTCCTCAGTAGAAGTCCGAACAAGACATATAGTAGCCGCATCCGGGACATATCATCTTGCAGCTTCGAGCGGCCAGCCGCGCCGAACATCGCGGACAATACTCCAAAGCGAACTCCGTTTTGGCCTCGGTTCCGCTTCCCTGCACCGTTGTACGCAGTTTCTCCGCGGCGGGTGCTACCGAAGGAATCGGGTCTCCCAGCTGCTCCATCTAACTCCTCGATTGGAGCGTCGTTTATAGCACATCCCGCTCATAGGGCAAAGCAAACCGCGCTGCGAATGGGCCATTTTCCCGCAAGCGCCGCTCGCCTATCGATGCGCCCTGACTAAGATGTTCTCATTCGCCCTGCGGGTGCGTTTTACTTCTGCCGTCCGCGTTGATCCACAGCGCGCCCCCACCCAGCAGCGCCGCCCACAGCACAACATTGCCCGCCGAGACGGCCTGCCCGCTCACCGCGATCAGCAGCCATTCGAAAAGAACGGGCGGAACCGTCAGCACCATCGCGATGAACAGCCACGCCGCGACTCCCCGCCGGCGTCCGGCGCGCGCGGAGATTCCCAGCGCGATGCCCGCCGGCACGAAGACAAATCCGTAATAGATATCCTCGTAGCCATCGAGCTCGCTCGGTCGGATTCGGTGGATCAGGTGGGCCGCAGCCGCCCCCGGCCCCAGCCGGTAGGGCGCCGCCGCAAGCTTTCCGTCCACATATAAGGATAGATTCGAGCCATCGTAGGAGTAGAGGATGTTCCTCACCTCGTTTGGCTTGAAAATGTTCGGGACGAACCAGGCCAGGTTTGCGTGTCGCGCCGAGAGCGGGCTTCGAAACCAGAATTCCAGGCTCGAACCCTGTTGGCGCAGCATCATGTTCGCCACAGTGGGCGGCCCGGAAATCGAAACGACCTGCGCGTACGTTCCCTCTTGCGCCGTCGCTTCGCAGACTAGATGGATGGCGAATCGGTTGGTTCGCTCGAGATCTGCGATCAAGCTCTCCGCGGGTGCCGTCAGCGTCATCGACTTGCCGTTGTCCGGCGCCAGTTGACTCGGATCGCCGTGCCCCTCGACGCCAAACGTCCACGAGAGATCGGGCAGCGATTTCATCCGGTCCGAAAACGGCGGTCCCGCCGCAAAGTCGTAAGCGACAATCGCGCCCGGCGCGCTTTCCTTTGGATCGGTCCCGCCCGTCAGCGCCACGGCCGCCTCCCGCGATAGCGGCTGGTCCCATACCTCCAGCTTCGTCACCTTGCCCTGCCACAGGGAGCCTGGCTTGCCCACCGCGTCGCTGCCAACTAACAAACGAGAGTCGGGACGCCAGTTCGTAAGTCGCGTCTTCGTCTGCAATCCCGCCGAAAGCGCGAACCAGCAAGCAAAGTACACCACCAAAATGACGCCGAGCCGCGCTAGCGTCACCTGAGACTCGATCGCTGTTTCAACCCGGGTCAGAAACCGCAGCAGCGCGGCTCCGGCCGCGAAAAAGAGAAGACACCCCAGCACCGCTCCCGTGCTGTTTGTAATCACGTCTTCCCAGCCGCTATCCCGCCCGGGGATGTATAGCTGCGTGAACTCCACCAGATAAGACAAAACAAATCCCGTGATCCACACCACGAAGAAAATCGTCGCCCGCGACTTTCGCCTTTCCCAAAGTTTCTCCGCGAGCCCGAATCCCAGCGGTACGAAGAGCAGCACGTTCAGAAAATCGTCGCCCACGGCCCCCGGAGTTTTCCCCAATGTTTTGCCGAGAAGAAAAACGAAAGGCTGCTTCGCGTGCGGCAAAATCCGGAATGGAAAGAGCGTGAGGAAGCAAATCCCCACCAGGGCCGCGATCAAAATACGGTTGGACCACTGCGGGAAGGCCGTCGGGGAAACCTGTTCAGTTGCCTCGTTCTGCGTCACGTATGCGATTTCCTTCGTGGCCCCGACAAAAAGTCTAGCACGTCGCAGACCGTACTTTCGTACCCTGTTCGGAAGGGAAGCTTCGCCTTTCTTCGCCTTTTCTTGCTGTTCGATTTTCGCCGGGGCAATACCCGAGACAAATTTTGGCCCTCCGTAAGTCGCTCCGTCCATAGCCGATAGCAAATGCCTTCACGCAACGAACAGGCGCGGCCTCGTCCGCACGAACAGGCGAAGCCGCCTGCACCATCTTTGTTCCGTCGTCCAGTAGAGAGCGTTGTAGCCCACTCCTTATCCTCTGCGTGCCATGAAAAACCACGCAGACACAAATCATCAGCTCGCTGGATCGAAACTCCACAGCCGGCGCAATGCGCCGCTCCGCAGGTCGCTCGGCAGCCTGCTCGCGACCATCGCCGTGATCTTGACGGCCATCACTCTTTCGAATTGCGCCGGCTACACCAGCGCTTCGTCGACCGGCCCGACGACCGCCTCCGGCGTGCTCTCTTCGAGCGCCACCACGGTCAACTTCGGAAGCGTCGCCGTCGGCAGCAGCGCGCTGCAGAGCTTGAGCGTCACCAACACCGGATCGGCCGCCGTCGACATTTCGCAGGCCACCATCTCTGGCACGGGCTTCACCGTGATGAGTGGCACCGGCGCGGCCACCCTAGCCGCCGGCCAGAGCGCTACGGTTCAGGTCCAATTCGCGCCCACTTCGGCCGCTGCCGCAACCGGCAGCTTGGTTGTCACCAGCGATGCTTCGAATCCCACTTTGACGATTGCCCTCTCAGGATCAGGCGCGGCGGGCGCGATCTCCGCGACGCCCGCCAGCGTCAGCTTTGGCAACGTGGCCGATGGCACCACGGCGACCCAGGCGATCACCCTGAAGAATACGGGCACCACCAGCGTAAACGTTTCCTCCGAGAGCGTTACCGGAACGGGTTTCGGTGTCACCGGCTTTGCGGCTCAGTCTCTCGCCGCCGGCAGCACCATGACCTTCAATGCCACGTTCGCTCCGACTTCGACCGCGGCCGTTTCCGGCAGCATCTCCGTCGTGACCAGCGCGTCAGCTACTCCGACAACGATCGCGCTCACCGGCGCCGGCTCGCTGCCCGGATTGTCCGTTACGCCGTCCAGCGTCAGCTTCGGTAATGTGGTTGACGGAACTTCTTCGAGCCAACTCGTCACGCTCACGAACACCGGCACGGCGAACCTCGTCGTCTCATCTGCAAGCGCCACCGGTACCGGCTTCAGCGTCTCCGGCTTCACCGCGCAGACCGTTGCTCCAAGCAGCACCATGACCTTCAACGCCGTGTTCTCTCCGACGACGACCGGCGCCGCATCCGGCAGCATCTCCGTCGCTACGAATCTTGCCGCTTCGCCGACTGCAATCTCGCTCAGCGGCACGGGCACGCAGGCTGGCATTTCCGTCACGCCTTCCAGCGTCACCTTCGGCAACGTCGCCGATGGAACGTCTTCGAGCCAGGTCGTCACGCTCAAGAACACGGGCACGGCCAATCTCACGGTTTCGTCCGAGAGCGTCACCGGAGCGGGCTTCAGCGTCACCGGCTTCACCGCTCAGACCTTGACTCCGAACAGCACCATGACTTTCAGTGCAGTTTTTGCCCCGACCTCGGCAGGCGCAGCTTCCGGCAGCATCTCGGTGAATACGAATCTCGCCGGCTCGCCCACCGCAATTCCACTCACCGGCACGGGTACGCAGGCCGGTATCTCCGTCACGCCGTCCAGCGTCGCCTTCGGAAACGTCGCCGATGGCACTGGCTCGACGCAGGCGATCACCTTGAAGAATACGGGCACGGCAAACTTGGTCGTTTCGTCCGAGAGCGTCACCGGCGCTGGCTTCAGCGTCGCCGGCTTCGCCGCCCAGACGCTCACTCCAAGCAGCACGATGAGTTTTAACGCCGTCTTCGCGCCGACGAGCGCGGGCGCGGTTTCCGGCACCATCACGGTCACCACGAATCTCGCGAGCCCGACCACCATCGCCCTCACCGGCACGGGCGCTGCCCCGGCAATGTCGGTCACCCCCTCGAGCGTCGCCTTCGGAAACGTCGCGGACGGCTCGAACAGCTCGCAAACGATCACGCTGACCAACACCGGCGTCGTGAACCTGGTCGTTTCTTCCGCCACCGCGACCGGCGCCGGCTTCAGCGTCTCCGGCTTCACCGCCCAGACCGTTACTCCGGGCAACACGATGACGTTCAGCGCGGTCTTCGCCCCAACATCCGCAGGCGCGGCATCCGGCAGCATCTCCGTCGCGACCAACGTCCCGGCGTCTCCGACGGCGATCTCCCTCACCGGCACGGGCACTGCGCCGGCGATGTCGGCCACTCCGTCGAGCGTCACCTTCGGCAGCGTCGTCGACGGCCAGAACAACTCGCAAACGATTACGCTGAAGAACACCGGGACGGCGAACCTCGTCGTCTCCTCTGCCAGCGCCACCGGCACTGGCTTCAGCGTCTCCGGCTTCACCGCGCAGACTCTGACGCCCAACAGCACCATGACTTTCAACGCCGTCTTCGCTCCCTCGTCAACTGGCGGCGTCTCCGGCAGCGTCTCCGTCGCGACGAACGCCCCCGGCTCCCCGACCGTGATCGGCCTCACCGGTACGGGCGCGGCCGCGACCTACGTCCTCACCGCGACGCCGGCCACCTTGAATTTCGGCAGCGTCAACGTCGGCAGCAACAGCTCGCTCCCGGTAACGCTCCAAAACACCGGCAACTCGAACATCACCATCTCCGGGATCAGCGGCGCGACGGGCGCGTTCAGCACTAGCGGCGCCGGCGTCGGCACCACGCTCACGCCGACTCAGTCGACTACGCTGAACGTGATATTCACTCCGTCCGCGTCGGGCGCTGCCAGCGGCACGATCACGATCGCGAGCAACGACACCACGCCGCCTTCCATCTCTGTCTCCGGCACGGGAGCCGCCGTCTCCTCTTCCGTAAGCTTGTCGTGGTCCCCGAGCGGGTCGTCGGATGTGGTCGGCTACAACGTCTATCGCGGCACGATCTCCGGCGGGCCGTACACCAAGATCACGCCTTCGCCGGTTTCGAACGCATCGGACAGCGATTCCTCGGTTACTTCGGGTAACACGTACTACTACGTCGTCACCGCGGTTGACTCGAGCAACAACGAAAGCGCCGATTCGAACCAGGCGACCGCCACGATCCCATGATCCAGGGCGGCTCGGCGACAGGCGGAAACTCGAAGACGAAGACAACGAAGTAGCGCGAGCAAAAGCAGTCATCGGGAGAATTCGCGGCGAATCCAGGTTCGCCGCGAAATTCGCCCATAAACCCTGTCCGAATGGACAGTTCCGCACACCTGTCCCTCGTATGTACCCGCGTCCAGTAGTTTTGCACACCGCTTCCCCCTGACAATGGCCCCGCGATGCAGCTCCCTCTCACTCGCGGCTCGCTTCACCGAAATTTCTCGAGCTCCGCTCGACGCGCGGCGGCTACCTCCCTTCGGGGTTTGGCTGCTTCCGCTGCTCTTGCTGCTCTGCTGGCGTCCGCTGGCTGTATCGGTCTGACGACGAAGCCCCTCGCGCCCGGCGGCACCGGCAGCACGGGCGACAGTTCCGGCGTTTCGATTAGCGCCGCCCCTGCGACCGTTTCCTTCGGCAACGTCGTGGTCGGTACATCGGACTCTCAGACCGTCACCCTCTCGAACAAAGGCGATGCCAGCGGGACGATCACCAAGGTGGTGCCATCCGGAACGGGCTTTGTCTATAGCGGTCTTCCGACGCCCAGCACGATTGGGGCGGGCTCGAGCCTCACCTTCACGGTGTCTTTCAAGCCGGCCGCTGCCGGAGCCGCTTCGGGCGGCGTGTCCATCGAGACCGACGCGTCTACCTATAAGGTTTCGTTGACGGGTACCGGCGTCGCCTCGGCGCCGCAGGTTTCTTCGAGCACCGCTAGCCTGAGTTTCGGCAGCATTACCGTCGGATCGACGTCATCCCACACACTCAGCCTGACGAACACCGGCAACGCGGATTTGAAAATCTCGAGCGTCACCGCTTCTGGTTCCGGCTTCGCTGCGAGTGGCGGCTCCGGAGTCACGCTGACGCCTAATCAATCGACCACCGTTACCGTCTCCTTCGATCCCAAGGCTGCGGGCGCTGTCACCGGAGGCCTGGCCATCGCCAGCAACGCCACGAACTCGCCTGCGGTTGGCTTGACGGGATCGGGCGTAGCTTCCTCCTCGTCCTCGAGCTCGTCGTCGGCCTCGGCCAAGTCTTCCGTCGCCTTGAATTGGGATGCGAGCGCATCCTCGGTGATCGGCTACAACGTCTACCGCGGCACCATTTCCGGTGGCCCCTACTCAAAGCTGAATTCGTCCGTCGACTCCACGGCAAGCTACACGGATAGCGGCGTCGCCGGCGGATCGACCTACTACTACGTCGTCACCTCGGTCGATTCCGGCAATGTCGAAAGCTCTTATTCCAACCAGGTCACCGTCACGATCCCGCAGTAGCATTCCGAGCCTTCCGCCTCTCAAAAGCCGCCAATCCATGTGGCATAATGGAAACCGCAGGGGCGCGCTCCCGTCGCAAATCGAATGGCATCGAGGAAAACACTTCGCAAGAGGTTTCTGGCCGCGCATCGCAAGCTGCGCGCCGCGCGCATGATCGTGAAAGGTCTCGCTTCCACGAGCCATCCGCTCCTCGTTCACATCATCCCGATGCGGCGCTGCAATCTGTCCTGCACCTACTGCAATGAATTCGACGAAGTCTCGAATCCCGTCCCGCTCGAAGAAATGTTTCGCCGCATCGATCGCCTCGGCGCCATGGGCACATCCGTGATCACCATCAGCGGCGGCGAACCCCTGCTCCATCCCGATCTCGACGCCATCATCGCCCGCATCCGCAAGAACGGCATCACCGCCGGCCTCATCACCAACGGCTACCTGCTCGTCGCCGAACGCATCCAGCGCCTCAATCGCGCCGGCCTCGAATACCTGCAAATCAGCATCGACAATGTGCAGCCCGACGACGTCTCCAAGAAAAGCCTCAAGGTCCTCGACAAAAAACTCGAGCTCCTCGCCGAGCACGCCGAATTCGACGTCAACATCAACTCCGTCCTCGGCAGCGGCGTGCGCAATCCCGAAGACGCGCTCACCATCGCCCATCGCGCCATCGCCCTCGGCTTCACCTCCACCGTCGGCATCATCCACGACGGCAACGGCCAGCTTCAGCCTCTCGGCGCGCGCGAGCAGCAGATCTTCGACGAGATCATGTCGCTCGGCAAACGCTCCTTCACCCGCGTGAATCGCTTCCAGCACAATATCGCCGCCGGCCTCGAAAACAACTGGCGCTGCCGCGCGGGCTCCCGCTACCTGTACATCTGCGAAGACGGCCTCGTCCATTACTGCTCGCAGCAGCGCGGCTACCCTGGCATCCCGCTCGCCGAATACACCGTCGAGCAGCGTCAGCGCGAATTCCTCACGAAAAAAGGCTGCGCCCCGCGCTGCACCGTCTCCTGCGTGCACCAAATCTCGGTCGTCGACGCCTGGCGCGCCCCGCAAACTCTAGGTGGCAGCACCCCATCGGCATCCGGGACTCCCCTCGTCCAACTCACCAACTCCGCCTCCCGCGACTAAAACCAGCGGTCTCTCGAACGTGTTGCTTGTAGGAGCGCTGCTTGCTGCGC
>DATJRU010000041.1:0-19907 GCA_035504455.1 Vulcanimicrobiaceae bacterium
ACGGTGAAGCAGCTCGAACAACTCCCCGGCGTCGGCCCGACCACCGCTAAAGCCATCGTCGAATTCCGCACGAAAACCGGACGCTTCCAGCGCGTCACCGACCTGCTCGTGATCCGCGGCATTTCCGAAACGAAACTCAAGAAAATGCGCCCGTACATCACCATCGCGCCGCCGCCGAAGAAATCCGTGCCGCCATCCACTCATCCCGCGGCTTCGCCTCCTCCACAAAGCCACTAGCTCTGCGCGGCTCCTCCTCCGCGAATCTCCGTGGCTCTCTGTGTCTCCATGTTCCGGTCTTTGGCCCTCGCCTGCGCAACCATTACCGACACTTCATTTGACTCCCACGCCTGTGCCCGCCTACGATAGCCGCGCAATTTTTCGGCGGCACATGCCGCCCTTGGGGGAGCCGATGTCATCATCGAAACGTTTGCCCTGGTTCGCGGCCACCGTCTTTCTAATAGCGGTTTTCGCCGCCGCGATGTTCGCCGGCCGCGCCCGGCATTCATCGTCCGTCGTCGACGCCGCTGCCGCGCCCGACGCTGGCGCCTCCGGCTACCACCTGATCAAAACCATCAAGCTCGGCGGCGAAGGCTTCTGGGACTACCTCGAATTCGACTCTTCCACGCGCCGTCTCTTCATCTCGCGCGCCACCAAAGTCATCGTCCTCGACGTCGATTCCGAAAAAGTTGTCGGCGAAATTCCGGACACGCAAGGCGTCCACGGCATCGCGCTCGCTCCCGATCTCGGCAAGGGTTTCACCTCGAATGGCGGCGCCAATACGGTCACCATCTTCGATCTCAAGACGCTCCAGGTGCTCGGCACCGCGAAGACGGATACCGGCCCCGACGCGATCACCTACGATCCCGCCACGCAGCGCGTGTTCACGATGAACGGCCGCAGTAACGATTCGACCGCGATTGACGCAAAATCTGGCGATGTCGTCGGCACGATTCCGCTCGACGGGCGCCCCGAATCCACGGTGGCCGACGGGCTGGGCCACGTCTACGTCAACCTCGAGAATAAAAACGAGATTGTCGAGATCGATTCGAAGAAACTTGCGGTGATGGCAACCTGGCCCGTGGCGCCCGCGGTAAGCCCGGCCGGCCTCGCCATCGACGCGAAAAACCGCCGCCTCTTTTCCGGCTGCCACAACAAAATGATGGCCATCCTCGACGCCGACACCGGCAAGCTGATTACCACCGAACCCATCGGCGTCGGCGTTGACGCCGACCGCTTCGATCCCGGGACGGGTTTCGCCTTCGCGTCCACCGGCAGCGGCGTGCTCAGTGTGATCCACGAGGACTCGCCCGATAAATTCACCTTTGTCGAAGACGTCCCGACGCAGCAGGGCGCGCGCACCATGGCCCTTGACTCCAAAACGCACCAGGTCTTCCTGGTAACGGCCCAGTTCACTCCGCCGCCCGCGCCCACGCCTGATAATCCGCACCCGCGCGGCGGCCCCGTCCCCGATTCTTTCGTGGTTTTGGTTTTCGGCCGCTAGGGCGCCGGAAATTTAGGGGGTCGGAGCTTTAGCTCCGACATAGAACAACGGCGCGAAGCGCCTACTTTTGCGCAGAAGTTCTCGCAGCATGTAGTCGAAGTATTACGAGGAAACTGTCCTGCCACCGGGATGCCGGGCCGCAGGAAATTCTAGCCACTAATCACTCGCCACTCGCCACTGCCTTACAGCACTTGGTGCTCGCGCCGCGCGGCCTTCAGCGCAATCGGCACCTGCGTCGCAATCTCCAGTCCGTAGCCTTCGAGCGCCACCACTTTTCTCGGATGGTTCGTGAGAACGCGAATCCGCCGCAGCCCAAGGTCGGTCAGAATCTGCGCGCCGATTCCGCTTTCATGCTGGATCAGCCGCTGGACGCGCAGGTCGCGGTCGATCTGTTCGCGCCGGTGATAGATGATCTGCGGCAGGGTCGCGCCTTCTTCGGTGCGGTTGTCGATCTGGAATCCGAGCCCCGTGTGATGCAGGTAGACGAAAACGCCGCGTTCCTCGCGCGCGATCGCCTCGAGCGAGCCTTCGAGCATCGCCCGGCAATCGCAGCTCGTCGAGCCGAGGACATCGCCCGTAAGGCAGTGCGAATGCACGCGCACCAGCGGCGGAATGCCGTTTTCCGTGCCGCGCGCGATGGAATCGTCGACCGCGCTCGCGATGCCGGTCGCGCCCTCACCGCTCTTCGTTTCAATTTGCCCGCGCACCAGCGCCACGTGCAGATGGTGATCGACGTCGCTCGCGTACGCGATCATGCGGAAATCGCCATACTTCGTCGTGAGCATCGACTCGGCGATGCGCCGGACGTACCGCTCGTGCTTCATGCGGTAGCGAATCAGGTCGGCCACCGTCACCATTTTCAGCCCGTGGATGCGGCAGAATTCCGTCAGCTCGGGAACGCGCGCCATCGTCCCGTCGTCATTCATGATTTCGCAGATCACACCCGAGGGATCAAGGCCCGCGATGCGCGACAAATCGACCGACGCCTCCGTCTGCCCGGCGCGCACCAGCACGCCGCCGTTGCGCGCGCGCAATGTGTAGACGTGGCCCGGCCGCGCAAGATCCTCGGGGCGCGTCTTCGGATCGGTTGCGGCGAGAATCGTGGTCGCGCGATCGGACGCGCTCGTGCCCGTCGTGGTGCCGCGCGCCGCATCGATCGGCTCGCAGAAAGGAGTGCCGAACGCGGAAGTATTGCGCGGTGAAATGGGCCGCAGGTCCAGCGCGTCGCAACGCTGCTCGCTGAGCGAAAGGCAAATCAGCCCGCGCCCGAATTTCGTCATGAAATTGATGGCTTCCGGCGTGATTTTCTCCGCCGCCATCGTGAGGTCGCCTTCGTTTTCACGGTCCGCGTCGTCCACCAGGACGATCATGCGGCCCTGCCGGATTTCCGCGATCGCTTCTTCGATCGTCGCGAACGGATGTTTGCCTTCGCCCATGTGATTGCACCCGATGAACAGCAGAAATCAGCGGCGAAAAACGGACTCGCACCTTCGCCGCCGCGTCCCAAACCCACTTCCACTATACCGAAAATCCGAGGCCCGGAACACCGCGCCAAACCTCTTCCGACGAGAGCAATAACATTGCTCTCGTCGGGTCTTACGATGCCCTCAAATGGCCGAGAAATCGCGGTTTGGGCGGGTTTTGGCCCCGGAGCGCGGAATCACTTCGACTTGGAGGCGTTTGCCGCGGCTCTGGACGACGCTTCGCTGTCCCGGCACTGACTTTGGAGCGGTCCGGCCAGTTGGGCGCAACCGTCGAACGCCGCAGCGGCGTCCGTGAAGCGGTTCACATTCTGCAGGTCCACGCCGAGCACGAAAAGGTCGGTCGCGTCCTGCACCGGATTGCCCTTGGTTGCGAGCGCAAGCTCGCTCGCCGACTTGTCGTACTCGTCGCGGCGGAAATAGACGAGCCCGAGCGCGCTGTGCGCCTGAAAAACTCGCTTGGCCTTGGCAGCCTCGAACTGTGCGTCGCTCATCCCTTCCGGCTTGGGCATCGCGGCCAGCACTTCGAGCGCGTGCTTGGCGTACGTCTCGGCCTTCGTGAGTTCCTGCTCGGCGTCCGCGTCGTCCGGGCTGTAGACGTGCGGTATGGTCCAGCCGATCGTCGTGAGGACGTCCACGTCGTCCGGCGCCAGCGCGAGGGCGCGGTCGGCAAACGCGTACGAATTCTTCCAGTCCTGCTGCGCGCGATAGACCTCCATCATGCCGAAGTCCACCCGCTCGGTGAGCGGGCCCTTCGGGTATTTCGCGAGGAAACTGTTCCCGAGCTGGATTTTCTTCGCCGGATCTTTCTGCTTCAAGAAGTTCTCATACGCGCCGCCCTGCTCGCGGTCGGCTGCCGTGTCCGCGGTTCCAACGTACAGCCGGTCGGACATGGAATTCGAAGCGCCCATCATGTTCGGATTGTTCCCGCCCATTTGCGCGCGGGCATGGGAAGGGAAGAGAACTAGGGCCGCCAGGCCGGCGCATGCCCACGAGGCGAGTTTCTTTGCAGAGGACAAGTTCACGGCGCTTCTCCCATGAATCTCGGGTCGAACGGCCAATTGGTATCATCGGCTTACGCGAAGGTCAAGTGCGGGAAAGGGCAGTACGCGCCGAGCGGCGCAGCCGCTATTGCTACCGCTACCGGGGCGTCCACGGCCAGGCGCTGCCGCGCATGCCGGTGGACGCGAGCCAATCGCGGATTCCGGAAAGCAGCACGCCGGCGGCCATCAGAGTGAGAATCGCGCCAAGAAGCACGGAGGGCGGCGGCGCCGCAATCGCCAGCCTCGCCGGCAGGAGCCACCACTGATGCATCGCGGGAACCAGGAACGCGAGCGCGGCTCCGTAGACGATGCCCATGATCGCGTGCATCACGCGTTCGCCGGGATAGACGCCGCCGAGCGGCTTGCGAATCCAGTCTTCGACCACGAAATCCCAAAGCGTAAGGATAATTTCGATCAGCAGTAGAGCGGCGAGCGCGAAAACGTAGAACCCCTGCCAGGCGATCCACGGAATCGTGGCGAAGAGAATCGCGTAGACGAAGTCGCGCAGCGCGTGCAGCCGCAATTCGTCTCGCGCGGCAGCGCCCATCGCGGGCAATCGGGCGCGCCATTCATGGTAATAGAGCGTGTCGAACGCCCCGAGCAGGGCGAGCAGAACCAGCAGCCTCAACGCGATAATCAAGGCTCACTCCCGGCGCGGCCAAGCATACTCCAATCTCGCGCCGGTTGCCGATTCGCGTGGGCAGCCACGCGCGCCGTGGCGGCGCGTCGGATTTTGTCTTAGAATCTTGCCGAGGAGGCCGCTTGGCCAACCCCACGATTACGATCCCACTCGACCCGGAAACGGCGCGGGCCTACGATTCCGCGACTCCTGAAGAAAAACGAAAAATGCAGGCACTGCTCAGCTTGTGGCTGCGCGAGCTGGCCGCGCATGAAGGCCCCTCGTTGCAGGAGGTTCTCGACGAAGTAGGGCGTAAGGCGAAGGCGCGAGGCCTCACCCCGGAGATTCTGGATTCTCTGCTCAAAGGCGTCTAGTGCGCTGCGTGTTTGATACGAACGTCCTGATTAGCGCCCTGCTGCTGCCTGAATCGATACCCCGCCATGCCTTGAACCGAGTCTTATCCGAAGGGAAAGTGCTCCTGTCTTCGGCGACGCTTGCGGAGCTCGATGAAGTCTTAGGCCGAAAACGGTTTCGGAGGTACATCGACGAGGCGGGTGTCCGAAGTTTTCTCTCGGGCTTGGCGAGACAAACAGAGTGGATCGATGTCGACAGAAGAATCGCCGCCTGCCGTGATCCGAAGGACGATAAATTCCTCGAGCTCGCTGCGAGCGGCCGCGCCACCCACATCATCTCGGGTGACGCGGACCTTCTCGCGCTTCATCCTTTTGAGGGAATCGCGATTCTCGCACCGCGATCGTTTCTCGAATTGTAGCTCTACGACGCGGCTTTGTGCGCTTTGGCGGCGGGTGCGGCGGCGTGCTGCTCGGTGCGGCCGGCCTCGAAGAGGAACCAGACGCGGCGCTGCGTTTCGTCGATCCAGACTTCGAGCAGGCTCGCCGTAGCGACGTCGTTTTCTTCGTCGCACAGTTCGTGGACTTCGAGCATGCTGCCCGCGAGGCGCTGGTTGTCGTCGCGAAGCTCGGCGAGCATGTCCTGCGCGTCGACGAACTCGGCGTCGTTGTCCGCGATCCGCTGCAGGCGCGCGATCTGGCCGATCGAGCGGATCGTGGCGCCGCCGAGCTTGCGGACGCGCTCGGCGATAGCGTCCGTCATGGCGAAAATTTGATCGCCCTGCTCGTCGAGCAGCAGGTGGTAATCGCGGAAGTGCGGGCCGCTCAGATGCCAGTGGAAATTTTTCGTCTTGATATAGAGCGCGAACACGTCCGCAAGCAGCGCGTTCAGCGCGCCCGAAATGTTCTTCGTCGCTTCCGCCCCGAGACTATTCGGGGTCGCGAGTGGCGCCCTCTGCCGTTCCTTCAATTCCGTTTTGTCCGCCATTGTTATCGCTCCTTTGGCTTCGTTGAACTCGACTGGGGCGCGTTGCGGAGCAGTCTCCGCCCCAATCACGCAAACCCTTGGATGCTGGCGGTCTCGGGTATGGTGCAGTTTGTTTTTCCGGAGCCACGCTTCGTCGATCTTCGCGCTTTTGCGGCTTCGTATCATGCCGCCCTCCAGCCATGAAATCGTCGGGCATGTTGGCGAGCGCCACAAAAGCGCGCGCCAGATTGCGCTTTGGCGACTTCCTTGTCGGCTTGCAAACATCTGGTTTGCCCATATGGTTCTCCGATTTGCAAAGCTTCCAGGGGCCGTCTGGCTAATTGCCGGTCGGGATGATCCCGGCGTTTTCGACCATCAGGATGACGGTGCGGCGCGGGGCGCGGGTGCGGTGCATCACGCCCTTGGGAACCACGAATCCCTGGCGCGGCGAAAGCTCGACCGTGCGGCCTTCGAGATCGATCAGCAATTGGCCTTCGACCACGTAAAAGAACTCGTCGTCCTCGTCATGCTTGTGCCAGTGGTATTCGCCTTCCACGACGCCGAGCCGCACGACCGAATCGTTCACCTTGCAAAGCGTCTGGTTGTACCACTTGTACTCGCAGGAGTCCGCGAGCGCCTTTTCGTCGATCACTTCGAGCGGCCCGCACAGGATGTTGAGGCGCGTTTCATAAGGGAAGGGAGCTGCACTCATCGTGATAATTCCTCCTGTGCCGACGATACCGCCGCGCTCGAATGCGAGCAACCTCGCTGGAAGAGCTCCACGCAGTCCAAAATGCCCGCGCGGGAGCCGGGCCAGGTGTGCGCGCCGCAGTTGAAGCGGGAGGTTGTAACGGAATAGTAATCACGAGCTTAGGTTACCGTGCTATAGTGGCGCGCTCAAACGGCCCAGGCTGGCGAAACGAATTCGCCGAATCCTCCATTCCGACGAAAGGACGACAAGCCCATGGCACCCAAACCCAAGCGTCCCCGGAAACCCGCGAAGCCCAGCCGCTCCGCATCGAAAACGAAAGCCGCGCGCGCCCCGCTGACGCTGCCTCCGCCGAAACTCACCCAACCGGGCGTGAGCACCGGCGATCCGCAGTTCGCCGAGACCAAGCACTCGCCCGACCCGACGCAATATCTGCATGCGGTCACCGACAACCAATACTACCGGATCGTCGACAAAGAGACGGTGAACCAGCTCATCCAGTCGATCCCGGCGCCGCGCGACCCCAACAATCTTCTGCTCTCGCTCGCCGACGTGTGGGGATCGAAGGGAAAGGCGAAGGTCGCGGCGATCACCGCTGCCAAGCAGATCGTCTTCCACGCGGTGGGCGACACGGGACCGACCGGCGGGCCGGCGACGGTCGTGGAGGTGGCCGACAAGATGACCGCGGACATGCAGGAGGCGAATCCGATCGATGTGCCGTCGTTCTTTTACCATCTCGGCGACGTCGTCTACAATTTCGGCGAAGACGAGTATTACTACGACCAGTTTTTCGATCCCTTCCGCGATTACAACGCGCCGATCGTGGCGATCCCGGGCAATCACGATGGCGAAGTCTATACGGGCGATCCGAGCGGCAGCTTGCAGGCGTTCCAGAAAGTGTTTTGCGCGCCGGGCTTCCAGCGGTTGCCGGAGGCTGGGGGCCTGAGCCGCACGTCGATGATTCAGCCGGGCGTGTACTTCGCATTCGACGCGCCGTTCGTGCGGATCATCGGGCTCTATAGCAACGTGCTCGAGGACCCCGGCGTGATTTCGAGCGAGGGCGGAAAATATCCGCGCGTGAGCGACGAGCAGATCTCGTATCTCACGGATCAGCTCAAGCTGGTGAAGAACGCGAATTTCGAGGGCGCGGTACTCGTCGCCGTGCATCATCCGCCGCAAGTGGTGGGCCGCCACGGATGCAGCCCCGAAATGCTGAAGGAGATGGACGCCTGTTTCACCGCCGCGGGTGTCTATCCGCACGCGGTGCTTTCGGGCCACGCGCACAATTACCAGCGATTCACGCGCCTCGAAGGCGGGCGCGAGACGCCGTTTGTGGTGGCCGGCATGGGCGGGCACAACGCGCAGCCGCCTTTCGGAAAGATGGTCTCGCCGCCCCGCGCGCCTTTCACCATCGGCGAGTTTCGCTGCGACAGTTATTCGACGAACTACGGCTACCTGCGCATCACAGCGACGTCGCAACAACTGCGCATCGAATATCACGACGCCACCACGGGCCTGAGCTCGAAGTCGCCGTCCGACGTCGTGACCGTCGATCTCGCCAGCCACACCCTGGTCGCCTAGTTTCTCAGGATTGGATTGGTACCGGCTTGCGCCGGAAGTTGCCGGGCCCTCGAGAGATGGCCCGGATTAAACCAAGGTATATGTGCCCTCTCTTGCCCCACGATGGTGAGTACCGCGTAGACTACGTACCCCGGGGTGAACGTCAGTAGTCTTACATAGTATTAAGTAGTAATACACACGCTCCCAAGTGCGGTGATCCGCACGCGCCCGATTCCTCTATAAACATCCCAGGGGTAGCTTCGGACAAACTCGGGATCGATCAGAGTCAGTTTCACTCGCAGCGACTTCCCCAACGACTAGGCAAAGCAAAGCGCGACGTACGGCCGGGCGACTGGTGCGTGTGGCACCCGGAACTCAACCATCGAGGATTTCCATGATTAAGCGACTCAATAGCATGAGCAGGATTTGCTTGGGGATGTTCTTGCTGGCTGCCTTTAGCTTGGCGGCGTCGGTGGCGCAGGCCACTCCGCCAAATCCGGTGCCGTTCATCGGCACGATTTCACCGGTCTCGGTGGCGCCGGGCGGAGGCGATCTGACGCTGACGGTGAACGGAGACAATTTTGTGAGCGCCTCGGTGGTTTATTGGGGCACGACGGCCCTGACCACCACTTACGTTTCCGGCACGCAGCTGACGGCGGTCATTCCCGCCGCCTTGACGGCTAACGGCGGAACTGGCTGGATCACGGTTTCGAGTCCGGGCGTGGCAGCCTCGAACCTGGTGTATATGCCGGTGGGAGCGCCTGCTTCCTCGATGAACTTCACGTCCGCGCAGTATCCGGCCGGCGCCCAATCTTTCATGATGGCGCAGGGCGACTTTAACGGAGACGGAAAGATGGACCTGGTCGTTGCAAACTGGGAGAGCAACACCGTGTCTCTCTTCCTCAGCAACGGCGACGGCACGTTTCAGGCCGCGCAAAACCTTAGCGTGTCGGACGAGCCATTCAGCGTCGCCGTGGGCGATTTCAACGGAGACGGCAAACTCGATCTGGCGGTAGGGTTTGAGTCGCCGGTCGGCGTTTCCATACTTCTGGGCAATGGCGACGGCACGTTTCAGGATCCGATCTCAACGGCTGCCGGGTATTTGAACTACTCGCTCGCGGTGGGGGACTTCAACAAAGACGGCAAGCTGGACCTGGTGGTCGGCGCGTACGGCGAGGGTGTTGCGTACGTCCTGCTGGGCAATGGCGACGGAACCTTCCAGCCCGCGGTTTCCTACGATCTGGGCGGCGCCACGCCGCTCCACATCTATGCGGCGGACCTGAATGGCGACGGCAATCTGGATCTTGTGGCCGCTTCCTATGCTTCTCAGACGATCGCGGTCTTGATGGGAGCTGGTGACGGTACCTTTTCGACCGCGCAGACCTACACGCTCTCGACGACCCCGGATGCCATCGCGATCGCGGATTTCAACGGCGATGGAAAGCTCGACCTCCTGGCGACAAGCCAGAACGACAACAACCTTTACTTCTTCGCAGGGGTTGGTGACGGGACCTTTCAGTCGGCGCAGACGATTTCGGCGGGCAGTTCGTCCAACGTGATCGGTATCGGAGATTTCAACTCCGACGGAAAAATCGATGTGGCCTATTCGAATGGCGGGAACGTCAGCGTGATGCTGGGCAACGGCGACGGCACCTTCCAGCAACCTCAGCAGTTCACGGCCACGGGCCTTGGTTATCCGTTCGACCTCGCTGTCGGAAACTTCAATACCGGCGGGGGATTGGGAATCGCGCTTTCGGACATCGAAGGGCCGATGCAGGTGTTGACACAGACGGTTTCCGTGTCGCCTTCGACGTTCGACTTCGGCAACCAGGGAGTCGGAGCAGCCTCGGCGGTGCAGGATTTCACCATCACGAACTCGACCTCGCAAACGGTCACGTTCACTAGCATCGGGTTCACCGGGGCGAATAGCGGTGACTTCTCCGATACGACGGACTGCGGCGCGACGCTGGCTTCGGGAGCCTCGTGCAAGGTGCACGTGACGTTCACTCCCGGCGCTCTGGGGGCGCGCAGCGCCACGCTGAGCGTTGCGGACAACGCGCCGGCAAGCCCGCAGACGGCGTCGCTCACTGGAACGGGCATCGACGCGCCGATTGTGACGCTGTCGGAGTCCTCGCTCACGTTCACGGGCGAACCGGTGGGAACGGCGAGCGCTTCTCAATCGGTGACGGTGACCAACACCGGCAACGCGACGCTGAACATCTCCGGCATCACCGTCACCGGCACGAACTCGGGCGACTTCAGCCTGGCACCCGCCGGCACTTGCGGCGCAACGCTCGCCGTGCAGGACATGTGCACGATCAACGTGACGTTCACGCCCGGCGGCGCCGGGTCGCGCAGCGCCTCCGTCAGCATCGCGGACGACGCGCAGAATAGCCCGCAGGCCGTCACGCTATCGGGAACGGGCTTGCTCGAACCGACCGCCGATCTTTCGGGCACCACGCTCACCTATTCGGCGGCAGTGGTCGGCTCGACGAGCGCCTCGCAGGGCGTGACGCTCACCAACAACGGCGGCCTGCCGCTGACGATCACCAGCATCGTCGTGGGCGGCGCGAACAGCGGCGATTTCGCTTCGACCAACACGTGCGCGTCGCCGATCGCCCCGACGGCGCATTGCTCGATCAATGCCACGTTCACTCCGACCGCGGGCGGCGCGCGCACGGCCACCATCACCGTGACGGACAACGCGTCGACGAGCCCGCAGGTGATCACTCTGCAGGGCACTGGGCAGGACTTCTCGCTCAGCATGTCGTCCTTGGGCACGATCATGCCGGGAAGTACGGGCGACGGTCAGCTCAGCATCACGGCGACGGGCGGCTTCAGCCAGGCGATCACGTTCACGTGCTCGGGCGCGCCGATGCTCTCGACGTGCAGCGTGACGCCGAGTCCGGTCACACCCGACGGGGCGACGACGAATGTTTCGCTGAGCCTCGCGACGACGGGACGCGCCGCGGCAGCCGCGCCGGGGAATCCGTCGATCTTCCCGCCAGATGGACGGCGACCGATGTTGCTCGGTGCGTTCCTCGCCGCGCTCGTCCTGATGGCCCTGGCGTTCTTCGCGCCGGGAGTCCGCAGGTTCCGCGTGGCGCGATTCGCCCTTCCGGCGGTTCTGCTGGTCGTGACGATCGGGCTGGGCGCTTGCGACTCGCGTCCCTCGACTCCCGCCGGCAACTACACGCTGGTGGTGACGGCGACGTCGGGAACGCTGTCCCACAGTGTGAACGTTTCGGTGACGGTGCAGTAGCCGCGACGAGCAGGGGAGTCACAGCATTCAGGCCGGACCCGGGAGGACGTTTTGTGAGGGCGCCCGCCCGATGTCCGGCCTTGTCTTCTTTTGCTGCATCGAGCGGCTTCGCTTAGGGCGTGACCGCGACACCCGCCATCGGAGTCGGGACTGGCGGATGCGAGAGATGCTTGGCGATTTCCGGCAGCGCCTGCGGCGGCGCGATCAGCAGGAGGCGGTCGCCCGGCTGCAGCACGATGTCGGGCCGCGCCATCATCACGGATTTGCCCCGTAACACCGCGACGATCTTCGAATCGGCGATCGGCCCGCTCAAGTCGCGCGCCGAGATCTTCTTGCCGACCCAGGGGCTCTCCGGCAGCAGCGCGCCCACCGTGAGCTGCGTGCCATCCGGCAGGTCGAGAGCCAGCCCCGACTGCAAGAGCGCGGCGAGGTGCAGGTGGCTGACCTCCGGCGGCAGCGCGATCTTGCCCTGGTCGAGCAGGCGCAGCGCCACACGCACGTTCTCGGCGCGATGCGCGGGCGAATCGGCGCGGCCCGCCACCTGCGCCTCGTACAAGCTCGCGTAGCGGAGACGCGACGAAAGCTTGAGCTGCACGACGAAACTCAGCATCACGGCCAGCCCCGCCGGCACCAGAAGCTGGTAGCCGCCGGTCATCTCCGCCACCATCAGCAGCGTCGCAATCGGCACGCGCGCGGCCCCCGCAAACACCGCCGCCATCCCCACGATCACCATGCCCGCGGGCGGCTGATGAAAGATCGCCGCGAACGCCCCGCCGAGCATCGCTCCCACAAAGAGGCTCGGCGCGAACACGCCTCCCGACCCGCCCGACGAAATGCTGAACGATAGCGCCAGCATCTTCGCGCCGATCAGCACCAGCAGCAGCTTCAGCGCGAGCTGCCCGTCGATGGCTTGTTGAATCCAGCCGTAGCCGCCGCCGAGCACCTGCGGCAGGCGCAGCGCCATCAGTCCCACGGCCAACCCGCCGATCCCCGGCTTGATCCAGTGCGGAATGCGCAGCGCCGTGAACGCGTCGCGTATGCGGTAGAACACCTCGGGAAAGATTGCGCCGACCGTTCCGCTGGCCGCGCCCAGCGCGATGTACCAGCCGTAGTCCAGCACGTGCGTAACCCCGAGGTCCGGCGGCACGCGAAACAGCGAATGCCAGCCCACGAACCAGCCGTTCACCGCGTACGCCACGATCGCGGCGAGCATGCAGTACATCAGCGCTTCCGACTCGAAGTCCATGCCGCCGTAGAGCACTTCCACGGCGAAAATGGCGGTCCCGATCGGCGAGCGGAAAATCGCGGAGAGTCCCGCGGCCATGCCCATCAGCACCAGCAGGCGGCGCTCGCGGTCGGGCCGTTTGAGCAGGGAAGCGTAGATCGAGCCGAAGCCCGCGGCGATCAGCGCCGTCGGCCCTTCGCGTCCCGCCGATCCGCCCGAGCCGATGGTGATGGCCGAGGCGATCATCTTCACGGGCGCGACGCGCGCGCGCAGCTTGCCGCTCGTCCAGTGAAACGCTTTTACGACGGTATCGGTGCCATGGCCCTCGGTTTCGGGCGCCAGGCCGTAGACGAGCGCCCCGGAGATGAGCCCGCCGAGCGTTGTCGCGATCGGCACGAGCCACAGCCCGTGCGGCCCGATCGTCTCGCGCAGCATCCCGCCCTCTTCCGGCAGTCCCGGCGAAAGGTAGCCCGCCAGCCGCACGAGAAAGAGGCTTTGCGCGAGCCGCAGCATCCACATGAACACCTGCGCGCCGAGCCCGCCGACAATACCGAGGACAACCGAGTCCAAAAGCAGCCGCGGCTTGTCTCCACTCTCCACGATGGTTTTGCGCCACTCATTTGATTCCGGAAATCGCACGGCTGGAGCGGGGAAATCTGCAGCTCCACGTGGCGCGTGCCGGTGCAGTTTTCCGCTAGCCTTCTCGATTCAATGGTGGTTGAATGCACGGCGGCGCGGCGGCGGGGCATCGGGTGAATGCGGCGCGCGTCACATGCATTGTGCCGGGGGGACGCATGAAATCACGAAATCGGAAATTGCGCGCTGTAGATTTGTGGCTGGCGGGGATCGCGTTGATGGCGGTGGGCAGTGCTGGCTTCGCGCTCGCGCCGGAGGGCAGCGCGCAGGCGCCACAATCGCAAGCGGCGCAGCGTCCATCGCAGCCGTCGGGCGCGGATGCGGTCAACAATTTCGAGTTCAACAGCCGCTCGATCGCCACGTTCACCGCGGCGCAGGCTACCGCCGGCAAGGACGCCTACGCGAAAAACTGCGCCTCGTGCCACGGCGTACAACTCAACGGCAGCGAATTCGCGAGCGCCCTGCG
This sequence comes from Vulcanimicrobiaceae bacterium, assembly GCA_035504455.1. GTDB lineage: Bacteria > Acidobacteriota > Terriglobia > Acidiferrales > UBA7541 > Palsa-295. The sequence continues at coordinate 13,820 of DATJRU010000041.1, forward strand.
CGGCCTCACGTTTACGAACAACTGGGGCGGCCGCAGCGCCGTCGAACTCTTCAATTACCTCAACACAAAAATGCCGCCCGCCGCTCCCGGCTCGCTCGGCGCCGAAACCTACGCGCAGATCGCCGCGTTCCTGCTGCAATCGAATGGGGTGCAGCCGAGCGTGAACGAATTTCCCACCGACCCGCAGGCGCTCGCTACGCTGACGATTCCGCGCGGCGCCACGCAGCGCTCCGCGCCGATGATGCCGCTCTCGCCGATCGCGCCGCCGATTGTCACCGTGAAGCTGCCCGACCCGCTCGAGAAAATTACGTCGGTCACCGCCGAGGAGCTCGAAAATCCGCCCGCGAGCGAATGGCTGATCTGGCGCCGCGGCTATGCCGAGCACGGCTTCAGCCCGCTCGCGCAAATCAATAAATCCAACGTCGCGAATCTGCGCGTGAAATGGGCGTGGTCGCTGCCGCCAGGAGAGAATGAAACGACGCCGCTGGAGCATGATGGAGTGCTGTTCGTGGACGCTTACGGCGACCATGTGGAGGCGCTGAACGCCGTCACCGGCGATCTGCTGTGGGAGTATTCGCGGCAGCTTCCGAGCGACGCGCGGCTCGCGCAGAAGCGCGCCATCGCGCTCTTCGGCGACCGCCTCTTCGCCGGCACTTCGGACGACCACATCGTCGCGCTGGACGTGAAAACAGGCAGCGTGATCTGGGATGCGCCCGTCGCCGACTACAAGAAGGGATTCCAGCTCACCGGCGGGCCGCTCGTCGCGAAGGGCAAGGTGCTGCAGGGCGTCGGCGGGCAAAGCCCCGGCGGCAATTTCATCGTCGCGCTCGATATGGATACCGGCAAGGAAGCCTGGCGCTTCCACACCATCGCACAACAGGGCGAGCCCGGCGACAGTTGGAACGGCCTGCCCAACGAGAAGCGCAACGGCGCATCCGTCTGGACGCCCGGCAGCTACGATCCGCAGCTTGGGCTGGCGTTTTTCGGCGTCGGCCAGACGTACGACACCGGGCCCGTGCTGCATCGCGTCCCGGGATTTTCGAACGACGGCCTCTACACCGATTCCACGCTCGCCTTCGATCCCGACACCGGGAAGCTCGTCTGGTATTTCCAGCACGTGCACAACGACCAGTGGGACCTCGACTGGGCGTTCGAGCAGCAGCTCATCCATTTGCCGGAGAACGGCGCGGATGAAAAGCTGGTGGTCACTTCCGGCAAGATGGGAATTTACGAAGCGATGGACGCGGCCACCGGGAAATACGTTTTCTCGAAGGACCTCGGCATCCAGAACGTGGTCGCGTCGATCGATCCGAAAACCGGCGAAAAGACGATCGCGCAGAGCGCCGTGATGGGCGACGACAAGCCGCACACGATCTGCCCGCATCCGGGCGGCGGGCGCAACTGGATCGCCGGATCCTACGACTCTTCGTCGAAGATCATGTACGTCCCAATGAATGAATCCTGCATGGACTTGATTCCCGCGGGGCCCGGCCATCGCGGCAATCTTACGTCCGGCTACAACTGGTTCATCCGGCCGCGGCCCGATAGCGACGGCAACATCGGGCGCCTCGAAGCGTTCAACCTCGAAACCGGGAAAGTGGCGTGGACGGCTCGCCAGCGCGCGCCGCAGATGACCGGCATTCTCGCGACGGCCGGCGGAGTCGTTTTTTCGGGCGCGCTCGATCGCTACCTGAAAGCGTACGACACGGCCACCGGGAAGGTGCTCTGGCAGATTCGCCTCAACGACGTTCCCGTGGCGTGCCCGATCACCTATAGCGTGGGCGGCAAGCAGTACGTCGCGGTCGTCGTCGGAGCGGGCAGCCCGCTCACCGGCACGTTTCCCGTGCTGGTGCCCGAGATCCAGAATCCGCCCGACCGCGAATCCGCCGTCTGGGTCTTCGAGCTGCCCGAGAAGTAGATTCAGGCGTAGCGCCGGGTGCTTTAGCCCGGCAGTGTTTCCGAATGCGACGTGCGTTCGCGATCGGCGGCGTAGGCGAGGCAAGCACGAATATCCTCTTCCGTGAGGAACGGCAATTCCCGAAGAATGTCCGCGTGGCTCATCCCGCTGGCCAGGTACTCGAGCACGTCGTACACGGTAACGCGCAGGCCTCGAATGCAGGGCTTACCTCCGCGCTTACCGGGTTCAATCGTGATGATATTGGAGTACCGCATAGCGCCAGCCTAGGTGAAATCTGCCCATTCGACAACCGCGAATCCGCCGTGTGGGTCTTCGAATTGCCGGAGAAGTAGCGGAGACTCACTCTTCAGGGGCTGAAGCCCGTGAAGATTTCGTGCCGTTTATGTCGTGGTTTGGCCCGCATTTTCGGAGCTGGAAGCTCCGACCCCCTAAAGAAAACGTCCCGGGGCTAAAGCCCTTTCTCTCAGTGCCCTTTTCGCGAGGCTGAAGCCTCACGCTTCCACCTGTAAACCGTCGCGCATTCGCGCGTACACCAGGAGCCGGCGCGGACGCTGCTACACGACGCGTTGCCACACGGACGCTGGAAGCTCCGACCCTCTAAGGAGAGCCGAAGTCCCAGCCGGATCTCTCCGTAGTTTCCGCGATTGACAGAGGGCGAATTAATGAACGATACCAGCGGTGAGACGTTTGCCGCCGTCCCGGTGCTTCGCTTTTATTTCTAGCATCAAGAGCAGCACCAATGGTGCCTCCAACGGGAATCTCGTCGGGCGGTTAAAATGCCCTTACATGCGCCAAAATGGCGGGATTTGGCAGGTTTTGCCACGTTATGCGCCGGCTGACCCAAAGACAGAAGACCGAGCGGGCTTTCCGCGCCTATCTGGACCTGATCGACACGGCGGACTGGCTAAAACGAGAGATGCGCGCGCCGCTCGAAGCGTTCGATATGACGATGATGGATTTTCGCCTGATGGAAATGCTCTATCGCGAGAGCGCGCTGACCGCGCCGGACATCGCCGCGAGAATCGGGCGCCCGCGGCAGGACGTGCAAGTGATCGTCGCGCGGTTGCAAAAGCGCGGATGGGTGGAACGGAAAATGGCGAGCCTGGCGCCGGTGGAATTCGAGCGCGCCCGTCTGCCGAAGGCCCGGCAAGACGGAAGAAGAGGACGCAAGGTCGCGGTCGTGGAGCTGACGGCGTCCGGCAGGAAACTGATGGGGACCGTCCTGCCGCGACACGCGAAGCTGGTGAGGGCGATGATGTGCGTTCTCGACGCGCGCGAGAAGGATTCGATCAGCAAGGTTTGCCGGAAGTTGCGCCGGGGCGACGTGGTGAAGTTTGTGAGGGAGCTTAGGACGGGCCCTCTCCCTTCGGAATTCCGCGCAAGCCTATAGCAGGGAATCCGACGATTTGCCTTACTTTCGTACCGCCTGGCCCCGCGTTAACTGGTCGTCTTCAAATTGTTCGGTTAAGTACATGCGGGTAAGAAGATATCCTTGAATCGCCCCGGCCACGAAGAAATAGACGATTAGGGCTTGCGCGAAGGATTCGGCGCCAATCTGTGGCGAAAGAGCCTGCCCTAGTTCACGAGCAACTTCCTTGAGGAAACCTCCCACCTGATGGAATTCGACCAGCCCAACTCCAACGATAATTTTCGTGAGCCAGTCAGATACAACCTCAATGTTTGTGTTCGGGCGGAGTCCAGTCCGCCTCGTTTCGTCCGGGTTCACCCTCGGCACACCGAATAAAAAGCCGGCGAGGGCACCGGTGGCGAGGCACATGATCGCCCAGAGCATCGCGGGAGATTGATGCCACGGTGAACTCAGAATCACCAGCAGTCCGGCAACGTTGGCTAATAGCATTACCGACGCAACGACGAATGTTCCGGCTCGACCTGCTGGCTCTCGCCGATAATTCAGAACTTCTTCAAGAACCTGAGCCGGGCCGAGTGTCAGCGACTCCGGAGAACGCCAGAGGTATACCGCGCACAAAATAAGGAAAACATGATTTGGAACGAGGAGCACCCGTACAAAATTGGTCCACGCCCCCAGCTTCATTGCATCGTCGACGACTAACATTCGATAAATTGAGGGCAGGAAGAGAACAAGGAGCACAAGCGAAGTTGCTGCGGCGAACTTCCGCATTTTGGGAAATAGGATCAGAATTCCGGTCGCCACCTCCACCATGCCTGTGACGCCGACGACAAGAATCTTAAACGGAATGCATGGAGGCACTTCCGCCAACGTTCCTTGGCGAAATGTGAAATGCAAGGAGCCGAAGAATATCCACTCAATGGCGAGCGCCAGAATGCACAGGTGACAGACGCGCGATGCTTTTTCCTGTTGCAAAAAGTGTTGCCCTCAACGACCTGCTGAATAGTATCACCGTTACTGAATGAGTAGTATTAATGTCATCTTACTGGTTGCCGCGCGTTCCGTCCTCGACATAATCGATAGATAAGTTACCCAGAATGCTATATAGTGCCGCGCACGGGAGCGGGTTCTCCATCCGCACGCAAAAAGGAATTTCACATGAGGCGCAAGGAATGCATTGTGATTGGCGCCGGCCTAGCGGGCCTGGCGGCGGCCTACCGTCTCACGAAACATCACTGCCGCGTCACCCTGCTCGAAGCTCAGGATCGGCTTGGCGGGCGTGTTAAGACTCACCGCTTTGTCGAAGCGCCGGGGTTGAATTGCGAACTCGGCGGCGAGTGGATCGGCCGCAATCACGACCTCATGAAGGGGCTTTGCCGTCGATTGGGTCTTTGGCCTTTGCAGCCCCATCAGTATGCCAACTCTTTTTGGGATGGGGAGAACCCGGCGAAGTTGATTCCACCCGGGAAATGGTGCATGTCTCCGGAGGCGGAGGAAATCTGGGACAGCTTCGCCGAGAAGTTTGCGAAATATGGCAAAAAGCAATGGGCCGAGATGGACAAGATCGACTGGTGGACGCAATTGAAAATCCTGGGATTCAACCGCGAAGACCTCCTGCGCCGGGACCTAATGGACAGCACCGATTTCGGAGAAACGATCCGGATGAATTCGGCCTACTCGGCTGCGACGGAGTATTTGTCCAACAAACAGCAGGCCGTCGACAACACGGATGAGATGGATTTTAAGGTCCCCGGAGGAAATTCGAGGCTCATCGACGTTTTGGGCGATGAAATTGGGCGCGAGAACATCAAGTTGGAGCACATTGTGGTTGGCATCCGGCACGCGCATCGCCGCGTCGAGGTGCAAGTGGGCGCTTCGGACTGTTCTCTCACCGCCGACTTTTGCATTTGCGCGATTCCCGCTCACTGCTTGCTGGATATCGATTGGGGCGAACAACCACCGGAAGAAAAGCTCGAGGCGGCGAAGGAGCTGCAATACGCCCGCATCACGAAAACGGCCGTGCTGTGTTCGGAGCGCTTTTGGCCGAAGCCGCGCATGGGCGGCTTCTCGGTTTGCACGAACCTGGCCTCCGATTTTTGTTTCGATAGCACGTATCTGCAGCAAGGCAGCGCCAAACGAATTCTTTGCAGCTACGCCATTGGCGAGAAGGCGGACGACATCGCCGCGTCGCCTTTGGAGAAATTGAAATACTGGATCATCGAAGACGTGGCGAACGCCTACGGATTGAACTGGAATAGCGAAAAAAGCATCCGCACGGCGCTCGCGATCGAGCAGCAAGCCTGGCAGGCGGACCGTTTCACACGTGGTGCTTATGCGTTCTACCGGCCGGGGCAGTGGTTCACCGTGATGCCCGCGCTAAAGGCACGATTTGGTCGCGTACTTTTCGCCGGGGAACACATCGCCGATTGGCAAGGCTTTATGGAGGGCGCCGTCCAGACCGGCTACGATGCCGCCGACGCCGTTCTAAAAGCTCGACTCTAACCCTCAACTGTCGATAGGCGTCATACCTTAAAATTTCGTGGCTTCGGCAGAAGACCGGTGGAAAAATGACTGCCGTGCTTGAGAAACCCGATGTGCTCGATGGCGTTCCGAAGGTCATCACCTCGGACGCGCAAAACGAACGATATCTCGCCGCTCTGCTGGAACTGGAACGCCGCAGCCGCCTGACCGCCGCCGAGAAGAATCTTGCCGAGGTGCTGACCCTGCTGGTCGAGGCGTATGAAGAAGAACGCTACGCGATTCGCTCGGCCTCGCCGGTGGAAGTCTTGAGGCAGCTCATG
>DATJRU010000042.1:0-19556 GCA_035504455.1 Vulcanimicrobiaceae bacterium
GTGGGTCGCGTTCCAACGATCCGCCCGTCGCGTGAATGGGGAGGAAGGGGCCCAATTCACGGGATGGAACGGGTCGTTCCCACCTGCCTCTGAGAGGGAAGCTAGGATGGATGACCCCAGGTCCGGTCACGCCTAGGCCGGACCACCGGAACGCGGCCTTTGGGGGCCCTGATCCCAAGCAGGGCCCCCTCCTTTTTCCCCCAGTTGGTTCATCTCGCATCCTCTACGTGCCTCTTCTTAACGCTGCCCCGCGTCTCTCTACCCAGCCACCTGCAACCTTCCTCCTATACTCCATGCGATAATTGCGCCAGCGCATGCGCACGATCAAACTCACGATCGCCTACGAAGGCGCCGATTTCCACGGCTGGCAAACGCAGCCCGGCGTTCCCACGATCCAGGGCGCCCTCAACGACGCCGCGCGCAAAATCACGCAGGAAAAAATCGTCGTCCACGGCGCGAGCCGCACCGACGCCGGCGTTCACGCTCTCGGCCAGGTGGCGCACTTCCGCACGCAGTCGCCGCTGGCCGCCATCGAAATCCAGCGCGCGCTCAACGCCCTGCTTCCTCCCGCGATCCGCGTCGTCGACGCCGAGGAAACCGGCCCCGATTTTCACGCCCGCTGGCAGGCGCAGGGCAAGACGTATCGCTACCGCATCTATCGCGGGCGTATTCTCCCGCCGTTCGAATACCGCCGCGCACTCCACTACCCGTGGCCGCTCGACGAAGCCGCGATGGCCGCGGCCGCGCGCCAGTTCGAGGGCGAGCACGACTTCAGTTCCTTCGCCGCGTCGTCCGGCTCCGAAGAAGACGATCGCGACCGCAACATGACGCGTGTGATCTACTCCTCCGAAATCGTACGCGATCCCGAGCGCGACGAAATCGCCTACGTCGTTCGCGGCCAATCGTTCCTGCGCTACATGGTGCGCAAAATCGTCGGCACGCTCATCGAAGTCGGGAAGGGAAGGCTCACGCCCGAAGACATCCCGCGCATCTTCGAGGCGCGCGACCGCTCCCAATCCGGCCCCACCATGCCGCCCGAAGGCCTGTACCTCGTCTCGCTAGAGCACCCCGACCCGACCGACTCCCTCGCATCAACAAGAGTCCACCGCAGAGACGCAGAGGCCGCCGAGAAAACCGAGAAGCTACCGCGCTGACGCCCGCGCCGTCCGATTGTTCTCTCGATGGTGTTGGTTTTCTCTGCGTACTCTGCGTCGCACCGGTGAGTAGGTTTTCTCCGCACCCTCAGCGCTCCTCGGTGTCCTCCGTGTTGAGTGCGGCCGCAAACGAATCTCGCGCCCACCACGTCCGGAGCCGCTCGCCACTCCGAATTCATGTAAAATCGCGCCGATGGGAACCGCGCCCACGAAACTCGCCGGAACGAACTCCTCCGCAGCGCGCTACGTCGAATCGATCGACCCTTCAACTGGCGACGCGATTGGGCGCTTCGAGGCCACCGACCCCGCCGCGCTCCCCGCGATCCTTGACCGCTCTCGCGCCGCGCAATCCGCCTGGGCCCCGCAATCCATTCGCGAGCGCATCGCGGCCCTGCGCCGCCTGCGCGATGCCATCTTCGACGCCCGCGACGAAATCGCCGCCACCATCTCGCGCGAAACCGGCAAGCCGCGCGTCGAAGCCGTCTTCGCCGAAATCATCCTCGCGCTCGACACGGCCGATTTCATCGCGCTCCACGCCCCGAAATGGCTCCGTCCCGAGCGCGTCCCGCACCACAACATCGCCGTAAAAGCGAAATCCGGTTGGCTCGAATACGAACCTCTCGGCGTCGTCGCGATCATCTCGCCCTGGAACTACCCCTTCGCGATTCCCATCGCGCAAATAATTCCCGCGCTTGCGGCGGGCAACGCAGTCGTGCTAAAGCCAAGCGAGCTCACGCCCGCAACCGGCGCGCTGATCGGCGAAATCGCCGCGCGCGCCAAGCTTCCCGAAAATCTCGTCCAAATTGTCCAAGGAGCCGCCGAAGTCGGCAGCGCCCTCATCGACGCGTCGCCCGACAAAGTCTTCTTCACCGGCAGCGTCGAAACCGGCCGCAAGATCGCCGAGGCGTGTGCGCAAAAACTGATCCCGTCGGTGCTCGAACTGGGCGGCAAGGATCCGATGATTGTTCTCGCCGACGCCGACCTCGGTATCGCCTCCAGCGCCGCCGTCTGGGGCAGCTTCATGAATTGCGGCCAGGCGTGTCTCTCCGTCGAGCGCGTCTACGTCGAACAATCGGTTGCCGCGAAGTTCATGGGCTTGTGCGTGCTGAAAACGAAAAAGCTGCGCCTCGGTCCGCCATCCGATCCGGACGCGGAAATCGGCCCCATGATTCGCGCGCGCCAACTCGAGCGCGTCGAGCGCCAATTGCAGGATGCAGTCGCCCGCGGCGCAACGATCCTCACGGGTGGCGAGCGCCGTCCCGAACTCGGCGCGAATTTCTTCGAGCCGGCGGTCATCACCGGCGTCGATCATTCGATGGATCTAATGCGCGAGGAAACCTTCGGCCCAGTTCTCGCGATTCGTCCGGTAGCCTCACCCGCCGAAGCCGTCGCCATAGCTAACGACTCGCCGTTTTCCCTCAGCGCGAGCATTTGGACACGCGACATCGACGCCGCACGCCGGATTGCCTCGCAGTTGCGTGCCGGCTCCGTGATGATCAACGACGTCGCCAGCTACTACGGCATCTCCGAAGCCCCGCACGGAGGCCGCGGCGCGAGCGGCTGGGGACGCGCCCACTCGCGTTTTGGCTTTCTCGAAATGGTTCACGTAAAATATGTCGATATCGACCGCTTGCCGCGCGTCGCCAAAAGCTGGTGGTACGGCTACAGCGCGGAATTAACGGCTGCGGCTGACCGCTTCGTAGAAGCGCTCTTCGCGTCAAGGTGGACGCGGCGCATGGCTTCTCTGCGGCGAAGTGGCGCCCTCGTGTTTCGTCGCGATAAGATATGACCGCCCGCCTTCAGTGAGCTGCTCTGTGAGCGATCACCTCATCTACGATTGGAACGCGCACGCCGAACCTGAAGTTCCCAGCGGCCGTCACGTAATGCTCAATGACGAGACGCTACGCGACGGCCTGCAGAATCCCTCCGTCCGCGATCCCTCGATCGGCGAAAAAATCGAAATCCTGCACCTGATGGAATTGCTGGGCATCGACCTCGTCAACATCGGCCTGCCCGGCGCCGGCTCGCGCGCGTCCGCGGACTGCGAGGCGCTCGCTCGCGAAATCGCGGGTTCGGGCATGAAAATCCGCGCGAATATGGGTGGCCGCACCCACAAGCACGACATCCAGGCGATGATCGACGTCTGCGAGCGCGTTGGCCAGCCGATCGAAGCAGCCATGTTTCTCGGCTCGAGCCCGATCCGCCGCCTCGTCGAGGATTGGACGGTCGATCACCTGCAGCGCACCACGGAAGAATCCGTCCGCTTCGCCGTGAATGCGGGCTTGCCCGCGATGTACGTAACCGAGGACACGATTCGCACCGATCCAGCCACGGTCGTCGCGCTCTATTCCACCGCGATTCGCGCGGGCGCGCGTGCCATCGTCCTCTGCGATACCGTCGGCCACGCCACCCCGCGCGGCGCCTACAACCTCGTGAAGTTCGCCATCGAGGAAATCGTGAAGCCGTCCGGCGAAAAGATTCGCGTCGATTGGCACGGGCACAACGACCGCGGTCTCGCCGTCGCCAATTCGCTGGCGGCCATCGCGGCGGGCGCCGCTCAGGTCCACGCCTGCGCCCTCGCGCTCGGTGAGCGCGTCGGCAACACGCCGATGGAGCAAATGCTCGTCAATCTGCGGCTGCTAGGCTTGATCGATCGCGATCTCTCGCGCCTGAAGGAATACTCGGAGACGGTCGCCCGCGCCACCGAAACGGTGATCCCGCCGAACTACCCGATCGTGGGCCGCGACGCCTTCCGCACCGCCACCGGCGTCCACGCCGCTGCTATCGCGAAGGCCCACAAGAAAGACGACCCGCACCTCGCCGACGCCATCTACAGCGGCGTCCCCGCGCATCTCTTCGGCCTCGAGCAGGTGATCGAGGTCGGCCCGCTGAGCGGCCGCTGGAATGTCGTCTACTGGCTCGCTCAGCGCAGCATCCCGGCCTCCGACGAAGTCGTCGACCGCATCCTCGTCGCCGCCAAACAATCGACGCGCATCCTCACCGAAGACGAAATCCTCGCCCTCGTCGCCTCCTCCGCGCGCCACTAAGCGGCGTAGCGTCGGCGTCTCGCCAGCAGGAAGGCGCGTTCGCATCGCCGCCGCAACCAGCGTTGTCATCCTGAGCCCCGGCTGCCGGCGAGGCAGGCGAAGCGAAGGCTCTCTCTTTGCCCTTCCGGGCGAGATTACTTTTTCGATGGGGGCGCTGCGGGCGGGTTCGTCTGCTCTTGCTGCTGTGGTTTCGGCCGAGGCAGAAGTTTCATGGTCTTCAGCTTCAGCATGTATTCGGGGTACATGGTCTCGGCGCCGCCGCGAGTCGCTTCCGGCGGGATGCCATACCGCGCGGCAAACTCATCGATGTAAGGATTCTGCGCCATCAGATAGCTGGGCACTTGCCCCTCGGGGCGATCGACTTCGTCGACTGACTCGCACGGCCACGGATTCATCTGCTGCTGCGGCGCAAACGTGAAATCGACGGTGCGAATCAGCGGCTCAGACAAATACACCGGATCGTACGTGATCACTGCGACCGTCAGGACGTCTCCGTGCCGCATGATGTGCTCGGTCGCGGTGGCCATGTCGCTGCGCGGCAGGCCGTTCAGCCCGAGCCAATTTTCCTTGAGGTGCGTGGTGTAAATGACGAGCGCGTCGCCTTCCCAATGGCCGGTCGAAAATCCCGCCCAGGTGTGGCGCGCGTAATCGGGAGGATGCGGCCGCCCGTCCATCCACACCGTTTGCTCCGCGTTGTACGCCGAAAGCCGAATGTGGTAGGCGATCGTCTGCTGCGTGGCCTGATCGACTTCCTTCCAAATGCGCAGCGCTGAGGGACCGCGCCAGCCATAGTCCGAGCCGTGCGCGCGGCACTGATTCTCGGGAATCTCGACCATCGCCGCGCTCCAACTCTCCGCACGGAAGAGTCCCGCCGCGTTGATCGGCATGCCGAGGTAGTCGCCCATGTCCGCGCCGGCGAGGCGGTCGCGCTGATCCTCGAAGAAAGTAGTTGCCCAGTCTCCCGTTGGGTCGATCTGCGCGCGCGCCGCGCGGGCCAGCAACGTCGCCTGCGCCAACAGAAAAATCACCAGCCCCACGATCCGTGTCCGATTGAGTCTGCTCATCTCGACGAGGTTTTACCACAAATCGCGGCGCGCGGCGCCGATTCTTGCATTTTTCTTCAGACCGCTTGCCAGCCGCCGCTTTCGAGGCTCTAATAGGTTTCATGGCCACTCCGCAATCCCAGCCCCGCGCTGACCTGATCGTCCGCCCGCTCCAGCAAAATGAGCTGAGCGAAGCCGACCGGATGATCCGCGTCGCGTTCGGAACGTTTCTCGGCATGTCCGACCCGTCGACCTTCATGGGCGACGCCAACTATGCCTTCACGCGCTGGAAGGCCGATCCTTCGGCCGTTTTCGCCGCGGTTCACGAGGGCAAGCTCGTCGGAAGCAGCTTCGCCACCATTTGGGGCAGCTTCGGATTTTTCGGCCCGCTCACGGTCGCGCCCGAGTATTGGGACCGAGGCATCGCGCAGAAGCTGATCGGGCCCACCATGGAATTCCTGCGTTCCTCCGGCATTCGCCACGCGGGCCTCTACACCTTCGCGCACAGCCCTAAGCACATGGCGCTTTACCAGAAATTCGGCTTCTGGCCTCGCGACTTGGTTGCCAACGTCGTAAAGAAGGTGGGCGACGTCGCGCCGCAGATGCCGCCGGATACCTCGTGCTTCAACGACGCGAAAATCGAAGATCGCCCGCAGCTCCTTGCTGCTTGCCGCGAGGTCAGCAGCGCTAATTTTGAGGGGCTCGACGTTTCGCGGGAAATCCGCGCCGTCGCCGAGCAGAAGCTTGGCAATACGATTCTCGTCTGGGAGGACTCATCGCTCGCGGCTTTCGCCGTCTGCCACACCGGCCCGCGCAGCGAAGCGGGCACCGGACTCTGCTACGCGAAATTCGCCGCCGTGCGCCCCGGCCCGCGCGCCTGCAACAATTTCAAGCGTTTGCTCGACGCCATCGAGGCCTTCGCGCGCTGCGCCTGGGCGCAGAAGATCTCCGCCGGCGTCAATGTCGCGCGCCGCGAGACTTTCCAGTGCCTCGTCGAGCACGGCTTCCGCGGCGAATCGCAGGGCGTCGCCATGGAAACAGGCGACGCAACCTCCGGCTACAATCACCCCGGCGTCTACATCCTCGACGACTGGCGCTAGCTTCCGTTCTTCGCGGTTTTCTCTGCGCACTCTGCCTCTCAGCGGTAGGTCGTGTTTTTCTCCGCGTACTCTGTGCTACTCAGTGCCCTCTGTGTTGAAAGCAGCTGCCGACGAGTCTCGCAATCGCCACGCGCACACAAAACGCCCGCCTGAGACCTAGCCACGAGTCACGAAGTACGAGTCGCGTTCTTCCAGCCACCCTCCTCACGCGTGCTACCATAGCCCCGTAAAACCAGTGAAACTCGTCTTCATCTCCTGTATCTTAATTTCGATGGCCACTCTCTCCGCCCGCGCCACCGACGACTCCGTTTCGCGGCTCGCCGAAGACGCCCGCTGCGCGCGCGGCCTCGACTGGATCGCGAAAAACTCCTCCTGGGTCACCGAGCAGCAGATGCGCCTCTCCGAGATTCCCGCGCCCGAATTCGGCGAAGCCGAACGCGGCAAAGCGCTCGCCGCAATCTTCCAGTCCGCCGGGCTCAAGGTTCGCACGGACGAAATCGGCAACGTGATCGGTGAAAGCGCAGGCTCGGAGCCCGGCGTGGTTCTCTTCGTCGCGCACCTCGATACCGTTTTCCCCGCCGGCACGGATGTTTCCGTGAAGCGCGACGGCACTCGCCTCGTGGGCGCCGGCATTTCGGACAATGCCGCCGGCCTCGGCGCTCTCGCCGGCCTCGCGCGCGCGCTTTCCGAATCGCGTGTGAAAACGAAAAAGACGATTGCGCTCGCCGGAGACGTCGGCGAGGAAGGCGAAGGCAATCTGCGCGGCGTTCGCGCGCTGGTCGATAGCTACGGCTCGCGCCTTTCCGCCGTGATTGCTGTCGACGGCCCCTCCACCGACTACATCACCACGCAGGGCATCGCCTCGCGCCGCTTCGAGGTCACCGTCACCGGCCCCGGCGGGCATAGCTGGTCCGATTTCGGCGAGCCCAATCCGATCACGGCGCTCGCGCGCGGCATCGTGAAGTTTTCGTCGATTCGCATTCCCGAAAATCCGCGCAGCTCGTTCAATTTCGGTGTGATTGAAGGCGGTACCTCCGTGAACTCGATTCCGGCGCGCACCTCCGTGAAAGTCGACCTGCGCTCCGAGGACGAATCCGAGCTCAATCGGCTGGAGGCGTCCCTTCGCGATGCGATGACGGCGGGCGTGCGCGGCGAGAATGCCGCCTCGCCGGGCGCCGGCGACGACTACGCGCAGCTGAATCCGCAGAGCCTCGAAATAAAGTTCACGTCTCTCGGCACGCGCCCCGCCGGTAAACTTCCCAGCGACTCTCCGCTGCTGGCCACCATGCGCAGCGTGGATAGCTACCTCGGAAACCGCGCCCGCCTCGAGCGCAGCTCCACGGACGCCAACATCCCGCTTTCGCTTGGCATTCCGGCGGTTGCCGTCGGCGGCGGCGGCCGCGGCGGCGGCTCGCACACGCCGGAAGAATGGTACGACCCAACCGGCCGCGACCTCGGCCTCAAGCGCCTCTACCTGGCCGCCATCGCCCTAGCCGGCCTCTCTAGCTGAGACGCTTATCGGCGTGCTTCTCAAACTTTCTCTGCGCTCTCCGCGTCTCTCCGGTGAACTGCAGTTTCTCCGTTCCCTCCGTGCCTCTCGGTGTCCTCTGTGTTAAGTGCAGCCGCAAATGAATCTCGCATCCGCCACATGCACGCACGCGCGTCTTGCCCCTCGCTTCTCACTCGCGCGGTGATTCCGCGGAACTGCCCAGCCGGAAGACCATCGCGACATCCTCCACGCTTTTCACCGCCTTCGCATCCAGCACAGTCCCGTCGTAGCGCCACTCACGCGCCGCTCCGATCGCCGCCGGCACCAGCATTGGCGGCCCGCTCACCACGTACACCGCTTCGACGCGCCCAATCTGATCGACCACCAACCGCAGCCGCACGGTCCCTTCCACGTGCGCCCGAACTGCCTCAGCGGGATAGACCGGCTGCTTGATCGAAACCAACTGACCCACCTTCGGCCGGCTATCGTTATCGAACTCGTCGGCCGCAACTCCTTGGACGGACTGAAAGTGAGAGCTGATCGCCACCAACCCGGCAGACGTACTCACAGGCGTAGCTGACGCGGAAGATTGCCCGGTCCGAGGCGCACCAGAACTCGGTGGCAAAGCACTCTTGGTCGGCCCGGCTGCATAAGGCGATGCTCCTGGCGCCGGATTCATCTCCACAACGGCGCCGTTCGTTGCCTCCAGCGGCGCGTCTCGGTGTTCAGCCTGGAATTTGCGCGTCATCTCCTCAGCCGATTCCGCATCGTCGGAAGAGTCCGATTGAGCCCCGGCGTTCGCCTTCGCCACGGAAGCCTGCTCAGCCGCGCGCTGCGGCGTTTTTTCGCCTGCCGACTTCGCGCCCTGATCGACGGAAGCGCTGCCCGAAGCACCAGCCTCGCTTTTGGCTGGCGTCGCGGCACTCGCATTCGGCTGCGTCGGCGCAGGATTCAGCGGCGCTTGGTCAATCTCGGCATCCTCGGCCGCGGGCGGCAGCGGCGCCGCCACGTTCTCGTTGGAGCGCGCCTCCGGAGGCGCGCTGACAAGAGCAGTCGCCTTTCGCGCGAAGATGGCCTTCACGTTCGATGGGCCGACTGCCAGCACGCTCCCGGCTACTAAAATTACGAGCGCGATAACCGCGATCGCGCCCCAGTTTGTGCCGGACCAGTCGGACCCACCGAGCCTGTACTCGACATCCGCAAACGGGTCCGTCCGCGAATCACGATCGAACATCGAATTGTGAGCGGCTCTCCACGGAGCCTTCGGGTCCGTGTTCGCGCCACCGTCACTCGCGGCCGTCGTCGGTGAAGAAGTCTCCTTTTCGACAGATTCTTGCTCCGTGATCGGCTCATGGTTCCGTGCGACGCCGGATCCATCGCGATTCCCGGCTCCCGATGCGTGATTCGCCGGAGGCTTCGGTAGGCCGCGAGCCACCGGCCCGTGTCCCGCGTGGACCTCGGCTTCGCCCGGATTCTCGCTCGGGAACGCCAAATCAAATTCGGAGCCCGAATCACCCGAATCTTCGGAGCGCGCGCCACTTTCCTCTACCTCACGCTCCGCCTCAGGAACCGGCACGAAATCGCGAGCCGGCGCGTCGGACCGGGCCCGCCTCGAATCGATCCAGTTTCGAATCTGCCTGCGCGCCTCGTCGCTCAGGTTTACGAACCGCACTCCCGCCTTTTTTTTCGAGCGCCCGTGCCACACCATCTGGCCGCCCGCCTCGACCCACTGCTCCGAATCCGGTAGTTGGAAGCGCAGCTTCTCGAACGCCGCTCCCTCGACGATTTCGGCGACGTGCATGGCAATGCCGCCTTCGCTGAGATTCAGGATCAAGCCGCCGTTTTCATGTCCGAGGTCGACATAAGCCACCGACTTGATCGAAATGCGCATGTGCCCGCGCCGGTCCACGAAGTTCGAAACGGAATCCGTCAAATTTCGGTATGTTCTCATTTGTTTTGTTCAACTCGGGAGGGCCTGGGGGCACAAAAATTGTATTTCGCCCGCCGCAGCGTTCAAATCAGTGAAATCCTGTAGGAAGCTCCGAGCCGATGTTGGGGATTTAATTCTCTCGGGCCCGATGTTCGCAGCCTTTTCTTCTCTGCGCTCTCTGCGTCTCAGCGGTGAGTGGATGAATCTCGATTTGCCGCATGCACGACCGAACTCGCCCCCATCCAGCCGCTCGTCACTCGCCACTAGCCACTTCCTCTAGCTCCGGCTAGACTCTGCCCCATGCGCGTACTCCACTTCCAGCTCCCGTCTCGATGAAAAGCCAACGCCTTCGCGCCGATCTCGCCTTCGGCCTCTGCACTCTCATCTGGGGCGCAACCTTTGTCCTCATCAAAGACGTCCTCGCGGACATCTCCGTCGTCCTCTACCTCGCCGTGCGCTTCGCCCTTTCCGCCGCTCTGATGGCGACCATCTTCTGGCGCTCGCTGCGCGCCCTCAACCGGAAGGCCGTCTGGGCGGGCGCGCAGATCGGCATGGCGATGTTCGCCGGCTATCTTTTTCAGATCGTCGGCCTGAAATACACCACGCCCGCGAAGGCTGCGTTCATCACCGGTATGTGCGTGGTGATCGTGCCGCTGCTGCTCGCCGCGTTCGGACAGCGCCGCATCACCGCCTGGATCTGGGCCGGCGCGGCGGCCGCTCTCGCGGGACTCTACTTCCTCACCGTGCCGCCCGCGGGACTCGGCGCTCTCAATCGCGGCGACCCGATCGTCTTCGGCTGCGCGATCATGTTCGCGCTGCAC
Source organism: Vulcanimicrobiaceae bacterium (assembly GCA_035504455.1). Lineage (GTDB taxonomy): Bacteria > Acidobacteriota > Terriglobia > Acidiferrales > UBA7541 > Palsa-295. Next base: position 10,585 of record DATJRU010000042.1, read on the forward strand.
ATCATCTTCATTGGCCGTTACGTGAAGGAGCACTCCGTCGGCGCGCTGGCCTTTCTTCAGGTCGCCACCACCGCGGTGCTTTCGACGGTCGCCGTCCCGATCGTCGCCTTCGCCGGATGGGAACAGCCGCGCGCCCTTTGGAGCACCACCGTGATCGTCGTCATCCTGGTCACTTCCATCGGCGCGACCGTCATTGGCTTCTCGCTCCAGACGTGGGCGCAGCAGCACACCTCGCCGTCGCATACCGCGATCCTCGTCACCCTCGAGCCCGTATTCGCCGCGCTCACCTCGTGGCTCTTCGTCCACGAACGCTTCGGCGCTCGCACCCTCGTCGGCGCAGCCCTCATCCTCGCGGGTATCCTCTTCGCCGAACTAAAAGGCCCCGCCCCCACCATCCCCGAATCCCCCGAGCCCATCGCCGGCACGTTGGAATAGGTTGCAGGTCGCAGGTGCCTGGCCGTAGCGCGCCATCGCCTCACCCTCGGAGTGCAGCGGCTTGCCGCGCCGCGCGACCACCTCGCACCCGCCGGCTGCCACCTGTCACCTTCCGCCCAGCACCTATCTTTCCGGCGTAACCTTTCTCCCCCAGCGCGGTTTATGTTAGAGAAGACGGACCGATGCCACCGAAGAAGGACGCCTACGACGAGCGGCTCCTGATCGCGGCCGCGCAGAAAGATCCTGCGCGCTTCACGGAGCTTTACGAGGAGCACTTCGAGCGCGTCTACGCGTTCGTGGCTCGCCGCCTGCGCAATCGCGACGATGCGGAGGACGTCACCTCCGAGGTTTTTCGCGACGCCCTCGCCAACATCGGCAAATTCGAGTATCGCGGTGCCCCTTTCGCGAGTTGGCTCTATCGCATCGCCTCGAACGCAATCGCCGACCGCTGGCAGCGCGCTGCAAAAGAGCAGGGAACGGCGCTCGCGGATGATCCCGCGGACGACTCCGCCCACGCGGATCCCGAGCAAGCGGAACACCGAGCGCGCCTCTTTCGCATGGTCGCTACATTGCCCGATGACCAGCGCCGCGTGATCGAAATGCGTTTCGCCGAAGGCAGAAGCATCGCCGAAATCGCGCAAGAAATCGGCCGCACGGATGGAGCCGTGAAGCAGCTCCAGTTCCGCGCCATTCAGAATTTGCGCGCCGACATCGAAAAGAAGTCGCGCGCAAGAGCGAAGAAGTCGGTCGGCAAAAATGGCTAACAACACGCAGAGCGAACAACTCGACAAGATCGTCTCGGCGCTCCTCGGCCCGGCGGACGCCCCGGTTTCGCGCGCCGATGCCGCTCGCCCGCCCGACATGAGCCTCGCGCCCGTCTTCGAGCTGGTTCGCGACCTGAGAGACTTGCCGCGCCCCGATTTCAAGGCGCGCCTGAAAGCGGACTTGCAAAGGAGAGCAACCATGGCCAGTAGCGCAAAACCGGGGCCTGAATATCGCGTTACCGCGACCCCCTACCTCAGCGTAAGAGGCGCGGCCGCCGCGATCGACTTTTACAAGAAAGCCTTCGGGGCCACCGAAGTGATGCGCCTGATGCAGCCCGACGGCCGCATGGGGCACGCCGAGATCGATATCGGGGGTGCGCGAATTTTCCTCGCCGACGAATTCCCCGAATTTGGTTTCCCCAGCCCCGAGTCGCTCGGCGGATCGCCGGTTCACATCCAGCTCGAAGTGCCCGATGTGGATGAATCCGCGCGCCGCGCCGTCGCTGCCGGAGCAAAGGTGGTGCGCCCCGTCGCCGATCAGTTCTACGGCGACCGTTCCGGGCAGTTTCGCGACCCGTTCGGCTACATATGGGTTCTCTCGACGCACAAAGAAGACATGTCGGCGGCCGAGATGCAGCGTCGCATCGACGAAACGCCGAGCCCGCAGAGCGCGGCCAAGCAGGAAAGCGCTGCGGCTCCGGCAGTGAGCTTCATCCGCGCGGGATTCCATACCGTCACGCCGTATCTCGTGATTCCCGCGGCATCCCAGTGGCTCGATTTCGTGCGCCGCGCCTTCGGCGCAGAAGAGCACTTCCGCGCGAAGCGTCCCGGCGCCGAAGACGTCATCATGCACGCCGAGGTGAAGATCGGCGATTCGATGATCGAAGTGGCCGACGCGAATCCCGAATACCCAGCGACTCCGATGACGTTGCTGCTACGCGTCAGCGATCCGGACGCCGCGTACGCGCGAGCTCTCGAGGCGGGCGCCGCCGTGTTCGATCCGGTCAGAGACCAGGACTACGGCACGCGTGCCGGCACCGTCAGGGACGCTTCCGGCAACCGCTGGCACATCTTCACGCCTACTCCCGGCGGAGATATTTTCCAGCCGTTCGGCAGCGTGACGCCGCATCTCTATGCGGCCGAGCCGATGCAGCTCATCGAGTTCATCGAAAAAGCGTTCGGCGCGAAAGAAATCTATCGCGCCGAAATGCCGGGTGGCGGAATTCCTCACGCCCAGGTTCGCATCGGCGATTCCATCGTCGCCCTCGCGGGCGGCCGCGGCCCGTACACGCCGCAGCCCAGTACGCTGCACCTGTACGTCCCCGACACGGACGCGGCGTATCGGCAGGCCCTCGCCGCCGGCGCGGCCTCGATTCAGCCGCCCGCCGACCAGCCCTACGGCGACCGCAGCGCCGGCGTCACGGACCCATTCGGCAACCGCTGGTTCATCGCCACCCACACAAGGGACGTCGCCTTCTGACCTGGTTTTGCGATGCTTTGCAAATATAACCGGCGATGAAGGCAATGCTTTTTGGGGGGTCGGACCTTCAGGTCCGACATAGAGAGACCGCGCGAAGCGCGTTCCTTTGCGCGGTTCACCCGCGACATGTACTGTGTTCTATCGAAGCTAGGAGCGAATCATGTCATCCGCTAGCGCTGGCATCGGCAACGTAACCGGCAACACAACTCTCGTCGAAATGGCGATGGCCTACTCGCGCAGCCGAATCGTGTGCGCCGCCGCACGCCTCGGTATCGCCGACGCCCTCGCCGCCGGTGAGCGCGATGTCGACGACCTCGCGAAAATTTGCTCGGCCGATCCCGCGTCGCTCTACCGGCTGCTGCGCGCGCTCGCGATCCTAGGCATCACATCCGAAACCGCTCCGCGCAGATTCGCTCTCACGCCCGTCGGCGATCCGCTGCGCAAGGACGCGCCCAATTCCGTCTGGCCCGCAGTCATCTTTTGGGCCGACTTGCTCTCCGATAGCTGGGCATATCTCACCGACTGCGTACGCACCGGACAAAGCGCCTTCCGCGTGATGGAAAGCTTGGGTGTCGCGTCGCGCTGGTCGAAAGATCCTGACGCGCCCGCGATTTTTCGCGCGGTGATGGGCACGGCTCCCGCCGAGGATTACCTGCCGATCGCCGAGGCCTGGGATTTCACCGGCCGCCACGTCGTGGCCGATCTCGGCGGTGGTGGAGGGTCTCTGATCAGCGCGATTCTGAAAAGCCACGCGCACTTGAGTGGGATGCTCGTCGACCGCCCGCCTTCGATCGAGTCCGCCACGCCGCGGATCGAGGCCGACGGCCTCGCCGGCCGGTGCAAACTCGTCGCCGCGGACCTGCTCGAAGGCGTGCCACCCGGTGCGGATGTCTACGCTCTCAAGCACGTCCTGCACGGCTACAACGACGATGTCGCCATCAAACTTCTGAAAAATTGCCGCGCCGTGATTCCGGCAAACGGAGCGCTTCTCGTCCTCGAGTTCGTCCTGCCGGATGTCATCTCGCAGCCCAATCCGAAGCTCGAAACCCTCCTGCTCAGCGACATCAACATGATGGCCGTCACCGGCGGCAAGGAACGCAGCGCCGCTGAATGGAAACCTCTGCTTGCCGCAGGCGGATTCGAGATGCGCCAGATCATTCCCGTTGTCGCCAAGGACAGGCACGCGAACAACGTCGCCATCGTCCACGGCGTTTCGATCGTCGAAGCCTCTCCCGCTTGATAACTGGACATCGCGCTCTGAAAATGACTATAACGACCATAGAGGTCATATGGCTGCGATGCCTCGACAAAAGCATACGTGGGGAGTGGCGAAGGCGAAGGCTCAATTCAGCGCCCTGATTGACCGAGCCCTGTCGGAGGGGCCTCAGACGATCACCCGCAGCGGCAAGGCCCAGGTCGTCGTCGTCGCAGCGGACGAATGGGAGCGAAAGACCAAACGAAAGGGCAGCCTCGCCGAGTTCTTCAGCAAGTCGCCCTTGCGCAATTCCGGAATGAAGATCGCACGCGATAAGAGCAAGCCGCGGGAGCTCGAAATTTGAGTTTCCTGCTGGATACGAATGTCGTCTCGGAATGGCTGAAGCCGCAGCCGGACGCGAACGTCCTTCAGTGGCTTTCCGAGGTCGATGAGGACAGTGTCTGGCTGAGCGTCATCACGCTTGCCGAAATCCGGTTCGGCGTGGAGAGAATGCCGCCGGGGCGTCGCCGTGCGGCGCTGGCTGCGTGGATCGAGAACGACCTGGCCGCGCGCTTCGAAGGTCGGATCGTCGGTATTGGTCTGGGAATCGCCGATGCGTGGGGAACGTTTATGGCGCGTGGCGCGCGGCAAGGGAAAACGATCGCCGCAATGGATGGTTTCCTCGGTGCGATTGCGCTGGCGCAGGGACTGACGCTGGTAACGCGCAATACGGCGGATTTCGAGCCGATGGGCGTACCTGTCCTGAATCCCTGGACGCGATCCCGCTAAGCGCCGCACGAGTTGCGCCAGAATTTTCTCGGTTACCGCGCGGGTTACGGCGTCTTGGGATGCGGCTCGCCAAAATAGGGGAAATCGGGCCGCACCAGCCGCGGGTCCGGCGCCAAGCCGGCGCCGAGCGCCGTGTTCGTCGCCAGCGTCAGGATCACGTCCATCACGTCGTCTGTGAGCGCCCTCCCGTTGAAGCCCGAAAAACTGAAACATGCGGGAGTGTCCAGCTCGTAGGGCAGAACGCTTGGACAGATTCGCGCGAGTAGCTGCTTCGCGTACGCGGTAGGATTCGCTCCTGAGTTCGCGAGCCGCGTCACCTTTTCGGTGAAGTCCGCGATCGGTTTTGAGAAGAGCGCGATATCATCGGCGGGAATCGCTCGGTTGTACTTCTCCGACTCGTCCCCAAGCGACGGGTCGGAAAGAAACATGTGGGTGATGAGTGGCAACCCCCACCGCGACACTTGCACCTCGGGCGCGTGGCCGTAGAGTGACGCCGTCGCCCAGCCGTGCACCAAGCCGCGCCCGATCAGGTTGCTCGGAATTTCGATCACGATCGCGCTCACGTTCATTTTGGCAAAGGCGTTCTGGGGATTCTGAAAGAGCTCGGGAGCGAAACGGTTCTCTTGCCACAAGGCTTTCCGGAACGCGCCAAAGGCCGCCGGGGCGGGGAACAAATCCGGCGCCAGGCCCGCGTAGGCCATGCAGCCCTGCTCTGTTTTCGCGATTTGCCCGGTCGAGCCTGACAGAAGCAGTTCGCCCTCCGCCCCTTTTCGCGCCGCCTCGCCGAGCGCGCGCCGGACTTCGTACGTCTGCACGTGCGCATGCGCGTCCCCATCTCCGTGCGTTGGAACGCCGAAGCGGACTTTGAACGTCACATCTTCGACGGAATCATCATTCGTATCGAAACGAAACGCATAGAGCCCCTCGTCACGAAAGGTGTCGGGAGCCTTTCCGCCTGCATCCGGGTTCACGGTGAGCGCCATGACCGTGTTTCCGGGGCGTCCTTGAAACAAATAAAAGTCGCAGAGGTTGATTCGCGGATCTTCGCGCGCCGTCGGCGTATCAAAGTGATGCGACATGGATATGCATTCTCCTTTTCATTTTCTCCTGAGAGTCGGGAATCGGAGGAAGGTAACAACAACTTGCGACTTTATTTTCGGCTGCTGGTACCATCGAGGCGTTCTTCGGCGATGAAGGCCAAAAGCGCAAAAACTCGGAGCAAGTCTCCGCCGAATGGCGTAGCCGCGATCGACGCCGCCAAGACTCGCATGCGCGAAGCGTACCGCAACGGCGATGTTCAAGGCGTTCTTTCGGCCTTCGCCGAATCCCGGACCGACTTCAGCGACGGTTTTCCGAGTTTCTACGACCCTGACTCGAACACCGTGCTCCGCGCTCGGCTCGAAAAGCTCTTTCGCGAATACCACGTGGACTTTTCGCCCATTGTGGTCGATGTCGCGGTCGCCGGTTCGCTGGCCGTCGAGCACGGTTTGCATCAGTTTACGCTGCGGCCCAAAGCCGGCGGCCCGCCCGTGGTAAAGAAAACCCGCTACGTCGAGGCGTGGCGTTGCGAGCGCGACGGCAAGTGGCGCATCTTTCTCTACATCGACAACGCCGATCAGGAGCCGCAGCTTCCCGAAGATCTCATCGCCGGGCTTCTTGCCCACGCGAAGTCCTGAGGCCGCTACTCAGGTCTTTCGCTTCCGCCCTGTCGCCGAAAGCCTTTCGAAAAGCCTCTCGCTGAATCCGGCCGGCAGCCGGTACCAATCGCCGTCCGCAAGCAAGTGAACGGTATTGCGCGTCCCGTCGAGCACCGCGTGGCAATGGCTGCATTTGCTGAAGTGCAGCTCCATACGCGCTCTTAGTTCCGGCGGAACGTCCGCGTCGATATAATTCGATATCTCACGCCACACTTCGGCGCAGCTGATCTCGATGACGACGCGCCTCGATTTCGCCGTATTGATTGCCCGCTTTACCATGGCCTGACCTTCTTGTACGTCAGCGATCCGGACGTCCAACTGCCGTCGTAGCCCGGGGCCAGCGCTTCGCGCATCTGCAGCCGCGCGCGCGACAGCCGGGTTTTGACCACGTCCTTCGAAATCCCCAGAATTTCCGCGGTCTCAGCGATGCTGAAGTGTTCGATATCGCGCAGGACGAGCACCTCGCGATAGATCGGCCGCAGGCACTGCAGCGCCTGCTCGATCTTTTGTCGCAATTCCTTGCGCTCGAGCGCCTCGATCGGAATCTCGCGCCAATCCGCGAAATCGGTGGGACAAAATTCGCCTTCATCGCCGTCTTGCCGCTCCTGAAGCGAGCGATGCAGATGCGGCCGGCTGCGCCGAAGACGTCCGCGCGCCTCGTTGAGCGCGATCTGGACCAGCCATGTCCCGAATTTCGCTTCACCGCGAAATCCCGCCAGCGACTTCAGCGCCTTCAGGAAGGCTTCCTGCGCCACTTCTTCGGCGTCGGCCGCGTTGCTCAGCACCGAGTACGCGATGCCGAAGACGGAACGCTCGTACGGCTGGATCAGCGCGTAGAAAAGATCGGTCTGGCCGCGGCAGATTCGCCGGATCATGTCCCGCTCGTTGCGTTGGAGGGAAGGGTTCCTCGCCATGGCCTGCGCCGATCCCATTATGATCGATTCGGTGCCGGGCGGGAACGCTTACGGCGCAAAACGCGGCATTTCGCGCCACTTTGTCGCAATTCAGCCGCCGTAAGCCCCCGACGGCGACAACGACGTTGTCGCCGCGGGAGCAGGTTTTGTTGCACCAAGATGGTGCAGCGCGACCGCTTAGTTGTGATGGAATTTTACGTCGAGAGCTTCGTGCATTGCCGGCACGCGGACGTTCTTTTTCTCGAATGCGGCGATTTCCGGTTCATGGACCAGCGTAAGGCCGATGTCGTCAAGCCCCTTCAGCAGGCACTCGCGGCGAAATGGATCGACGGTGAACGTATATCGCAGGCCTTTGTTGTCGGTCACCATCTGCTGCTCCAGATCGACCGTCACCTGGTAGCCTTCGTTCTGCTCGGTGCGCTTGAAGAGTTCGTCCATCTGCTCGTCGGAGAGCGTGACGGGCAAAATCCCGTTCTTGAAGCAGTTGTTATAAAAAATATCGGCGTAGCTCGGCGCCAGGATCGCGCGCACGCCGTAATCGAGGATCGCCCAGGGCGCGTGTTCGCGGCTCGATCCGCAGCCGAAATTCGCGCGCGCGATGAAGACGCTCGCACCCTTGTAGCGCGGCTTGTTGAGCACGAAATCCGGATTCGGTTTTTCGCCCGGCAGGTAGCGCCAGTCGTAGAAGAGCACCCGGCCGTAGCCTTCACGCGTCAGCAGCTTCAGAAATTGTTTCGGCACCATCTGGTCCGTATCGACGTTCACCCGATCGATCGGCGCAACAAGTCCCGTGAGTTTTGTGAAAGCTTGCATCGTTATTCGGCTCCGTCCAGACCCTTCCACTTGCGGATGTCGACGAAGTGGCCTTCGATGGCGGCGGCCGCGGCCATCATCGGGCTCACCAAGTGAGTACGACTGCCCTTGCCCTGGCGCCCTTCGAAATTGCGATTCGAGGTGCTGGCGGAACGCTCGCCGCTCGGCAGCACGTCGTCGTTCATCGCGATGCACATGCTACAGCCGGCGTCGCGCCATTCGAATCCGGCGTCGCGGAAGACTTTGTCGAGGCCCTCTTTTTCGGCTTGCAGCTTCACGACGCGGGAACCGGGAACGGCCAGCGCCTGCTTCAGCGATTTCGCAACGTGTTTGCCCGCGACCACTTTCGCGGCCGCGCGCAGATCCTCGATGCGTGAATTCGTGCAGGAGCCGATGAACACGCGATCGACCGGAATGTCTTCGATCTTCGTGCCGGGCTTCAGGTCCATGTAGACGAGCGCGCTCTCGGCCGCCTTGCGATCGACGGGATCGGCGAAGGACGAAGGATCGGGCACGCGGTTGGTCACCTGCGTCACCATGCCGGGATTCGTGCCCCAGGTGACCATCGGCGCGAGCTCTCCGGCTTTCAGCGTGATGGTCGTATCGTATTTCGCGCCGGGATCGGTCGCCAGCGACTTCCAGTACGCGACCGCTTCCTGAAACTCTTTGCCGCGCGGGACGAACGCCTTGCCTTCGAGGTAGGCGAACGTCGTGTCGTCCGGCGCGACCATGCCGGCGCGCGCGCCGCCCTCGATCGACATGTTGCACATCGTCATGCGGCCTTCCATCGAAAGGCCGCGCACGGCTTCGCCGGTGTATTCGGCTACGTGGCCGGTGCCGCCCGCGATTCCGATTTTTCCGATGATCGCAAGGATGATGTCTTTT
>DATJRU010000043.1:0-39535 GCA_035504455.1 Vulcanimicrobiaceae bacterium
AAGGTCATAGACAGCGTAGTCGCGAAATTCATCGGCACGAAGCACGAGCGCGACGTCAAGCGGATCACGCCTATGGTCGCAGCGATCAACGAGCTCGAGCCAGAGATGCGCAAGCTCACGGACGAGCAGATCGCCGAGCGCAGCGCCGAATTGCGCGCCGAAGTGAAAGAACTGCTTGGTGATCTCGAGCGCGACGATCCCGACTACAAGAAACGGCTTCAGGAAGCGCTTGAGACCGCGATCCCGCCGGCGTTTGCGCTGACTCGCGAAGCCGGGCGCCGCACGCTGGGCATGCGGCATTTCGACGTGCAGCTGATCGGCGGAATCGTGCTGCACGAAGGCAAGATCGCCGAGATGAAGACGGGCGAAGGAAAGACGCTCGTCGCCACGCTGCCCGCCTATTTGAATTCGCTGGCCGGGCTCGGCGTGCACATCGTCACGGTAAACGATTACCTCGCGCGCCGCGACGCCGAATGGATGAGCCCGATCTACAAGATGCTGGGCCTGACGGTCGGAGTGATCGTGCACGATCTCGACGACATGCAGAGGCGCGCGGCCTACGCGGCGGACATCACGTACGGCACGAACAACGAATTCGGTTTCGATTACCTGCGCGACAACATGAAATACGATCTCGCGCAGTGCGTGCAGCGCGGCCATCAGTTCGCGATCGTCGATGAAGTGGACTCGATCCTCATCGACGAAGCGCGCACGCCGCTGATCATTTCCGGGCCCGCCGAAGAATCCACCGACAAGTACTATCGAATCGACAAGATCATCCCGAAGCTGATCGTCGAGATGGACTACACGCTCGACGAAAAACTGCGCACCGCGACGCTCACGGAAGAGGGCGTTTCGAAATGCGAGCGACTGCTGAATCTCGGGAACCTCTACGACCCGCAGAACATGGAGATCATCCACCACGTCTACCAGGCCCTGCGCGCGCACACGCTTTTCGAAAAAGACGTGGACTACGTGGTGAAAGACGGCGAGGTAGTGATCGTCGATGAATTCACCGGCCGGCAGATGCCGGGACGCCGGTGGTCGGACGGGCTGCACCAGGCCGTCGAAGCGAAAGAGGGCGTGAAGATCGAGCGCGAGAATCAGACGCTGGCCACGATCACCTTCCAGAATTATTTTCGCATGTACAAGAAGCTTTCCGGGATGACCGGCACCGCCGAAACCGAAGCGCCCGAATTCCACAAGATTTACGGGCTCGACGTGGTGGCGATCCCGACGAACAAACCGCTGATCCGCGTCGAAGCGCCGGACGTGGTCTACCGCACCGAGAGGGAAAAGCTGGAAGCGGCGGTGAACGGCATCATCCAGGAAGACGGCACGAAGGTCGGGGGCGTCCGGCAATATTACGAGAGCGGGCAGCCGGTGCTGATCGGCAGCATCTCGATCGAGAAGTCGGAAAAAATTGCCGAGGAGCTGAAAAGGGCGGGTATCCCGCACCAGGTGCTCAACGCGAAGCAGCACGAGCGCGAAGCGAAAATCATCGCGCAGGCCGGGCGCAAAGGCGCGGTGACGGTCTCGACCAACATGGCCGGCCGCGGCACGGACATTCTGCTGGGCGGCAATCCGGAAGCGATGACGCGCGAGCACTTCCTGAAGAACAAGATCGCGATGCCTTACGCGCCGGCCGGGTCCGTGATCGGCATGCAGGCGGGCGCGGAAACTCCCGCGCAGGCGGACGCAGCGGCGGCCGCAGCAGCAGGCGCCGGCATCGGGGCATCGTCCGACGGCAAGAACGGCGCGGGCGCAAACGGATCGAATGGCGCGAGCGCTCCGTCGATGGTGCTGTTCCAGCAGGAAGGCAGGATCTTTCAGGTCCCGGCCGACCAATGGAAACCGGTGTACGACGAGTTTGCTGGGCAGTGCAAGGTCGAGCACGACCAAGTGGTGGCGATGGGCGGGCTACACATTCTCGGCACCGAACGCCACGAAGCGCGGCGCATCGACAATCAGCTGCGAGGGCGCGCAGGGCGCCAAGGCGATCCGGGATCGTCGCGTTTCTTTCTTTCGCTCGAAGACGACTTGCTGAGGATTTTCGGCGGCGAGCGCGTGAAGGCCATGATGCACTGGCTGGGCATGACGGAAGGCGTCCCGATCGAATCAAAGATGATCAGCAAGCGCATCGAGCACGCGCAGGAAAGCGTGGAGGCGCAGAACTTCGAAGCCCGCAAACACCTTCTGGAATACGACGACGTGATGAACAAGCAGCGCGAGACGGTGTACTCGCTGCGGCGGTCGTTCCTCGAGGGACGGGACCAGAAGGAATTCGTGCTGGAGCGGGCGGAAGCCATCGCGCAGTCGCTCGTCCAAACCTATTGCCCGCGCGAACAACATCCCGAACAGTGGAACGTGACGCAACTCGGCAACGAATTGCTGAACCAGTTCGGTATGGACGTGAAAACTGCGATCCCCGACCTGGATAAACTGAACCACGATCAGCTCGGTGACGAGCTGATCGAGAAGGTTCGCGAACGCTACGAGGAGAAGGAAAAACTCTTCGGCACGGAAACGCTGCGCTGGCTCGAGCGGCATATCCTGCTGGATATCGTCGACGGCCAGTGGAAAGACCACCTGCTGACGCTCGATCACCTGAAAGAAGGAATCGGGCTGCGCGGGTACGGCCAAAAAGATCCGCTGGTGGAATTCAAGCGCGAAGCCTTCACGCTCTTCGAAGACATGATGGACCGCATCGATACGGAAGCGGTGCGATTCCTGTTTCTCGTGCGGCCAGCAGAGCAAGGGCAGCGGCCCGGTGGCGCCGCGGCGCCACCAGCGCAAACGCCGAATCGCCCGAGTCCGACGCCTGGCACGCAGCCTAGTGGTGAATCGGCGACTCCGGATTCTTCCATCGCGCGGCAAATCCAGCAGCGGCAGCAACGTCAGCAGAAGAATCTGCAGTTCCAGGCGGGCGCGGCGCAAGCCGAAGCTCCCAAGCCCGTACGCGCAGCGGCCAAAGTGGGGCGTAACGACCCGTGTCCTTGCGGGTCGGGCAAAAAGTACAAGAAGTGCCACGGAGCGGCTGCTTAGATCTTCCCGTCAGAGGCTTTCGATCCCACCTGCTTCCGCGGGTTTATCCTTTGGAGCGGATTCGCGCGCATCGTCTTGTCCCCCTGATTTGCGGATGCTAGCCTCGACGCAGGTCGTTTTTCATTGGGCGAAGTGCGCCAGGGGTCGCGTCGAAGCGCTCGAGGGCCCAGCACGCAAAGAATCTGACCAGGAGAGCCAGATGAAACGTTGGGCATTGCTGTGCGGAGTGATGCTGCTGTCGGCGGCCGCTGCCTCGGCTCAGGAAATCCCGAAGGTCGAGGTCTTCGGCGGCTATTCGTACGTGCGCGTGAGCCTTCGCGGTACGAACTCCTCGTCGAACCTGAACGGCGGCAGCGCTTCGGTGACGTATAACCCAGTGAACTGGATCGGCCTCGTCGCGGATTTCGGCGGTTATCACGGCGGTTACAGCTTCTCGAGCGGCGGCATCAACGGCGAGGTGTATACGTATATGTTCGGGCCCAAAACGAGCTTTCGGCTGGGCAGGTTCACGCCGTTCGTACAGACGCTCTTCGGCGGCGCGCATACGTCGTCGGGCAGTTCGTTCGGCTCCGAGAGCTCGTTCGCGATGGCTTCGGGCGGCGGCCTCGATCTGAATGCGACAAGACATCTCGGCATTCGGCTGGTGCAGGCCGACTACCTCTTGACGACGCTCAACGACACCGTAAACAACCGGCAGAATAATTTGCGGCTATCGGCTGGAGTGGTTTTGCGCTGGTAGACCCGCGCAAATTTTGCATTTTGGGGCCGCGGATCGGGTGCGATCCGCGGCCTTTTTGTTTTTCTTTTGTTTCGATCCGGATTGGGGCCGTGCGCGAGCGGCGACGGCCATCCTCTACTTGCGGCGAAACTAATTTGTGATAGGCTCTCGGCACGCGCCTCGGAAATCATCGGGGCGGTGGGGTTTTGCCATGACCGTCTCTGCCTCCGGAGCTTGCCGAAGGGAATCGTGCGCCAACGCGATTCCGGAAGCTCTAGCGACGGAGCGGCTATGCCTCGATCACTTTCTCGACGAAGCGTTCCTTCGAACGGATCTGATGCTCGGCCGGTGCCGCGAAGGGCAAGCGATGAGCCCAGGAGACGTCGAGTGGCTGCTCGCGGACGCGCTCGCCGTGGTAAAGAATCTCGAAGAAGGCGCCGCCGAGCCCAATCCGGACCAACGGGACCGCATGCTCGAACTCTTGCTGATTCTGGCAAACCTGCACGAATACGTGGCACACCATTCCGTCCGGCTGAACCGCCTCGCTTAAGTCCCGACTTAATCTTTCGCCGCGAAAGCGTCAATAGCAACGTGGCGTTCGAGGCTTGCATTCCCGCTGCCGTGGATTCAATCTGAGTAGGCGATTCGCCGCGCCAGCATGCCAGTCGAAAACAAGGTCGACCCATTCAAGCCGCAAGCGCCGGCCATCCCTGGCGTCCCCGCTGCCACCGAGAAGCCCGATCGAGGGGCGCCGGAAGCGCCCGCCTCAGAGCCTACAAACTTCGAGCAGGGGGGCACGCAAGATGCCTGGTCGAAAATGATCGGCGTCATTGTAGGAATAGGCGTAGTGCTGGTTGCGGGGTTCATGCTTCTTCGCCCTGGACACAATTCCGGCGCGAAATCCGGCGTCAACCTTCCGACGGCGACGCAGGCGCCCGCAGCTCCGACAGAACCGAAGAGCGAGCCTGCCGAGAAACTGCTGACCGGTCCCGGGCCGGTGGCGACTGTTGCGGAGCTTTCGAAACCGTGGTCATCGCGGGAATTCCTGTTTCGCGGCACGCTGACGCCCGATCCGGTGCCGGCGATGGTGGTGCGCTTGCCGGGCGGCGAACTGTGGGGATTTTCGCTGCGTGAGCCCTTTGGAGAATGCGAACTCCAGTACATCACCGATCTGAAGGTGCTCGCGGCGAACTACGGATTTCAAGCGCAGCATCCGATGGTGGTGAATCCGTGTACGCGCGCGGTCTACGATCTGGCGCAATACGGCGGCGGAGCGCCGAACGGCGGATTGGTGCGCGGAGAAATCGTTCAGGGGAGCGCGGTTCGTCCACCCATGGCGATCGAGATGCGGACGAGCGGCAGAGATATCGTGGCAGTGCGCGGCGAGTAGCTGTTCCTTCCTATAGTTACACCACACCGATTCCAAGGCACCACCCTAATGAAGGACGGGGCAGCCGGAAAATCTAAAAGCAAAAGAGAACGCCGCTGTCCCGTTCCGTGAGAACGGGACAGCGGCGCGATTACTCCCCGCTTTCCGATCGCGCTAGTCCGTTGACGGCAACTGCTCGACCGAGCGAGCGACCATGACGGGCTGGTTTGTGGCCGGATTGATGAGAATAAATCCAACCACACGGAGCGGGAGCGCCTGCGACCCGCTGAGGCCCGAGAGCCCGCTCAAGTTGATGAAGTTCGTCGCGTTAGTCGTGAGCACGGTGAGGGGGCTCGGCAACAGAATGCCCGCAGTCCAATCGTCGGTCAGCTGAAAGCTGCCTGAGTTGCCGTTCTGGACCACGGTGCTGCCGGGAACCCACGTGCCCTCTTGGCCCTGGCGCCGAAGTACGACGCGATGGACGGTAAGCGTCGAGACGCCGTTTGTGGTTTGGAGAGAGCCGGCGACGTCGACGACTTGTCCCGGGGCCAGCGCAGAATTATTGAAGATCAGCGTGGTAATCGGATTGTTGATGTTGGCAATTTTGTAGATTTCGCTGCCGTTCAGCGCGAGCGTCTCGATCTGGCCGTCCTGAATGCCCGTGACGTCCGGCAATTCATAGCGAACGTACAGGTCGGCCTGCGTGGCCGGGCCTGACGGCGGACGAATACTGGTGAAAAGGCCGCCGAGCACGAATTTATCGTTCGAGACCACCTCGATTTCGGATGCGTCGATATCGTGGGAAACCGGATCGAGCTGGCCTGAGATTTCGACGATCGTATTCGTGGTGAAGGAGCTCACCGGAATGCTCGGATCGTCGAGGACGGTGCTGGAATTAGTCTGAACGGTCCACTGCCGGCCCTTCGGACCCTGCACGGTGAAGGTGTTGTCGCCCGTCACGCCGACGACGCCTGCATGGAAGTCGTCGATCGAAACGTTGGCGTCGGTGGCGTTCAACAGCTGCATGTTGAACACAGGATTCACCGTACCAGTGACTTGGCCGTTCTGATCGGTCTGCAAGGACTGGCGCAAGTCGAATTCCATGCGCAGGCCGACAAGATCGGCGGCATTCAAGACGAAGGGATTAGCGAAATTGACGGTGACGCTGGATTGCGTGAGCGTGCCGTCGATCGTGTTGATCGCGGGCGGACTTTGCGTCGTGTCGATGAAGCCGATCACCGGGCTCGCGAGCGTGACGGTGGCCGAAGTGTAGGTGCCGGTCGGCACAGAGTTGAGGTCGAGAAGCTGATGCAAGCCGCTCAATTGGGCGAAGTCGACAACCTGCGGCGTGGTCAGCACGGGAACGTTGGTGGTGCCGTTGTTAATGGTGACGCCGGTTACCATGATCTGGCACGACACAACGCTCGGAAGCGGCGCGTCGGTGCCGACAGTGAAGACGGAAGCTTGCTCTTCGCCTCCGGTATTCGAGCCGGAGGTCGAGCCCCCGCAACCCGAAAAACCGAAAGCGGCAAGAAGGACGATGAACACACCCGTAGCTTTCATTTTCCACATGATGATTCTCCTTCACCCCTATGAGCGATGACTGCCGGAGCCGAAAACACTCAGTTCGGCTGCTGCGGGTAGAACCCCGAGGGTCCGAAAAAGTTGCGACGCGAGGCAACCAAAAATCGACTGGATGGGGTTTCGCGCGGATGCTACGCTAACGCCGCGTGTGCGAGCACTGCGCGCACGCGTTCCGGGAGTTCCATTCGATGAAATTCTTGGGGTTTCTGCTGCTTTTGGCAGGCTGGGGACTCGTCTTGGCAGCGATCATGATGCTCGCGGGGAGCGCGCCGAGAGCGGCATTCGTGTTCTCGGGAATCGGCGTGGAGATTCTGGGACTCGCGCTGGTGATTCGCGCGCATCGGGCTCCGAAAGGCGAACACGAGTGACGCCCGCGAGCGGCCCGATCCTTTCCGACACTGCAGCCGCGCTTTGCATGCTCTTCATTTTTCTTGTGCCGCTAGCGGGCGCGGGGATCGCGTTGATCAATACGGGGCTGGGGCGGGCGCGGAGCGCGGCGCACCAGATGATGTCGTCGCTCTGCGCGGTGTCGATCGCGGCGCTGGTGTATTTCGTCTTCGGCTTCTCGTGGCAGGGATTTCCGGGCGGGCCGGAGCACGTGGTAAACGTGGGCGGCAAGGGATGGAGCTGGATCGCGGCCCAGCCGCTTTTTCTGCGGCACGTGGCTCTGAATGGATCGCCGGCGTCGCTGGTGGCATTGCTCGGAATGGTCAGCGTGGGACTCGCGGCGTTGATCCCGCTGGGCAGCGGCGCGGATCGCTGGCGGCTGAGCGCGACGTGCCTCTCGACCGTGTTGCTCGCCGGAGTGACGTATCCGATCTTCGCGCACTGGGTGTGGGGCGGTGGATGGCTGGCGCAGCTCGGGGAGAATTACGGGCTCGGGCGCGGCTTCGTGGACGCAGGCGGATCGAGCACGATTCAGGCGGTGGGCGGGCTGACCGCTCTTTCGGTCGCGTGGATTCTGGGGCCGCGGCGCGGCAAGTACACGACGGAAGGAATGCCGACCGCAATTCCGGGACACAATTCGACCTTCGTCGTGCTCGGCTGCATGCTGGCGATGGCCGGGTGGTGGGGACTGAATTCGGCGGGCGCGGTGCTCTTCACTGGAGCGGGGCCGGGCGATGCAGCCCTCGTGGCAATCAACACGACGCTGTGCGCCGCCGCTTCGGCGCTGATGGCGGCAATGATCACCGGCGTGCGATTCGGCAAGCCGGACCTTTCATTGACGGCAAACGGATGGATCGGAGGGCTGGCAGCGAGCAGCGCGGCGTGCATCTTCGTGCGTCCACCCGAGGCCGCGGCGATCGGAATGGTGGCGGGAACGCTGGTCACGTTTTCGGTGGAGTGGTTCGAGCTGCGCATGTCGGTGGACGATCCCGGAGGCGCGATTTCGGCCCATGCGATGGGCGGGCTTTGGGGAGTGCTGGCTGTGGGAGTGATTGCGCGCGTCCCGCCAGTCGGAGGGAATGGTGCGGGCGAAAATAGCGGGCAATGGCTGGCGCAACTGGTGGGTCTAGCGACGCTGATCGGATTTGTGCTGCCGCTGACCTACGGCCTCAATTGGGTTTTGAATCGGATTCATCCGCAACGCGTGGGGCCGGAAGGCGAGCGGCAAGGGATGGACCTGCACGAGCTTGGCGCGGGAGCGTATCCGGAGTTTATGACGCACGGCGACGATTTTTCGGAGCGATGAGGCGCGCCGGCTCTACCGCTCGGGGAAATCGAAGCGCAGGCCAAAACGGGCGGTAATCGGGAGCCCGAGTTCGGGGCCGCCATTGAGGGAAAAGAGATAGCCCCTGTCGAGAATGTTCTCTCCCGCGAAATAAATTTGCACGCCGTGTCCGACCGAGCGGGACGCCATCGCATCCAGCAGGAAATATCCGCCCATCAGAAACGTATTGCTCGTCGAGTCGTACTGCTTGCCCACCATGCGGCCATCGAAAGACACCGTGATGATTTTTGGGTTGGCGTAGACGGCCTGGAAAGTCAGGTCGTGGTGCGGGACTTGCGCCACCCACGTGTTCGCCAGGGACGGCATGATGCCGGGCGCGGCAAGGATCTTGGCGTTGACGTACTGGTAGCCCGTCGAAAGCTGGATGTGACGCGTGATGTTGGCGACGCTGTCGATTTCGAACCCCGGCGCGCTGGTGCGGCCGAGATTCTCGCGAACCTGGGTGCTTCCCGACGTCGCGAGGATGCACGGCGGCGGCATATTTGGTCCAGTGCACGGGACATTCGAGACCGGGTTGATGACCTGGTTGTAGAAGAAGGAGCCGCGCAGCTCTAGGCGCTGGCTCAACGTGTGGACGTCCACGCCGGCTTCGCCACCCGTGAGGCGTTCGGCGCTCAGGCTGGCGTTTGCGTCCGTGGTCGTGGTGCCCTGGCGGAACGAGCGGTAGAGCTCATTCAGCGTGGGCGCGCGAAACGCGCGGTAGACGGAGGCGGACCAGGAGACGTGGCCGTTAATCTGGTTGACGAGCGTGGCGCGCGGATCGAACACATCATAGGAGCGATTCGCGTAGTTGGTCGTGGAGGCCGGCGGAGGCGGCGTAAACGGATTGCTATAGAGCGACGCGTTGAAGTTCGCCCAGTGGTCGTAGCGGCCACTGATCGAGAGCAGCCAATGCGGTGCGAGCTCAATGATGTCTTCGCCGAAAACGCCGACGGTGCGCTGGCGACCCCCCGCGGAGGTGTCTTTTTTCGCGGAGAACAGAACTTCGTCGCTGCGGCCGATTTCCTCGTGCTCGTCGAATCCGGCGACGAGCGTCTGGCGCGAGCCCACTGAACGCGTCCAAACGGCGGATTCGCCGATGCCCTCGGCCGGGACGGTCTGCTTGTCCGTAGGCGTTTCGCTATTGCGGCCCGCGCCGACGGACGAAAAGCCCTGGTGGTAGGTTTCGAAGACGCCGTACGACCGCAGGGTGAGCGTGCCAAAACTGCCCAGCTGCAGATTCGCGCCGATCACACTCTGCCCCATGCGGATGCTGTTCGTCTGATAGGGCGTTCCGTTGTTGCGCGAATCATCGAAATACAAGCCGCGTACGAATACTTCGTCCTGTCCCTGCGAACCGAATTTGCGCCCTACGGTGAGGTCGGCGGTGCCGTGCTCGGAATTCGCCCTGGTGTCGATCGAGCCGCGGTCCTCGGAGGGAACGAGGTAGTAGCCATCCGTGTGAAACACTTCGCCGCCGAACGTGGAGAACCATCCACCTTTTTCACCGCCCGCCCAAAGCGAGAGGTCGGGTGTGGTCTGGTTGCCGTAAGAAACGTCGAGCGACAGGCCGGCTGGAGCGGACGGGCGCGTCAGGAACTGGATGACACCCGAGAGAGCCTCGCTTCCGTAGAGGCTCGATGCGCCTTCCTGGGCGACTTCGACGTTTTCAATCGAGGCGGCGGGAACGCGGTCCCAATAGACCCATGAGCCGAAAGGATCGTTGAGCGGAACGCCGTCTTCCAACACGAGCGCGCGGCTGGACCCGCTGCCGCTGCCCAGCCCGCGCAGCGATACTCCCAACGTGGTGGGATTCGCAATGCGGCTGCTGGAGCGGCGAAAGAGGCTGAAGCCGGGAACCTGGCGCAATGCGTCGTCGAGCGTGAGAGCGGGCGTTTCCTGCAAGTCCTCGCGCGTGAGGTCGATGTCGCTGACGGGAGAATCGCTGAGGCGCGTCGAGGTGCGCGCGGCCGTCACGATCACCTGCTGGTTCACGCCGGAGGGTTGCAGGGTGATGGTGAGGCGCGTGGGAGCGCCCGAGACCGCCGTCCACGGCTGCTCAACTTGCTGAAAATTCTTGGCCGCGATCGTGACAGTGCCGGAAGCATCGGGAATTCCGTCGAACGAGAACGCTCCCGACCCGTCCGTGACGGCGCGCGCGGAGTAGGATTTCGTCTTCAACTCGACTTGCGCGCCCGGAATCGCGGCGCCGCTCGAATCGTTCACAACGCCCCGGAGGCTGGTGCCCTGCGCGCGCGCCATTTGAGCGCAGGCGAGCGCCAGTATCGTGCAAAGCGCAAAAGAGCGCAGCGCCACGACGACGCGCGCGATTCGAATCGCAGCCACACTCGATCGCGAGCGAGTGGACGCGATGCCCTGCAATTGCTTGGAATTCATGGGGATGCATTATAGCTTGAGGGCGTGCCGCCTATGGAAGTCCTGATTTCGGCTTTCGGGAAAGCAAGCTGCGGATATGTTATCTTGACCCGGGCAAGTCCTCTCGCCCTCAGGAGGACGGAAAAATGACATCGCCGCCGTCGGCGAACCGCCGCAGCGACCGCGTCTCGTTGACCCTATTGCTGGAAGTGTCGGGTAAGGATAGCCAGGGACAGGAATTCAAGGAGCCGGCCCGGACGCTGCTGATCAATCGAACGGGCGCGGTGATCGTTTTCCCGCGCGAACTCGTGCCGGAGCAGACGATTCACTTGCGGCGGCAGGCGCCCACCGAATCGCACCGCGAGTCGGACGTGCGCGTGGTGAATCAATTCGGGCACCAGCGCGACGGATACCTTTACGGAATCGAGATACCCGACTCCTCGACGGATCTTTGGGGCGTGGAATTCCCTCCGGTGGCGGAGTCCACGGAGGCCGTGGCGCGGATGCTGCTCGAGTGCAATTACTGCCACAGCCGCGAGGTGGTCTACCTGAACGAACTCGAGCTGCGGGGATTCGAAATGAATCGCGGGATCGCGCGCCACTGCAAGACTTGCCGCGTGCCGAGCATCTGGACGCAGGCGCCGCACGAAGACGAAAAGAAATTGAATGCGCGCGCAGCCCGCGGGAAAAAAGCAGCGGATGGAAGCGATAGCGTTCCGGCGGACGGCGACCAGCGCGAGCGGCAGCGGATGCGCCTGAAGACGCGGCTCACCGCGTGCATCCGGCAGCCCGGCGCGGACGACGAACTGGCCGTGTGCGAAGACATTTCGCCGGTCGGGATGTGTTTTCGCAGCAAGCGGCGCTATGACGCCGACGCGCCGATCGAAGTGGCGGTTCCCTATTCACCGGACGCAGCGAATATTTTCCTGCCGGCGCGGATCGTGTATTCGGAAGAGATGCCGAAGGCGGGATTGTTCCGGCACGGAACGGAATACCGGCGCGTGGGACCTCGGGCGCAATAGGAAGACTCGCGAGTGTCTTCAGGGGCTAAAGCCCTTGCTCCCTTGCGACTGAATGTTGGAGCTGAAGCTCCGCCCCCCTAAAATGCTTTCGGCGTTAGCAAACGGAGCTGCTAGCCGACCGAAACTGGGGTGCGCTCGCGAGTGCGGCGGGCGTGATAGTGCATCGCGATATTCAGGTGCACATTGCCGGCCGGGGTCTCAAAGCAGAGGACCGTGGCCTCCGAGTCCTGTCCCGCCTTCGCGCACTGCTCCTCCGTGAGAATCGCCGGCGGGAACACCTTGAACTGGAAACCGCGATCGTTGAGCTGCGTGACGGCGTTGCCGATCACCATGTTCGCAAGCTCGCAGACGGCTTCGGGGACGATGGACTCCGAGGGATCAACCTCAGCTCCGGCGAGATAGGCCGCAACTTGAGCCGCGGCGCGAGGCTCCATGTCGAGGACGATGCGTCCCTCGATCTGTCCCTTGAACATGACGACCGCAGCGAGACCTTTCCGGCGATAGCCTTCCTCTTCCATGTCGAGGTCCACGATTTTCGCCGGCGCCTTCATCATGACGGAAAGCACCGAGTCGAGCGCGCCGATGAACGGCTGGATCAGGTCCATTCTCAT
Source organism: Vulcanimicrobiaceae bacterium (assembly GCA_035504455.1). Lineage (GTDB taxonomy): Bacteria > Acidobacteriota > Terriglobia > Acidiferrales > UBA7541 > Palsa-295. The sequence goes on from DATJRU010000043.1 coordinate 12,437, forward strand.
CGTCAGTTCTCCCCCGCTCCGACGGGAGACGTCACGCCGTCGTCGTTGAGCACGTAGCGAATGATCTCGTAGAGAGCGTCGGGCTTCACGGGCTTCTGCACGAAATGGCGCGCGCCCTTCTGGAGAGCCGCGAGGATATTGTCCTGGTAGCCTACGGACGACACCATGACAACGCGCGCGTCCGGGTGTTCCTGGACGATGCGCTCGACGGCCTCGATGCCCTCCATTTGGGGCATGGTGATGTCCATGAGGACGATATCCGGCATCGTGCGAGCGTACTCGGTGATGGCGGTGCAGCCATCGCCGGCCTCGCCGGCCAGCTCGCCGCCGAACGACTCCACCATCTTCGCGAGGCTCTTGCGGGCAAAGACGGAGTCGTCGACGATCAGATAGCGTACCGGCTGGCGATCCTTCTTCCGTGTCAAAGGCTCAAACTGTTTCATGGCATTCTCCTCCGCGAGGACCCTGGTTCGGTGGATTCTTTTTGTGCGAAAGCTGTGACTGGCTCGTCGGCCGGGCGTTCGGGCGCGCATCTCGCCTGCAGCATGGCGCCGAGAGCAGGAAGTGAAACAACGCGAGAAGCAAACCCGCGCTCGATGGCCGAGCGGGGCATGCTGTCGACGATGCACGTGTCGGGGCTCTGAGCGATGGTGAAGCCGCCCGAAGCCTGAATGGCGCCCAATCCGGCGGCGCCGTCCTCGCCCATTCCGGTCATCAATACCGCAATCGCTTTGCTGCCGAATTCCTGAGCGACCGAATTGAACAAGACGTCGACGGAAGGACGGTGACCATTGACGCGCGGCTGATCGACGAGAATGGCGACGTCGCCATGCTCCATCCGGCGGACCTTGATATGGCGGTTGCCGGGGCAAATCAGAGCGCGGCCGGCGAGAAGCAGGTCGCCCGACTGGGCTTCTTTCACTTCGAGCGCGGAGGATTCGTCGAGACGCCGCGCGAACATTTCCGTGAAGCCTTCAGGCATGTGCTGCACGACGACGAGGCAGCCCCCAAAATCTTCCGGAAGCTGCGAGAAAAGATATTGCAGGGCGTTGGGCCCACCGGTGGAGATGCCCACCGCGACGATGCGGGAGGGCCAGCGCGGCTTGGTCGAAAACTGGCGCGGCTCCTTGCGCTTGGGCGTCGGGACCGTGAGGATCAGTTTCGGCGCGCCCGAGGATGCCGCGACCTTGATCTTCAGGGCCAATTCCGAGGCGATCTGCCGGAGGCGGCCCATGGCAGCATCCTGCGGCTTAGTGACGAAGTCGAACGCGCCGAGCGAGAGCGCCTTCAGCGTGAGCGAAGCGCCTTCCTCGGTGTGGGCGCTGACAACGATCACCGGCACGCGATGCTTTCCCGTGATTTTGCGCAGCATCTCGAGGCCGTCCATGCGCGGCATTTCCAGGTCGAGCGTGACGACATGCGGGTGCAGCTCTTCGATCTTGCGCAAACCGATGAGGCCGTCCATCGCGGTGCCGACGATTTCGATGGCCGGGTCGTCCGCGAGCGCCTGCGGAATCAGCTTCCGCATGAGCGCCGAATCGTCGACCACGAGGACGCGAACCTTTTGGCTCATGCGATTGCTCCCACCGCCGGAATTCGGGACAGGTGCGAAATCACCGCCGGGACGTTGAGAATCAAAACGACCGTTCCATCGCCGAGGATCGACGCGCCGCTCACGAGAGGAGACGTGACGAGCTGATCTTCGAGGGGCTTGATCACCAGCTCCTCTTCGCCCATCAGGCTATCGACCGCAAGGCCGAACCGGCGGCCGCCGCTGCCGATCACGATTACGAAGACACGCTTGGCGCGTTCGGTGACGACGTGAGGGCCAAGCTTGTCCAGGCGGACGAGCGTGAGCACCTGCTCGCGAAGCTGAAAGACTTCGTGGTTGTCGACGCGATGAATATCGGTCTCGGTGATGCGGGTGATTTCCGCCACCGATGCCAATGGCACGGCGTAGAGGCGGCCGTGGACTCGGAACATCAGGGCCTGAATGCTCGCGAGGGTAAGCGGCACGAGCAGACGGAACTTAGTGCCTTTTCCCGGCTCGCTTTCGATCTCGACCGAGCCCTTGAGCTCATCGAGAGCCGCCTTCACGACGTCGAGGCCGACGCCACGACCCGAGATTTCGGTGATTTCGTCGGCGGTACTGAGGCCGGGCGCGAATGCTAGTTGCAGAGCTTCCGTGTCGTTCAATCGAAGAGTGTCTTCAGCCGAGATGATTCCGCGCTGGATCGCTCGACGCACGATTTTGTCGCGGTTCAGGCCGCGCCCATCGTCGGCGATTTCGATGACGACCTGGTCGCCATCGTGAAAGGCGTTGAGGCGAATCGTGCCGCGAACGGCCTTGCCGGCGGCCCGGCGCTCTTCCGCGGATTCGATGCCGTGGTCGGCGGCATTGCGGACCACGTGAGCGAGAGGCTCGGCGAGCGCGTCCAGAATGCTCTTGTCGAGATCGGTATTCTGGCCGGCGACCTCGAGGCCGATGTCCTTGTTGCGAAGCTTGGCTACGTCGCGAACGACGCGCGGGAAGCGGCGGAAAAGCTGTTCCACGGGCACCATCCGGATTTTCATCACGGATTTCTGGAGTTCGCCGAGCACGCGCGATTGAAAGGAGAGCGCATCCGCAAACTTTGCCTGGAGCGGGTCTTTCACGTGGCGGCGCTCGAATTCGGCGAGAGCGCGCTGCAGCATCGACTTGCTGATGATCATCTCGCCCACGAGGTTCATCACGGTATCGATGCGGCCCGCATCGACACGCAGCGTGTTTTCGGCGGTAGCGTGCGCGAGACCGCCGGGTGCTCCCGCCTCATGAGCTTCTTCCTCCGGCGACGCACTTGCGTCGGGCCGCCCGCTCTTGACTCCGGCAGCGACCGCGGCGGCTTCCGATTCGAGAAGGATGTCCAGCAGGTCGCGCGTAACGGGTTGCGGCGCCGGAATGCGATCGACCGAAATATTCTGGACGACGGTGGGCACCATGCAACGAGCGCGGAGCGAGTCCGGCGAGTGCGCGCTCGAGATGGCGGCCTCGATCAGGCGGACCTGGTCGGTAGCGGCGCCTTTTTCCGGGCGGATCGCCAGAACTTTGCCCGCGCCCTCGAGCGCTTTTCGCCCTAGTTCGAAAGCGGCTGCCGGCAGCGGTGTTTCGGGATCGATATGAAGCGCGACGTTGTAGACCGACTCGCCGCGGCCAAAGGCTTCGCCAATCACCAATCGCTCGTACTCAGTCCATTCGAACTTCGCTTGCGACGCCGGGTCCTGGGCTTTCGGCGCGGCGGATGCGTCGAGCAGGCGCGCGATGCGTTCGCGAAGAGCGTCGCCGGCAGGCGGCTGGAGATTGTTGCGATACGCCGCAAGCATTTCGTGGAATGTGTCCGCGGCGGTGAGAACGACTTCGGCGATGGTGGTGGCATTCTGCGCGGCCACCTCCGGAGTGAGCACGTCCTCGAGTTCGTGCGCAAGTTCGCTGAGCTGGCGGAAACCGCAGGCCGCCGAGTCGCCTTTCAAGGTGTGCACGGCACGGCGAACGTGACGAAGCTGTTCCTTATCGCGCGGCTGATCTTCGAGCGCGAGACCGGCTTCGTTCATGCTTTGGAGAATCTCCTCCGCGCCCTCGAAAAAGAGCTCGCGAAGCTCCGCAGCGTGTTCGTCGGAAGGAAAGCTCACCGCGATCCCTCGATTCGCTGATACACAGTCGCGTTGTTCTGGTGGATCATGTGGAACTTCGTCGTAAGCCCGAAAAGGCTCTCGGCGTGGCCGACGAAGAGATAGCCTTCGGGATTCAGGCAGTGATGGAACTTGTCGATCAGGCGCTTCTGCTCGGCTTCATCGAAATAAATCATCACGTTGCGGCAGAAGATGATGTCGTTGTGTTGGGGCAGGAATTCAGCCTTGAGATTGTGGAAGTCGAACTGCACCAGGCTTTTCAGCGCGGGCTTTACGGCGTATTTTTCGGCGACCTTGTCGAAGTACCGGAGGCGGCAGGTGTAATCGACCGTTTCCATCTGCGATTCGCTGTAAATCCCCTGCTGCGCGGTGACGAGCGCGGAATAGTTGATGTCCGACGCGAGAATCTCGACCTTCCACGGCGGCGGAATAAGTGGCTTCGGCGTCGGCATGTCGAAGGGCAGCGGATTGCGGAGGTAATAGTAAGCGAGCGCGTCGCAGACCATAATGGCGAGCGTGTACGGCTCCTGGCCCGTCGAGCATCCGGCGCTCCAGATGCGCAGCGACCAGTCGCGGCGCTCCTGCTTGCGCTTCAGCATTTCTTCGAGAGTGACCTTCTGAAAGAGGTCGAGCTGCGGACGGATGCGGAAGAAACTCGTCTCATTGACGGTGAGATTTTCGAGCAGCGCCGTCAGCTCCTGCTTGCCTTCGCGGCTGGTGAGCAGGCGGTAGTAATTGTAAAAGGTGTCCATCTGGCACGCTTTGAGCCGGCGCTGCAGGCGGTCGCGCAGGAAATGCGTGCGGCGCTCATCGAAATACATTCCGCATTCCTGGTAAACCAGCGTCTGAAGGAGCTTCAATTCCGCGTCGGTGAGCTGCACTTGCGTAGTGAGTGTGGACATTCGTCCCTCGTTAATGCTCGGGCCCGTTACAACCGTTGCTAGGCTTCCTTCGCCACGCCTCCGGCAGGAACGGCGGCCATGGCGTCCGCCGCGTCGTCCAACCGGCGGAGCTCACCGCGCTGCAAGATGCGACTGAGGTCGAGCAGAATCACCAGCCGCCCGTTCAATTTGCCGACTCCGGTGATGTAGTTGAGCTCGCCCTCTTGAAAGACGTTGTGCGGCGCTTCGACCTCCGAAGGCGGGATGCGCAACACCTCGGAGGCGGAATGCACGATGAGGCCGATCACGCGCGAATCCAGTTCGACGACAACGATGCGATTCTTCTTGCTGACCTCGAAGGTTTTGTCGCCGAATCGTTTCCTGAGGTCGACGATGGGGATGATCCGGCCGCGGAGATTGATCACGCCCTCGATGTAGTCCGGCGCGTTGGGCACGGACGTGATCTCAGGAACGCGAACGATCTCGCGGACGATCGAAATGGGGAGCCCGAACGTCTCGCGCCCAATGCGAAACCCGACGACCTGGAGTTCCTTTTCCATGATCTGAGTGGCCGGTTTCAGGACCGCACCAATTCCGCGTACTCCGCGGGCGTGCTCGAGCGCCGCTCCGCCGAACCCATGCGGCGGCTCGCGGGACGGCGAAGATCCGCGTGGCCTTCTTCCAGCGAGAAGCGGTCCATCGAATCGAGCAGGACGCGCGAAAGCTTGGACATCTGCTCGGCGGTCGCGGCAAGTTCGGTGGAGCTGGACGTCGACTGCTGAACGAGCTCGCGCATGCGCTCCATGGCGCGGACGACTGCCTGCGCGCCGGAAGCCTGTTCCTCGACCGACGAATTGATTTCCTGCGTGATCTCGGTGAGCCGGCTGGTGGCCTTGGCGATCTGCGAGGAACCGTTGGACTGCTCCATCGTGGCCGCGCCGATCTCCTGCGAGAACTTGTAGACTTCGGACACGACGTCCGAGATTTTGTCGAGGGCCAGGCTGAGGTCCTTATTCAGCAAAAGACCTTCCTGGACCATGGTCGTGCTCTTTTCCATGTTCTCAACGGCCTCGCGGGCTTCCTTCTGGATTCCCTGGATGAGTTCGGAAATTTCCTTGGTGGATTGCGTGGATTTCTCAGCGAGCTTGCGGACTTCCTCAGCGACGACGGCGAAACCGAGGCCGTGTTCGCCGGCGCGGGCGGCTTCGATGGCCGCGTTGAGCGCGAGCAAGTTCGTCTGTTCGGCGAGATCGTCGATGACCTCGATGATCTTGCCGATGTCGTCGGCGCGGCGACCGAGCACGTCGATGATTTCCGCGGAGGCCTGGATGGCCTGGCTCGTCCGGTTGAGCCCGGTGGTGGCCTTCTCCATGGTGGTCATTCCGGTTTGAGCCTCTTCGCGCGACCGGTGCGAGATGTCGACAAGCATCTTGGCGGTGTCGGCGACGCGCTGAATCGAGGTGACCATCTGATCGATGGACGCGGAGGTTTCCGAAACGCTGGAAGCCTGCACCTGCGTGTTCTTCACCACGTTCTGTACGTTGATGCTCATCTCGTGCATGGTGCTCGTGACTTCGTCGATAGCGGAGGCGGCCTGCACGCTGACTTTCGCGGATTCATCGGAGGCGGCGGCCATTTGTCCGGCGCCGCTGGCCACTTGCGAAGCACTGTCGCGAACCTGGCGAACGAGATCGCGGAGGCCGTGCGTCATGCGCGTGAAGGCCTTCGCCATCGTGTCCTGCTGCGAGCGCGGCTGGACGGAGACCGAGAGTTCGCCCTCGGCGATGGAGGCCGAAACCGAGGCCATATCCTTCAGGTGGAGAATCATCTTGTTGAAGTTTTCCGCGAGCATGCCGACTTCGTCCGCGCGATGGATATCGATGGACTGATCGAGGTCGCCGGAATCGCCGATTTTGCGGGCCACGTCGATCAGGTGATAGAGGGGTTCTTTGATCGATTTTGCGGTGTAGAAAGCGATGCCGACACCGAGGGCGAGGGCCAACAGGGTGCCAACGGTCGTTATGATGCCATTCCACACGTTGGCGGCGCCGGACGAGGCGTTGGAGTCGTCGTAGGCCTTCTTCACTTCAATTCCGGCTTGATCGAGAATCGCGGTGGACTTGTTGATCCACGACACCGGATCGTGCTGCAGGTAGCTGATTTGCAGATCGGCAACTGTCGCGTCGCCGCTATCCACCTGATGGCGCTTCGCGATCAGGTCCTTGGCGAAGCTTTCGGCCCATTGGCTTTCGTTGTCTTCCACTTGTGAAAGCGCAGAGCGGAGGTTGGGATCGTTGACCCGCACTTCCGCCTGCTTCAAGGCGGCCTGCAGGTCCGTGATGCCCTTGTTGGTTTTGCCTTCGTCGCGAAGATCGCCGCTCAACAGGTAGTTGCTGAGGGAAAGGCGATTGCCCATCACGCGATACCGGATATCCTCGATCGTCTGGACGTCGTCCAGCGTGGCCTTTACCGCCTCGCGCGTGCTCGACTGGCGCATGACGGCGATGATGTTGATCACGAACAGGAAGAGGATGATCGCCAGAATGGCGCCAAACCCCACGTAGAGCTTCTTGCCGATCGTCATGTTGAAAAGCCTCCCCTCCCCACCCGCAGATCCCCCGATGTGCGTCGCTTGGTTATTCTTGGCCGCTGAATTCGAACTCGATCACTTCCGTCGTGTCTTTCGGGCCCGGCTCGAAACGCCATCGTTTCACGGCATCGAGCGCGGCATTGACGAGCAGCGGGCTGCCGCCGATTACCTTTGTGTTGAGGACGTGTCCGTCGGCGGCGATCGTGGTTTCGATCTTGACCTTGCCCGTAACGTTCATTTGTTTTGCGAGCGCGGGATACTCGGGCGCGACTTTCGTGCGCACCTTGCGCTTTGACATATCCGACGACGCGTCGTCCTGCGCGGTCCCCTTCGGCGGCAATAGCGCAGATCCCCCGAGAACCGCAGCCAGCCCCAACCCCACGATCCAGACCTTGAGCTTCATAAAGTAGCTATCCTCCCCCGACGGGAAATCGGGCCCTACGAACGGGCCCGCCTGACCCAAGTTGAAAAAACTTCCTCGCCGGTCAGTCCGGCGAGTTGAAGTCGAATACAAACGTTTCGGTTGTGTCCCTGGTAGCCGGCTCAAAGCGCCACTGCTTCATTGCGTCAACGGCTGCATTGACGAGGAGCGGGCTGCCACCAACCACCTTCGTGCTGAGGACATGACCGTCCGCAGCGATTGTGGCTTCCAGCTTCACCTTGCCCATTACGTGCATCTCTTTCGCGAGCTGCGGATAGACGGGCGTGACGTTGCGCTGAACTCTGCGCTTGGGCGCTACGGCCGATGCTTCCTGAGCCGTGCCCCTTGGCGGCAAAACTGCCGATCCTGCCAAAAGTGCAGCCAATCCCAATGCCAGCAGCGAAATACGGGCCCTCATCTGTTTGTCCCTTTCCCCCTATGGAGAACTCCGGCGAGAGAAAATGCACGGGTGATGCCACGGAAGGCAGCACAGGCGATGGGGTATGTAATTGGACAATAGCCCGCGCAAGTAAAAGCAGACAGGGAGGTTAGCGGCAACACTTGCATCGAGCGTGGCTCGCGGCTGTGGCGGCGGTTGTCTCACCGGTCAACGGCGGGGGACATTGGGGTCTCAGGTTGCGACGAATCCGAGTGGCGCTTAGAGCAACGCCGCCGGGAGGGCTCCTTGACTCAAAATGAGATTACGCCATAACGTCTTAGTGAATAGGCGCGGCGCGCGCAAGCCCTGAACGTCCATGCGTGCACTGAAACATCTCCGGGAAATACCTGCTCGTGTCGATGGCTCTCTCGAGAGCCTGTTGACCCAATTCTCCGCCACGGCGCTGGAGCTAAATCCCTCCCTTGGCTTGGCCGAATTTTCCAAACGACTGACGTCGCGGGCCGCAGAAATGATGCTGGCGGCGGCCGCCGTTCTGGCTCTCCGCCGCGGGGACGAGGGGGAATGGGAGATTGCGTCTCTCGCAGGCGCGGTCAAAGAGCAAGACCGGGGTACCGAGAAAGAGTTGGCAGTTTCCATGGCGAACCTGGCGGCAAGCGCCAGCCCGCTTCGGCTGGGAGACGCGTCAAAGCTTCTCGGCAAAGACATCGCAGATGTCTTGGGTTGGGGTCAGGTCGTGTTGCTAAGGCTTGCGGGAAGCGACGGGGAGCCGCTGGGAATGCTCTGCCTCGCGGACGTGGAGCGAGCCGTCACTGATACGGAACGGCGGCTTCTGGAGGCGCTGGCGGGCCACGCTTCGGTGGCTCTAGAAAACGTGCGCCTGTTTTCACGGATCGAGCGCTCGCGCAAGCACTGGGTGGAAGACATCGACGCGATCTCCGATTTCATCGTCGTCCACGACAAAAGCGGCAAGGTGTTGCGCCTTAACCGCGTGCTGGCCAATCTGCTCGGAACGCATCCGGCGGAATCCGTGGGCAAAGACGTGGGTAAGTTGGGACTTCTCGATTCGCCGATTCAGCCGGGGCACTGCCCTTTCTGCCGCCGCGCGGAAGCCGCGCATGAAGAGTTCGTTCACACGGCCGGCGAGCGCACATACCTGATCTCCGCGTCTCGTATTCATGGCGCGGAGAATGAGACGCGAACGATTCACGTTCTGAAGGACATCACGGACCGCCGCGAGGCGGAACGCCGCTACCGGCGCGAGCGCGATTTCAACCGCAACATTCTGAACAACACGCAAAGCATGATCCTGGTGCTGGACACGGCCAAACTCGTGAGCTATGCGAACCGCCGCTGCTTCGAAGCAGGTTATCGCGAGGAGGATCTGCTCGGGCATCCCCTGGTGGAGATGGCGGCGCCGTCGCGGCGCCCGATCCTCGAGGAAGCGCTCGAGAGGACTCTGCAGGGCGGCGCCATCGACAACCTGGAAATTCCCGCGTTTCGCGGGAACGGCGATCCCGGAAAATTTTCGATCAGCCTGAGCCCGATGCGCGACGAAAAGGGAGACATCAACAGCATCGTCGTAGTGATGACGGACGTGACGGACGCCTCCGACCTGCACGCGAAGCTGATGCATACGGAGAAGATGGCGGCGCTCGGGCAACTTGTCTCGGGCGTGGCGCACGAGGTGAACAACCCGCTCGCGGCGATCGTGGGATTCACCGATCTTCTGCTCGAGAACCGAGACATTCCGGAGGAAGCCAAAGGCGAACTGCAGGTGATCCTGCAGGAAGCGCAGCGAACCCGCACCATCGTCCGCAATTTGCTGAGTTTCGCGCGGCAGATGCCCGCGCAGCGCGAGCCGCTGCAGGTCAATTCCGTCCTGCGGCAAACGCTGCAGCTGCGTGCCTACGATGTCTCGAATTGCGGCATCGAGATGGCCGAGCGCTACCAGGAGGATTTGCCGCTGACGATCGGCGATCCGAACCAGCTACAGCAGGTGTTCCTCAATATCGTGAACAACGCCTACGACGCGGTCCAGGAAGTCGAACGCCCCCGGAAGATCGAAATCAGCACCTGGCACGGGAAGGGGCAGATCGAAATCGCGTTTCGCGACAACGGCCCGGGAATTTCGCATCCCGACCGCATCTTCGATCCCTTCTTCACGACGAAGGAAGTGGGAAAAGGAACGGGGCTCGGGCTCAGCATCTGCTACGGAATCGTTCGCGCGCATCGAGGCGAGATCATCGCGCGCAACAATCCGGACGGGGCGGGCTGCACTTTCCTCGTGCGCCTTCCGGTTTCGGCTCACGCACCCGAGGCGATAGCCGTAGAGCAGGCAGAAGCCGCGACATGAAGGTCCGAAAATTCTCGCGCTCGCGCAGCGCATCGGCATTTGAAAAAACGACAGGGAAACCATGAAAGAAGAATCGCGACTCCGCTTTCTGATCGTCGATGATGAGCAAAGCATTCGCCGGCTGTGCATGACCGTGGGGCAAGGCCTGAATTTCGCTTGCGCGGAAGCCGAGACGGCCGAGGCCGCGGTCGAATCGCTCGAAGCGGCGCCGCCGGATATCGTCGTCACCGATTTGAAGCTCCCCAGCCTTTCCGGGACGGACCTGCTGCGCAAGATCAAGAAGGCGCTTCCGCGGACGGAAGTTGCGATCATGACGGGCCACGGCTCGATCGAGTCCGCGGTGGATGCCATGAAACAGGGGGCGTATGACTACATCGAAAAGCCGTTTCGCGTGGAGCGGCTGCGCCAGTTGCTGCAGCGCATGGCCGAAAAAGTGCGGCTCGTCACCGAGAATCAGTTCCTGCGCGATCGCGTGAACGCCGAAACGCAGATGGAAGGAATCATCGGCTCATCGGCCAAGATTCAAGACGTGCTGCGTATGGTCACGCGGCTGAAGGAGACTCGCACGCCCGTCCTGGTAACGGGTGAAAGCGGCACGGGGAAAGAACTGGTTGCGCGCGCGATTCACTTTCGCGGGCCGTACGCGGAGATGCCGTTCATCGCCGTAGACTGCGGCGCGCTGGTGCCCACATTGATGGAAAGCGAACTCTTCGGCCACGAGAAGGGCGCGTTCACCGGAGCCGTAAAATCGAAGCCCGGGCTCTTTCAAGCCGCGAACGGCGGCACGATCTTTCTCGATGAGATCGGCGAACTGCCGCTCGAAATGCAGGCCAAACTGTTGCGAGTGTTGCAGGAGAAGGAAGTCCGTCCGGTAGGCCGCAACGACAGCGTACCGGTGGACGTGCGCGTTATCGCGGCGACGAACCGCGATCTCGAGGCGGCGTACCGCGCCGGCACCTTTCGCAAAGACCTATATTTCCGGCTGAACGTGGTCACGATCCATTTGCCGTCGTTGCGGGAACGCCGATCGGACATCCCGCAGCTCGTCCACTGCTTCCTCGAGCGCTACGCGCCCGGCCAGAACACGCAGATCGACCCGTCGGCGATGAAGAGCTTCCTCCAATACGATTGGCCCGGCAACGTACGCGAGCTGGAAAACTGCATTGCGCGGGCGATCGCGCTGGGCGCGCACCGCACGATCGACGTAACCGATCTGCCTGCGACGATCGGTGGCGCCAAGGACTCGGACCTGACGAGAGAGGACGCCGCCGAGCTATCCACAACCGCCCTGGCCGATCTCGAACGCATGACGATTCTCCGAGTTTTCGAGCAGGCAGGCGGCGACAAAGCGCTTGCGGGACGAATGCTCGGGATCAGCCGCGCCACGCTTTACCGAAAACTCAAACGCTACAACATTCCTCTCCGCTCCGCGCAAAAGCAGCTCGTCGAGACAGCATCCTAGGAATTTGAGACGCTTCGCAGCGAAGGCTTCTCATGTCCATTTCGGCGCACGCCTGAGACGAGTTGTTTCAGGCTGAGACAGCGCGAATCCCGCGCGTACCACTCGCTCACCGCAAGTCACACTGTGCGAACTACTTCCAGCCGGACTCCGTTCGAAATCTTTGGCTGCAGTCGTGCAGTCCTGTCTTGGACATATTTCGACTTGTCGATGTGTAGCTGGACGATGAGGACTGGGGGACTCTTTGTCGCGCGAGACTATGGTCGCTTCCGCGATAACCGAACAATCCTGTGTTGAGAAGCTGGCGCAGCTCTTTCCCGGCGCGTCGGCGATCCGGATTCCCGTGCGGGTGACGACGGCTGGCGCGGGCAAGCGGCGTCTGCAGGAGCAGACGGTGATCGAATTCGGAACGGCGCACGAGGTGCTGTTTTCGTCGTCGCTGCCGCTCGAATTCGAGGACAGGGTAAGGCTGGTGAACTCCGACGGCTCGCTGGACGCGCGTGCGACAGTTGTTGCCGTGCGATATGACGGCGGAGGCAAGGCAGTGGCGGCACGCTTCGTGAGCGAGGTTGGAAACTGGATCATAAAACCATGACACCGAAAACTACCGTTACGACGATGAACCCTCCCAGCAAGACCCCGGCTCCGGCTGCGAGCGGACTCGCCGATCTTGCGGCTCAATGGAGCGAAGCCCGGGCGGTCTATCCGATCTATGCGGCGCTGGCGACGCAGTTCAATCTTGCAACGCTGCCCTATCCATCGGGCGAAAATCCTCCCGCGCGGCCGACGAGGAGCGCGTTCGACAGCGTGATCGAGTGGCTCAACAACGTCGACGCGAAGGTGCTTGCCTATCAGATACGCCAAGTGCCACCGGAAATCCTGAATGCCAGCGAGGAAGCGCTCCGGGCGCTGATCCATCGGCAATTGCGGAAGGCGGACAAGAGCGACGCCGATCGCGACAAGATCGACCTCCTACTGGTGCAATATTTCGCGATGTGCGCGCCCGAACAGCTCTATAGCAAGGACATCACGCTGGAACACGTGGCCACGGTTCTGCAGCCGGTTCTCGCCGAAGCTGATCCGACTCCGCTCGAATGGTGCGAACCTCTCGAGAAGATCCTGGCGAAGGTCGAGTCGTGCCATAGCTTGCGGGATCTGATGGAGGCCGGGCTCGTGGAGCAGGGCCGCATGCTGAAGGATTCGGCCGGGTGCATGTTCTACGATCCCGCGGCATTGGTGGCCTTCTGCCGCTTCAGCTTCCTCGTCCGGCGCGCCTTCATCCGGGTGCTGCATGCGGATTTGCAGGCCATCCGCGAGACGATCAACGCGCTCGAAAAGCTCGGGGTCAAGACGGTCGATTGCCGCCGGGCCGGATTCTCAGCCGCTGAAAAAACCATACAGCTTCGATTTTTCTGCGAGAACTGGCGGCAGCCGTTTCAGAAGGACTACACCGAAAATTCGGTGAGCCACGCGTTCGAACAACTGCTCGCGCTGCGCGCCGACCTGGAAGACGCTCTCGAGCGCACGAAAAAGCCGGCGAAAAATGCAGCCAGCCCGGCAGCCCGGAAATCGGCGAGCTCGATTCCATTGACGGACGCGGAGGTCGCCTCCACCGCGAATACGATGTTCGAGGGATTTTTTGCGGAGGAGCCGACGAAGAAAGCGGCGCCAGTCCCTGAAAAGGGGCGGCCGCAAGTCGCGGCGGCAGCGCCTCCGCCCGCGCCCGCCGCGAAACGGGTCGCGGCAGCAAAGCCTGCGCCATCTGAGAAAAAAGCCGAGAAGGCGAGTCCCGTCCCTGCGGCGCCGCCGTCGGCGCCCTCTCCTTCGCCGGCAACCTCGTCCTCCGAGGCGATGGATGCTGACAAGTGTCTCGAAGTGATTTGGGAACAATTGATCGCGGCGCCGCCTTCCCGCGGCCGCTCGATGTCCACGGTCGTGCTGCAAGACACAAAGGTTTTGCTCTCGTCATGGGAAGTCGCGGCGTTCGTCAGCGAAGACGGGCCGGAGTCCGAGGATTTGCGGCGCGCCGTCGTCGCCCGCGCGCTTCTCGCGGTGGCGAGCGACTGCCGCAAACGCTCGGGAGACGAGGCCGCCTTGACCGAAGCGCTGGCGCTCGCGCGCAACGAGGTCTCGTATTTCCACGGGCGCGTGGAACAAGCCAAACGCTCGAAGAATACTGAAGCCGCGGTGAATCTCGGCATCAGCACGAAGCGGCTGCTCTCCTTCATGGAAGAAGCCGAAAAACTCAAGTCCTGATCCGCCGTTCGGGCTCGAGAAAGAAGCAATGCCACACTTGAATGACGCCAGCGTCCTGATCGTTTCCGACGACACGGAATTTGCGCGCGCCGTCGTGGGTCACTGGCAGGCGAAGCCGCTGGTTCCCGAAATCACGATCGTGACAAGCGATCTTTTGCGGCCCGTCAGCCAGCCGCGCCACGATCTGGTGATCGTAGGGGCGGTGCGCGGCGGAAATTTGCCGCCGATTCTTTCGGCGATCAGCTCGCCCCCGAGCACGGCGGGCGTCTACGTCGCTTCGTGCGACGAAGATGTCGCCGCGCTGCAGGAAAAATATCCGCAGTTGCTGATTGTTCCGCGGCAGGATCACTGGGTGCGGACGCTGCTTTTGGTATCGATTGAAGCGCTGCGTCGCGTCGAGGCCATTGCGCGGGCGCAGCGCGCGGAGCGCCTCGCGCTCGCAAGCCAGCGCCACGCAACTCTCGGGCGCTACATGCTCGAGATGCGCCCCAGCATCAACAACGCTCTCACGTCGGTTCTCGGCAATGCAGATCTACTGCTGCTGGAGCCCAGCCCGGCGTCGGGCGAGAGTCGCGAGCAGATCCACGCGATCCACACCATGGCGCTGCGGCTCAACGAAGTGATGCAGCGATTCTCATCCCTGATGACCGAAATGCAGGCCGGTGAGACGGAGTCTCACGCTGAGACGGAGACGCTGTCTCATCCCCTCGCCGGGCTCCTCTGACCGCCCCTTTCTCGCAAGTAAGCCCCTGTAAACCAACAAGTTGCAAATAGGCGGCAGCGCCGTGAAACCGGACCGGAGGTGGCTGCAGAGTTGCATTTCTATCTCGGGGAAGATTTCAGCGTGGAGGTGCGTCAGTGGTGAAGAAGGTTCTGGTGGTGGACGACTCGCAGGCGGAAATCCGGCTGCTCCAGTCGGTGCTTCAACAGGGGGGCTTTCATTCGGTCGCGCTGTCCGACCCCACGCGGGTCGAGGAAACGATCGAGGAAGAGCGGCCCAACGTGATCCTTCTCGACGTAGTGATGCCGCAGCGCAACGGTTTTCAAGTGTGCCGTGACTTGAAGGCCCAGGAGCACTACTCGCAGATTCCGGTGATTCTCGTGACGTCTAAGACGGCTCCGAGCGACCGCTACTGGGGCGAGCAGCAGGGCGCGAACGGATACGTCGCAAAGCCGTTCACGCCGGATGAACTGCTGAACGCCGTGCGGAGATTCGCCTGATGGCCATTGACCCCGAAAACGCGGGGCTGATCGGGCTCGACGGCGGCGATTTCCTGGAAGGCGATGCGCCACCGGAAGAACGGCGGCCCGAGCGCCAATACTGCGTCTTTCGTGCGGGGCGGGAACGATTTTGCCTTTCGGTGCTCGAGGTCGAAGAAGTGGTCGACTGGCCGATCGTGACGAGGATTCCGCTGGCGCCTGCGTTTCTGATGGGCGTCTTCAATTTGCGCGGGACGATCGTCCCGCTGATGGATATCGCGTTCACAGAGGGGCGGCGCCCCGGTCTGCTGCCGAAGCATGTGGTGGTTGCGGCGATCAAAGGCGACGCGCACCGCGAAGATTTGCGGCTGGGCATCGCCGCCGATGAAGTCGTGGGAACGTACTCCGCGACCGAAGAGGCGTTGCTCGACCAGGCGCCCGCGGAAGTGCCGCACGTCCGGGCGATGCTGCGGCACGACGACCGTCTGGCGCTCGTGATCGACCTGCGGCGTTTGACGGATGTTTTCCCGGTGCCCGTGATTTGAGCCGGCGCGATCGCAATTTCGCCGGGAGCAAGTTTAGGGGGAGGAAGTCATGAAATCTCGCTTGAGCACCACGATCTGGCTGCTGGTTCTGTGGGCCGCGATCGCGTTTTTCGGGGTCCTGGGACTGGCGTATCACGCCGGCAAGGAGGCGGGGGGCCTCGCGCTGACCGACCTCGGGTCTTTGCCGAGCGGCGCGAGTGGGCCACTGATCGCGGCGGTCGGACTCGCTCTGGCCGGGGCGCTCTCGGTGGTTTTCGTCCTAAGCTCGCGCGTGCTTAAACCGCTGGGAAATCTCGCCAGCTTTTCCGAGCGACTCGTGGCGGGTGACGCCCGCGCGCGCGCCGAAGTGGGCGGCGACGACGAGTTCGCGTTCATTGCCGAGAATCTGAATCGCAGCGCCGCTAAAGTGACGCAAGCGATGACGAACCAACAGGCCCAGGAGTCCCTGCAGCGCAGCATCACCGACCTTCTCAATACGATCAATCAGGTGGCTCGCGGCGACCTGACCATTCGCGGCAAAGTGACGAACGACGCGCTCGGCAACGTCGTCGACTCCGTGAACTTCATGCTCGACAACTTCACCAAGGTGCTCGAGCGCGTTCGCAAGGCCGCCATCGACGTCAGCACGAGCGCCAATCAGATTCTCGACGCCGCCGACGACATGACGGCGGGCGCGACGCAACAGGACCAGGAAATCACCAACACGTCTTCCGCCGTGGAAGAGCTTACGGTCTCGATGAAACAGGTGTCGAACAACGCCGAGGCCAGCGCCGAAGCCGCCCGCCGCGCGCTCGACGCCGCCGAACAGGGCAACCGCGCCGTGAGCGATACGCTCGAAGGCATGCAGCGCATCCGCGCTTCGGTACAAGCGACCGCGAAGAAGATCAAGTCGCTCGGCGACCGTTCGCTGGAAATTTCGGAAATCATCAACGTGATCAACGACATCACCGAGCAGACCAACCTGCTCGCGCTCAACGCCGCCATCGAGGCAGCGCGCGCGGGCGAAGCAGGCCGCGGTTTCGCGGTCGTCGCCGACGAAGTCCGCAAGCTGGCCGAGCACTCCCGCAGCGCGACGAAAGACATCGCAGCGCTGATCAAGGCGATTCAGGCCGAAACGAACGAGGCGGTGGTCGTCATGGAAGAAGGCACGCGCGAAGTGGAAGTCGGCGCGGGCCTCGCCGATCAAGCCGGCAAGGCGCTCGAGGCCATTTCGAGCGTCGTGCGCCAGTCCGCCGAACTCGTCCAGGAAATTTCGCTCGCATCGAAGCAGCAGGTGCGCGGCACGGAAGGCGTGGCGAACGCCATGCAGATCATCTCCGGAATCACGCGCCAGACGACCCAGGGCGCGCGATCGACCGCTTCGACCGTCGGAAACATGGTGAAGCTGTCGGAGCAGCTGAACGAGGCGCTGGCCCAGTTCCGGTCCGGCCGCACCACGGAATCGGCGCCGGCCACGCATGCCTCGACCGGTTCCGATGAAGCCCGGCCCGTTGCGCCGGTAGGAGCGACTCGATAACGGCACCCTCTGCGAGCCGGAAGAACTTAGCCGGCGCTGAACGCCGACCATGAAACCGCACCCAGTTACGGCCGCGCATCTCGCCGAATCCGAGCTTGCCGAGATTCGCACGCTGATCGAACAGCGCTCCGCGATTCTGTTCGATTCCTCGCGCGAACGTTTCTTCTCGACGCGCATTCGCGAATACGTCGAGGAAAAGGCCCTCGCGAACGGGACGGAGCTGCTGCGGCTCGTCCGCGGGTCGAGCATCGAATATGAAGCTCTGCTCGAACGGCTGCTGACGCAGGAGACTTCATTCTTCCGGTACCCGGAGATTTTTTCCGCGCTCGAAAAGAAGATTTTGCCGGAATTGCAGGAACGAAAATTCTGGGAGAACCCGCGCACGCTGCGGATCTGGAGCGCCGGTTGTTCGACCGGAGAAGAACCCTACTCGATCGCCGTCACGCTCTGCGAATCGCTGAAGTTCGCCGAAGCCTGGGACATGGAGATTCTCGCCACGGACATCAGCCGGCGCGCCCTGCGAATCGCCGAACGCGGGGTCTACTCGAAGCGCAGCCTGCAGGAAGAGCCTGAAGCACGCATCGATGCCTATTTCACTTCCACGAAGCACGGATTCCACGTTCGCCCACGCATCCGGCGGATGGTCTCGTTCGCGCAGATGAATCTGGCCGAATCCGTGTACGTGGGCAAATTCGACTGCATCTTTTGCATGAACGTCCTGATGTACTTTTCCGCCGAGCGACGACTCGCGATTCTTCGGCGATTTTACGACGCGCTGGAGCCGGGAGGATATTTCCTGCTCGGCCATGCCGAAACTCTTTCGAATTCTCCCGTGGCCTTCGAGCCGGTCGCGCTCGGCGATTGCCGTTTGTATCGGAAGCCCGGGGCGACCGCCGCGGCGGAGCCACGCCGCCCGGCAACCGTGAAGGAAGGAGCGCTGTGAACGGCCCGAACCAAGAATCGGTCGAGCTGTTCCTGCAGGAGGCTTCCGAAAACCTCCAATATCTGCGGGAGTACGCCGGGTTGTTGCAAGAGCCTTCGACGAAACCCGAGGATCTCGAAAAGCTCTACATCGCGGCGCACACGCTCGCCGGGACTTCCGCAAGCTACGGCTTCCCGCACTTTTCAGAAGTTGCGGCCAAGATGGCGCACATTTTTCATTACGCAATGAACGCGACGCTGACTCCGGATATGCACGGCCCGCTTACCGAGTTTCTCTCCGACGCGATTTCCGTCCTCGAATTCGACCTGCTGCAGATCAGCACGAGCGGCGTGGAAACGACGGACGACATCGCGCAGTTCAAGCAGCGCTATGCGTTCGCGTTCCCGGCGGCGCCATCCGCCGAGGCCCTGGACGAAATCGAGGCCGGCTCCGTTGGATTCGGCGAGCCGGTTCCGGAAGTGTTTGCCGCGCCGTCGCTCGCGCTGACTCTTCCCGAGGACGCGGAAGTGCCGGACGAGGTCCTGGAGTTTTTCATTCCCGAGGCCGAGGAACACTTGCAGGCCGTCACCGAGTGCCTGCTGGCGCTCGAGGGAAACCCGAATGCCGACGACATTCATCGCCTGTTTCGCTCAATCCACACGGTGAAGGGTTCCGCGGCGCAGGTGGGCTTGCACCGGCTCTCCGCGGTCGCCCATCGTGTCGAGGACTTGATCGGGCGTCTGCGCGACGGAGCCCTGCAACCCAGCGCCGAAATCGTGGATTTGTGCCTGCAATCGGTGGACGTGCTGCGCAAGTTCCTGACGCGGCAGTGGTCGAGCGACGGGGAAATGGCGGCGGCGGTCGACCCGCTGCTCACGCGAATCGGCGAACTCGCGCCCGAGGAAATCGAGGAAGAAGCCGACGAGACGCAGACGGCGGCGCCTGTTGCGCAAAACGCCGCTTCGGATGGCGCGCCGCTGGTGGCCGCGGCGCGGCCCGCGGGCGTTCAGCCTCTGCCCCAAGCCAAGTCCGTGCGTATCTCGCTCGAGCGGCTCGATCGCATGATGAACGCCGTCGGCGAACTCGTGATCAACCGCACGCGCATGCTCGGGCGCCTCTCCGAACTCGCGAAGCTGGTCGAGGTGCTGACGTTCTCGAAGAGCCGCCTCTCCGGCAAGGTCTCCGAGTTCCAGGAAAAGCACGAATTCACGCGCATCTCCTCCTCTCTCGTGCCCGGCAGCCAGGCGCCGCAGATGGATACCTTCCGCCCGCGCGCCGCTGCCCGCGCGCCGATCATGTCGAACGATCTGCTCGAATTCAGCGAGCTCGAAATGGATCGCTACGACGACGTCAACATCCTGTCGCGCTCGCTCACCGAAATTTCGGCGGACGTCTCCGAAGTGCTCACGCAGCTCGAAGGCTTCATGGGCCGAGTGGACACCGACATCGACGAATTCACGAAGCTCGCGCATCGCCTACAGGACGAAATCACCGCCGCGCGCATGGTGCCGATCGGGAACCTTTATACGCGGCTTTCGCGCACCGTCCGCGACGCCGCGCAAAGCACGGGCAAGCCTGTCGATCTCGTGCTCGAAGGCGCCGAGACCGAACTCGACAACAACATCATTCAACACATCTCCGATCCGTTGATTCACCTGGTGCGCAACGCCGTCGCGCATGGGATCGAGGACGCCGCCACGCGCCGCCGCGCCGGAAAACCCGAAAAGGGGCGCATCTCGGTGCGCGCGTACCATCGCGGCAACCATATTTTCATCGAAGTCGAAGACGACGGGCGCGGAATCGACTACGAACGCGTCCGCCAGGGCGTGATCGATTCCGGCGCCGTCTCGCCGGTGGCCGCGGCAGAGCTCACCGAGCGCGAGCTGCGGGAATTCCTGTTCCGCCCGGGCTTCTCCACCGCTTCCTCCACGTCCGAACTCGCGGGGCGCGGTGTGGGGCTTGACGTAGTCCGCGCCAACGTCCACTCGCTCAACGGCGAGATTGAAGTTCGCTCCGAAAAGGGCCACGGCGCTTGCTTCACAGTGAAAGTGCCGCTCACGCTGATTATTTCGCAAGCGCTGTTCGTTCGCTGCGGCACATCGGTCTTCGCGCTGCCGCTCGCCGTCGTAGAGGAAATTCGCCGCCTTAAGCCGGCCGAAATCGAGGACGTGGGCGGCAAGCTGCTCACGCGGGTGCGCGACGTGGTCACCGAAGTCGTGCGCCTCGACCTGCAGCTGGCCTTGCCTCCGCTCGAGCCGCTCAACGGCTACTTCCACATGGTGATCGTGAAGGTCGCGGGCAAGCATGTGGGCGTAGTCGTCGAAGAGGTTTTGGGCAAGGACGAAATCGTCATCAAGAATCTCGGCGATTATTTGCGCAGGGTAAAGCTTTTCCCTGGGACGACGATCGCGTCGGACGGCAGCCTAATCTTGCTGATCGACTTGAATCGGTTGGTTGCCGCGGATACGGCGGAGCGCCATGCGCTGCCCGCGTCTTCTCCGGCCGCCCGCGTCTTTGCGCCAGGAGCGGAAGCGGTAGCGGCGGGCAGCATTCCGTCCGAGGCGGTCGACGCCATCGAAAACGACCGCGTGGTGGTTGTCGCCGACGACTCGATCAGCGTGCGCAAGTTCGTCGGTCGCATGCTCGAGAAGGCCGGCTTCCGCGTGAAGCTCGCATCGGACGGCCTGGAGGCGTCGGAAATCGTCGCGCAGGTCGGCTGCCATCTCGTGATCACCGATCTCGAAATGCCGCGCATGAACGGCTATGAATTGATGGCACACCTGCGGCAGGATCCGGTGACGCGGAGAATTCCGGTGCTCGTGGTGACGTCTCGCGCGGGCGCGAAGCATCGCGATCGCGCGATGAAAGAAGGCGCATCGGGCTTCCTGACAAAGCCGGTGCAAGAAGACCAACTGATTGCGACTGTCGAGAGCCTCATCGGCTCCGAAACGCCCAAGGGGCGCCCGGCTGGGGGAGTTCCGCTGCCGTCGCGCCAGAGTTGAGATGATGACCGGCGCCGAGAAAAAAATACGGGTGCTCGTGGTGGACGACTCGGCATTCATGTGCAAAGTCCTCCAGGAGATCATCAACTCGGACCCGCAACTCGAGGTCGTGGGACAGGGACGCGACGGCCGCGATGGCGTCGCTCTAGCGGATTCGCTTCGCCCGGACGTCATCACGATGGACATCAACATGCCGCACGTCGATGGGCTGCAGGCGACCGAGCTCATCATGTCCCAGCATCCGCGCCCGATCGTGATCGTGAGTTCTGAATCGCGCGAGGGGGCCGCGAGCACCCTGAAGGCTCTCGAACTCGGCGCGATCGATTTCGTGCCGAAGCCCTCCAGCGGCATCGATCTGGACATGAAAGCTGTGCGGGACGAACTGACCCGCAAGCTCAAGCTCGCCGCCAAAGTGCGCGTGGTGCGCACCGCGACGCGATCGAAGCTGCCGATGCCGCACGAGCCGCTTTCAGCAGCCGCGCGAATCGCGAATAGCGCCGCGCTCGCCCAAACTAGCGGAAAATTTCCAATGGTCGCGATTGCCGCTTCCACTGGCGGCCCAGCTGCAGTGTCGCGCGTAATCGCCGGCCTGCCCAAGGATTTCCCCGCGACGGTGTTTCTGGTGCTGCACATGCCGGCGACGTTCACCAAGCAATTCACATTGCAGCTAGGCGAAATCGCTTCGTTGCCGGTAAAGGAAGCCGAAGCGAACGAGACGCCCCAGCCCGGCGTGATCTACTTGTGTCCCGGCTCGCACCATCTGCAGCTCTCTCCAAATGGAAAGATTCTGCTCGATCCCGGGCCGCGCATCGATGGGTATCGCCCGTGCGCCGACGTGGCGCTCGAAACCATTTCGGCATACGCCCGCGCGCTCACCGTGGCGGTCGTCTTGACCGGCATGGGCGCCGACGCGGCCAAGGGCGTGAAGGCCGTAAAGGCGGCGGGAGGATCCGTTCTCGCGCAGGACGAAGCGACGTCGACGATTTTCGGCATGCCCGCTGAGGCGATCAAGACCGGCTCAGTCGACGAAGTGCTCCCGCTCGACGAGATTGCGGGCGCAATCGAAAAGCGCGTCACCAAATTGGCGCGGCTCGTCCCTGCAGGTGCGCGATGAACGCCTCCGCGAACTCTGGCGAGCATTCGCACGCCGCGCGCCGCGGAAAACCGGAGCCCGTGATTCTGTTTTGGGTGGCCAGCCAGATGTTTGCGATCGCCGCGGAATCCGTGCAGGAAATTCGCAGCACGGACAGCCTCGGCGGCGCCGCGAATGAAATCGACCAGGAGGCCGTGCCCAAGGTGCGCCACGTGCTCGAATGGAGCCGCCGAAGCTGCTACGTCGTGAACGCGGGCGCGCATTTCGGCTTGCGGGTCACGCGCCCGACGCTGGTTCTGATCCTGAGGGGCATGCGGGTCGCGGTGCTGGTCGATCGGATCGACCGCATGACGGAGATTCCCGCGGTCTACCCGTTGCCGCAGGCGTTTGCGGGCGCGGAGCGGCGATGGTATCGCGGGCTTACGTATATCGACGATTCGGTGATCCCGGTTGTGGCGCCAACCGGCTTTCTTTCTTCCGAGGAATTTGCGGCGCTCGACCGGGCGATCAAGCCGCCGGTCGCGCCTCAACACGACATGCACGGGACCGCGCAAACATGAGCGCCGGCGACAATTCGAGGCAGAATTCGTTTGTCCTGCTGCAAATCGGCAGGCGCCGGTTTGCATTGCCAGCCGGAGCGGTCGCCGAACTTGCACCTCCCGTGAAACTTCACCGGTTTCCCCATACTACGGGTTCGGTCGCGGGCGTGATCGTTCGGCGACGGCGCATTCTGCCTGTTTACGACGCCAGTTCACTGTTGATCGAGGACGCGCCGTCTGGACAGCAGATCTATCTCGTCGCGCGATGCGCCGGCGCTGCAAAGGAACTAAGCGCGATTCCGGTAAGCGGCGAGTGCGAAATGGCTACCGGCGAAGTCCAGCCGCCGAATGGCGACCGGCCTGCCTACGTCGCGGGAACGCTTCGGATCGGCGAGGAATCCGTGGACGTCCTCGACCTCGCGGCTCTGGTCGGCTCGGCGCCTTCGACAGCCGCCAGAGCAATTCGCACGGAGGCGCAGGCATGAACGCGCCGGCAAATCTTCCGCGGGTGCTTCTGATCGACAGCAACGTCTATTTCGCCAAGCGCCTCGGCGACGCGCTGAAGCAGCAAGGGTTCGACGTGATCCCAAGTGCACAGGCGGCCTACGCTCTGACCATGCTCGAATGGAACGCGCCCGCCGCAATTCTGTGCGCCACGAATTTGCGCGAGATGGGTGCGCTCGAAATGGCGCCGATCCTGCGAGCCGATCCGAAAACCGCCTCGATTCCCTTGATCGCGATCGGGAGCGGCGGCGACCAGGCGCAACTGGAGGCCTATCGAGCCGGCTGCGACGATTTCGTCGATCGCCGGCGCCAGCCTTCTGAAATCGCCTCGCACATCAGGAATCTCCTGGTCAGCCGGCAGGACGGCTTTCAGCCCACGCAGATGCTTTCGACTGCGGATACGGCGCTTAGCGGCAGTCTCTCGCATCTCGATCTTCCCGGCGTGATCCAGATGCTGGGGCAGGCCCACCAGACCGGCGCGCTGCACATCAACGGCGTCGATACCGACGGAATCATCTTCTTCGAGGGCGGCGAAATCGTCCACGCCGAGAGCGGCCCGCTCTTCGGCGATGAAGCGGTCACCCAGATCGTGAAGACGTGCCAGTGCGCCGCCAGCGGAGTCTACAAATTCGTGTACGGCGCGACCGCGGCGCAGAGGACGGTCCTGCGATCGGCCACCGACCTGTTGCTCGATGCAATGCGCGAATTCGACGAAAACGAGCGCGACGGCTCGGAGGGAAGTTCCGAGCACGTCGAGAAGGAGTCGTCATGAGCGAGACCGAAACCCTCACGGCTGCCAGGATCCCGACCGTCTACTTCATCGACGACAGCGCCACCATGCGGGAAGTGATCAAGATTGCTTTCCGCAAAGAGAACATCCAGGTCATTACGTGTCCCGATGCCGCGTCGGCGATCGCTCAGTTCGGCGATTCCGCTCCGGACGCGGTGATCACAGACGTGATCATGCCGGATAAGGACGGCTACGAGGTCTGCCAGTTCATCAAGCAGCACGAGCAATTCGCCAAAACGCCGGTCATTCTAATGTCGGGTGTGGTCAACCGCACGGTGGCCGAAAAAGCGACGGCAGTGAAAGCCGATGAACTGATCCGCAAGCCCTTTCAACCCCGCGACCTGATTGCGCGCGTGAAGAGTCTGCTCCACATGGGTGGCGCCAGCGCTCAAGCCGAGGCGATGCCCGCAAGCGAGCCGGAGCCGACGCGTCCCTCTAACTCGCTGGCCGGCCTGTTTTCAGGCGGCCCGGCTTCGGCCCCGCCAGCGGCTCCTGTGGTGACGCGAGCGTCTCATCCAGCCCAAGTTGCCGCCGCCCCTCGAGTCGGCGTCGCTCCGGCCCCGCAAAGGGCTGCAGCGCCCGCCGGCGTCGACGTCCAGAAGCTGCGCAATGAGATCATGCGCCTGGAACTTCTGGTAAAGAAGCTGCAAGCCGAACTCGAGGCCGAACACCAGTATTGCGCTGCTCTCGAGTCCCACTTCAAGAACCTGCAGGAGTCGTAATCCTGAAGGCCTGAAGCTCAAAACCCGAGGGCGCGCCGGTTACTCCTTTGGAAAGCGACAGTTCCCGTCCTATTGACCCGTACTGGTACGCGTAATACCTTGGAAATACCTCTCACTGGCGGCGCGCGGGCATGCTGATAGGCGTTTGGTTGGAGGCCGTATGGGGCGTCGTGGAGAGCCACGCATCGCCGTTACTTTCCCGGTTGTTGTTCGAGGCTCGGATTCGCGTGGGACTCCGTTCGTCTATAGCGCCGAGACTCGCGACATCAGCTGTTCGGGCGCTTGCCTCAAGGGCCTGACCGGAATTCTCGTCTCGGGAAAGAAAATCGAAGTCGAGTACGGCGACCAGAGAGCCTGGTTTCGCGTCCAGTGGGCCGGCGCTGCCGGGAGCTCCAAGACCGGGCAGGCTGGGCTTCGCTGCCTTGAACCCGGCAAGTACATTTGGGGCATCCCGCCGAAAGAGTGGGAGGTCGACTCGTACGACCCGCTGCACCCGGAGACGGCTGTTCGGCAACCGCCTCCGCCGACGTCCGGCGCATCGGAAAGCGGGCCCTGGAACGGCCGAGAACGCCGCCAATTCGTCCGGCACCCTTGCCGGATGGCTGCGGCAATCGTCCTGCAAAACGGCTCGCTTCGGATGACTGCCACCGTGACCGACATCTCGCTCGGCGGCTGCTACGTGGAAATGCTCTCGCCGCTGCCCGTGGATACGTTCGTGGACATCGCTCTGAGCCCCGGAGACTTCACCCTCCAGCTTTCGGGCAGAGTGCGCTCGTCGCAAAACAATTTCGGGATGGGCGTGTCCTTCACGGGAATGCGGCCGCAGGATTTCGAGGTTCTCCGGAAGCTGGCCCCTCCCACGCTGGAAAGCGCGGAAACTCCGCGAGCCGTCGCGATCGCTCCCCCGGCTCCTGCGGTCAACGAACAGCGCGTCCCGGCGTCGAACGACTTCGATGCTGTCGACTTGCCCACCACGCCCGAGGCTCTGGCCGCCGCGGTGCGCGTGCTCATCCGCAAAGGCGTGCTGACGCGTGCCGATGTGATGGAAGAACTCGAAAAGCTGAAAGTCCCGCACTCGTGAGCTTCGCGCTTCAGTCCAGTCCCTGCGAGCGCAGGAATTCGCGCGCGACGTCCTCGATGTCGCGCCCCTCTCCGGCCACCGCGTAGTTCATCTTCGCCATTTCCGCGTCGGAGATTCTCCCGGCGAGATCCGCGATTGCCGCCCGCACCTCCGGATAGCGTTCGAGCGTATCGTCTCGCACGACGGGAACGGCCTCGTACGGCGGGAAATAGTGCTTGTCGTCCTCGAGGATCGTCAGGTCGCGCGCGGCAATCAAGCCGTCGGTTGAATTTCCCGCCACAAGGTCAACCTCCTTATCGAGGAGGGCGCGATACAGGAGGCCCAGGTCCAATATTTTCGGCGGACCTGCGAATTGCAGGCCGTAGACGCGCACGAGACCGGGGTAACCGTCCGGCCGCTCCATGAATTCGTAGCCAAAGCCGGCCCGCCATTGCCGGGCATAGGGCACGGCGTCCGAAATCGTCTTCAGGTGCAAGCGCCGTGCATCTTCACCGCGAATCACCAGCGCGAACGTGTTGTTGAAGCCGAGCGACGGCAAAACATCGAAATCGAATCGCTGCTTGTACTCGCTTCGCACGCGCTCGAAGACTGCGCTGCGGTCGCTCTCGATCGGGTCGTGCAGGATCGCCGTGAGCGCAGTCCCCGTGTATTCGACGTACGTATCGATGCGGCCGGCGAGCATCGCCTGCTGGCAGATGAAGCTGCCCGCGAGGTAGAAGCGACGCTCGACGTGAAGCTGCGTCCGCGCTTCGATATGTTGAGCGAGGATCTCGCCAAGCAGCGCTTGCTCAGGAAAATTCTTCGAGCCGACGACGATCGTATCGTGCGGGCGCGGCTCACAGCCGCAGGCACACATAGTCAAAAAGAAAAGCAGAAGCGCCGCGCGCCTTCGCATCCGGTTCACCGTCCCGGCCGCAGCGACCGCTCGAGAACGCTCAAAAGAAAATCCGCGGCCAGCGCCAGAAGAGCAGCGGGAATCGCCCCGGCTAAAATCAGCGAATTGTTCACCATCGCGAGCCCGCGAAAAATGTATTCGCCCAGCCCGCCCGCTCCGACGGCAGCGGCAATCGTCGCGATGCCGATCGTGAGCACCGTCGCCACACGCACGCCCGCCAGAACCGTCGACATCGATAGCGGCAACTCGACTTTGAAAAGAATC
>DATJRU010000044.1:0-17341 GCA_035504455.1 Vulcanimicrobiaceae bacterium
TCTGCTGCCCCCTAAGGTGACGTTCGTCATTCCGACGCCGTCGCCCCAGGATCTACCGGGGGATGATCGCCAATTGTTCGAGAACTGGCCGAATCGCGAAACTGTCGAGAACATCGGCCAGCGCATCCGGCAATTGCGCGAATCTCGAGGCATGACGCAGAGCCAGCTGCAGGCCCGCTCGCGCGTCTCGCGTTCGTACCTCTCTCGCATCGAGAGCGGTCAGATGACTCCCAGCCTCGGCACGCTCGAAAAGATCGCCGAAGCTCTGGGCGTTGGCCTGAACCGCTTCTTCGTTCCCGAGACGAACGGCGAGACCGTGCTCGAAGATCCGTTCATTCAGGGCTTGCGCCCCTTCTTGCGCCAGCTCGATTGGACGCAGTGGCAGGGCATCCTGAAAAGGCTGCAGGCCATCAGCGAGCACGTCAACACGAGCCAACAGATACGCCCGCTGGCGCCGCAAACGGCCGAGCGCGTACCTCACGGCATACCCCGCAGGCAGACGCATGCCGGCGGACATTCGGCAACCGCGCTGAACCGCTAGCAGCGTTTCGCTGCGCGGCGCGCGCCCATCGCCACGCTTTTGACGGCCCTGTCACGCCCCGACGAAGGTTCGGGACGCGCAGGGCCGTACTTTTTTGCGGCTATGCTGGTTCTACTTTCGTCGTATCTGCGCCGCGCCGGTTGGCGGGCGGCGTACTCAGTCGAATCCGTTTGCTCGCGCGCCGGTCGCGGATGGTGGCGCCTCAACGTAGACAATTCCAGTTAGCCCGCCCATATCGCTCACCAGTGTCTTCTCGTCTGAGCCATCCAGCTTGGCGCTGTAGACGCTGCCGCCCAAATCCGTGAAAAAGATGCGCTCGTGCGCCAAATCGAGCGAAATCCCGATCCCTTCGTCGAGCCCGCTCACCAGAATCTGCTGATCCTTCCGGCGCGCGGGATCGTATCCCGTGGGAGGATCCATCGGGGCCCGGCTCACCGTGTTCGCCGCGGGGCCCGTGCCTCCGTCCGACGTCCAGTACATCGTCCGCGCCTTCACGTCGAGCGCCAGGTCGACCGGCTCCGGCATCTCGTCGAACAGCACCTCGATATCCGTGCGGTGCGCCGGGGTTTCTCCCTTCGGGAGATTCAAGCTCGCGCGCCGGATGCTGCCGTCGTTGGCGCGGTCGCCGCGCTGCGTCCAGTACATTTGGTCGCGCGCCAAATCCAGCGCGATCCCGACGCAGTAGTTCTTCGGATCGCCGCGCTGGCCCTCGATTCGCTGCCCCGTCTCGACCAGCGTCTCGACGTCCGACCCGTCCAGGTTCGACCGCATCACGCGCATTCCTTCGCGGTCCGACCAATACAGCTTGCCGTCGCGCAGATCGATCGTCATCTGCTTCGGCCGGAACGTGCCGCCGCTCGGCACCACCGTCGTCACATTGCTTCCATCCAGATTCGCGCGCTCGATCGAGCCCGGCCCGAACCGCGCCTGCCATCCGACGGGACCGCCCTCGCCGTCCGCGCTTTCGCGAATCGTCGTCATGTTCGTCCAGTAGACGCGGCCGCTCGCCGCATCGACGGCAATTCCGTCCGGGCTGCCGCTCGCCTGCACGAGCGTCTTCACGTCTGAACCGTCGGGATTCGCGGTCATCACCTGGTGCCCGCGCGTATCCAGAAAATATAGGCGGCCGCTTGTTGGTGTGGGGCCGTCGTGCGTTGGCTTCGAACGCGCCGGCGCGCTGCTCGCCGCGAGCATCGCCAGCGCAATGCCGGCCAGCGCCACTCCTGCAATCGATAATCTCGTACGTCCGATCATCCTCGCCCTACGGTTGTTTCTCAGCGGCGGTGATAATGCGCGTCCGCTTTTCTAATCTTCGTCCAAGGTGGCGGGCGACGTCTCATTTTCTTCTAATGCGCGCCGTGCCAAGTGTTATGACGCGCGCTGCGCCGTCCCGGTTCAGCTAAATACGGCGAATCCTGTAGTGACAGGACCGCGCGAAGAGCGGAGAGTGTTTAGATGAATGATTACAAGGCAATCTTCGAGTCTCTGGGCGCGGAGTTCGTAGGGATTCAGTGTGGGCCGAAGGGAAGCCTCGTCCTTTTCGCGGATCCCCAGGTTCGCAGCACGTTGGCGGTCCCCGAAGAATTCTTTTCGGTGGAACGCATCACGCGAAGAATCCAGGAAAGCCGAGCACAGTTCGCCGTCGGCGTCTAGATGCTTGCGTTTCGAGTTTGATGGCGCGCCGGTCACCGTGGCGAGAAAAGCGGTCCCGCCAGCCTCAGGATCGACAGCACGTCCCACAACGCTCCACTCCTCGCAGATCTTTCCGGCTTGAAACGGAGAGTGTCATGCCAGTGACGGCGATCTCACTGCGGGTCGCCCTCACGGCAGTTGACGCCGGACGGCTTTTCCGCGAACATGCCTGCCCCCGGGGGGCTTCGATGAAGAGAATCTGTGCAGCTCTATTCGCTTTCACTGCCGCAGCGCTTTTCGCCGGTTCCGCGCACGCGCAGGCTGCCTTCAACGCGGTGCGCGTCTGCGCGCAGGACCCTGTCGCGCTGGCGAAATTCTACGAGTCGGCGTTCGGCATGTCGGAAACGCTTCGACTCGATTCACCGCAGGGAGCGGAGGTGATCCTTAACTTCGGGGCCACCGTGGACGCTGCCAAGGCCAACAAGAACGTGCCGCTCGTGATCTCGCATCACGATTCCGACGAGCCCAAGGACCCGACGGCGCACTTGATCTTCAACGTGGCGGATATCTCGGCCACAGTCGCCGCCATCAAGGCCGCCGGCGGCTCCATCGTCCAGGAGCCTCGCGACATCGGTTACAAGGGCTACGTCATCGGCCTGGCCCTCGACCCGGTTGGCAACCGCCTCGAAATCCTCCACCACCCGTAGCGCGTTTTAGTCAGAACAGCGATGTAGATTAAGGGGGCCGAAAGGACGGCTGGGAGAGGTTCCGGCCCCCGTGTGTCCGAAGTTGCGCAAGCCTAGCCGCCGCGGCGGGCCGTGTCTGTCCTCAAAACGATGGACAGCCGGGGTCAAACCTATCAGGGATGTTCTAGTAGAAACGCACGCGGACGTCGTTTGCGCCGCGCTCGATGTGCACCGAGTCGATGAAGCGAATCTCGCGGTCGTCGTGCGTCATGATCAGCGACTGCGTTCGCGTGCCGCCGCCGAAGAAGCGCACGCCGCGCAAGAGGCCGCCGGGGGTGACGCCGGTGCACGCGAAGATGATCCTTTTTCCGGGCGCCAAGTCCACGGTGTCATAGACACGCTTGAAGTCCTTAATTCCCATTTTCGCGGCGCGCTCCTTGTGTTCCGCCTTCGTGATCACGAGCCGCGCCAGAATCTGCCCGTTCAAGCAGCGCAACGCAGCCGCGGTTAGCACGCCTTCGGGCGCGCCGCCTGTGCCCATCACCGCGTGAACGCCCATGTCCGAAACGGCCGCGCTGATGCCCGCTGAAAGGTCGCCATCGGGGATCAGGCGGATGCGCGCGCCGGTCGCGCGAATGTCCTTGATGAGTTGCTCGTGCCGAGGGCGGTCGAGCACGGTGATGACGAGGTCCTGCACTTTCCGGTCGAGCCGCTTGGCGATCGCCTTCACGTTCTGCTTTACCGGCGCATCGAGGTCGACCGCGCCCTTGCACAGCGGCCCGACGATGATTTTCTCCATATAGAGGTCGGGCGCGTGCAGCAGCCCTCCCTTTTCGCTGGCCGCGAGAACGGTGATCGCGTTGGGCGCGCCGCTCGCGCAGAGGTTGGTGCCCTCGAGCGGGTCGACGGCGATGTCGACCGAAGGATAGAGGTGCTTTTTGTCGCGCGAAGCCAGGCCGACGTGCTCGCCGATGTAGAGCATGGGCGCCTTGTCGCGCTCGCCCTCGCCGATCACGATCGTGCCGTCCATGCTGACGGTATCCATCTCCGTGCGCATGGCTTCGACGGCGACTTTGTCGGCGGTGTGGCCGTCGCCGAGCCCCATGGTCCGCGCCGACGCGATCGCGGCCTGCTCCACAACACGCAAAAATTCCAGACTCAGTTCCTGTTCCATGAACGCTCCCGAAGTGTCAGTTGAATGTGTGCCGAAAAGCGGGCCGAAAGATGTCGCGAATGATTGTATTTCACGCGCGGTATACCACCGATCGAAGAAAAGTGAAAGAGTTCCAGCCAAGCCACTGAGTAATCGCCCCTCATGCGAAGGCTGCGATCCCCGTGATTCGCTCGCCGATCACCAGCTTGTGGATGTCGTGCGTGCCTTCGTACGTGTAGACGGACTCGATGTTATTCATGTGTCGCATCACACCGTAGTCCTCGACGATGCCGTTCGCGCCGAGGATTTCGCGCGCCAGCCGCGTCGTTTCCCGCGCCATCCACACGTTGTTCATCTTCAGCATCGAAATGTGCGCGGGATGCACGCGGCCCTTATCTTTCAGCCGCCCGGCCTGCATCGCCAAAAACTGCGCCTTGGTGATCTCGGTGATCATCCAGACGAGCTTCTCCTGCACCATCTGGTGCGATGCGATCGGCTTATCGCCGAACTGCTTGCGCTGCTTTGCGTAGTTCAGCGCCGTGTCGTAGCAGGCCATCGCCGCGCCGATCGCGCCCCAGCCGATTCCGTAGCGCGCCTGGTCGAGACACGATAGCGGACCGCGCAGGCCCACGACGCCCGGCAGGAGATTCTCCGCGGGAATTTTGCACCCGCTCATGGAAAGCCCGGACGTCACCGACGCCCGCAGCGATTGCTTGCCGTGAATCGCCCAGGCCTTAAATCCCGGCGTGCCTTTCTCGACGAGGAAGCCGCGCACTTTTTCGTCCTCGCACTTGGCCCAAATCACTGCAACGTCCGCGATCGAGCCGTTCGTGATCCACATCTTCTCGCCGTCGAGCACGTACCCGCCGTCTTTCTTCACCGCGCGCGTCAACATGCCGCTGGGGTTCGAGCCGAACTGCGGCTCGGTGAGCCCGAAGCAGCCGATCGCCTTGCCTTGCTGCAGCAGCGGCAGCCATTTGTCCTTCTGCGCGTCGGAACCGAACGCATGTATTGGATACATCACGAGCGCCGATTGGACCGATACGAAGCTGCGCAGTCCCGAATCGCCGCGCTCGAGCTCCTGCGTCACGAGCCCGTATTCCACGTTGGACATTTCCGCGCAGCCGTAGCCCTTGAGGCTCGCGCCGAAAAATCCCAGCTCCGCCATCTGCGGCACTAGTTGCATCGGGAATGTTCCGTTGCGATCGTGTTCCACGATGATCGGCAGCACCTGTTCGTCGACGAATTGCCGCGCTGTCTGCCGCGCGAGCCGCTCCTCGTCCGTGAGCAGGGAATCGAATTCGAGAAAATCCACACCAGGAAACGAAGGCACTGGAACTCTCCTGTCTCCGAGATTACACGGGAATCCGCTCGGCAGGTCGCCGTCTGCCCAGCATTTTACTGGACTTGCGTCCGACGACGCCAGAAAAGCTGCCGAACTCCATAGCCTTTCGCACTACTGGTTTCACCCTAGTACCGATATTTACTGATCGTGCCAGTAGCTCACATAAAGACTACCTAGGGCTCCAATCGCGCCCCTTAGTATAAGGAGGTTCGTACTGTGTGGCGTCTACTTGGGGGCGCTTGGCGAGCAATCGTCCTGCGTCGGATGTGCCTCGGTGCCCCGTCGGAAGGTTCAATGTCTCGGTCAGGAAGTGACGGGGCGGTACGTCTGTCTCAGGCAATCGACAATATCCGTGGCGCGCGCCCCGCCTATCAACGGCCGACTTTGCGTCGCATCACCGCGAAAGCGCTGGCGTTTCTCCTCGCATTCGCCGCGCTCGTCCAGCAAGTGCGCGCGCAGACCCCGCCGGGCCCGCCCTCCGATCCAAGCGATCCTCAAAATCTCGCTGACCTGAGCCTCGAGCAACTTGGCAACGTGGAAGTCACCACCGTCTCCAAGGCCCCTCAGGAGGTGATGAAAACTCCCGCGGCCGTCTACGTGATCACGCAGGAAGATATTCGCCGCTCCGGTGCCACCAGCATTCCGGAGGCACTGCGCCTCGCGCCGGGCGTGCAAGTTGCGCAGATTGACGGCAATCATTGGTCGGTCTCCATCCGCGGATTCGCCGGGCAATTCTCGAAGGACCTGCTCGTCCTCGTCGATGGGCGCAGCGTGTACACACCGCTCTTCGAGGGAGTGTATTGGGATTTGCCGTACGTGATGCTCGAAGACGTCGACCGCATCGAGGTGATCCGTGGACCCGGCGGAACGATCTGGGGCTCGAACGCCGTCAATGGCGTGATCAACATCATCACGAAGAGCGCGAGCGACACGCACGGCATGCTCGCGACCACCGGAAGTGGAACCGTCGATCAGGGCACGGGCACCGTCCGCTATGGCGGCACGGCAGGGAACGGCTTCGATTATCGCGTCTACGGAATGGGCGAAATTCGCGGCCAGGAAGAACATCCCGACGACGACGGATTCGATCACTGGCGAATGGGCCAGATGGGTTTCCGCACCGATTGGAAGAGCGGCCAGAAGGACACGTTTACAGTCCAGGGCGACATCTATCAAGGCGAGAGCGGCGAAAGCAGTTTCATCGGCTCGTTCAACCCCCCGGCGGAAATTGCCGAGCAGGGATGGGGTTTCGTCTCTGGCGGCGACGTGCTGGCGCGCTGGCAGCACGCCACGAGCGACGGCTCCGACATCCAGCTGCAAACCTACTTCGACCGCACCAACCGGCAGGACTTCGAACTCGGCGAAACGCGCGATACGTTCGACGTCGACTTCGTCCAGCACCTGCGTACGCACGACGATGAAATGTTGACGTGGGGCCTCGGCGCGCGGCTCAGCCCCAGCAACTTCATCCAGAGCTCGCAGGGCGTGAATTTTCTGCCGGCCAGCCAGCTCGACAGCATCTACAGCGGCTTTATCCAATACGAGCTTCCGCTCATCCACGACAAGCTCACACTCACCGCCGGCACCAAGCTCGAGCACAATAATTTCAGCGGCTTCGACTACCAGCCGAGCGCGCGGCTGATGTGGACGCCGACCGACCGCCAGTCCTTCTGGGCCGCCGTGACTCGCGCCGTGCGCACTCCGTCGCGCCTCGATCAGGACGTGCAATTCGACATTTTCGACGAGTATTACGAAGGAATCCCGCTCTACTTCCAGATCGAGGGCGATCCGAAGCTGAAAGCGGAACAGCTGATCGCGTACGAGGCGGGATACCGCACGCAAGTTGGCCGAAAGCTTTACATCGACTTCACGGCTTTCTACAACAGCTACGACAATCTGCAAGGCTACGGCCCGGCCGGTCTCGGCGAAGCTCCCATCCCGGGGCCCACGCCTGCGCCGCCCGCCTCGCCCGTCTATCTCTATTTTCTGTTGCCGTACGCCAACGTGATTCAGGGACACACGGTCGGCACGGAAATCGCTCCAGACTGGAAGATCACTTCGTGGTGGCAGGTTCGCGGCTCGTATTCGTATCTCCACATGTCGCTGCGCGATAAGCAGGGATTCACGGATACAGGCGGCCTGCTCGGTTCCTACATGGGATCGAGCCCCGGCAGCATGGTGAGCCTGCAATCGTTTTTCAATCTGCCCAAACATTTCGAGCTCGACCAGAATTTCCGCTATTCGGCTGCGCTGCCCGCCGAGGGCGTCGGCTCCTACAGCACGGCGGACGTCCGTCTCGGCTGGCACGCGGGCGAAGGACTCGATCTTTCGGTCGTCGGGCAGAACCTGCTCCAGCCGTATCACGTGGAATTCGGCGGCGATCCGGGCCCGCTCGTGGGAATCAAGCGAGCCGTCTACGGAAAGATTACGTGGACCAGGTGATGCCAGTGGCGCCCGCCCAATTCGCGCGCTTCCCCCGCGTTCTTCGAACTTGGACGCTGCGGCGCGTCTTGCCGCTTTTTGCGGCGGCATCTTGCGTCTTTCTCGCGGGAATTTCCTGGCGCGTCCAGGCGCAGCAGCCCAAGGCCAACGAATTCCAGGTGAAGGCCGCGTATCTCTATAATTTCGGCCGCTTCGTGGAATGGCCCGATCAGAACGCGTCCGGCAAGGGCGACGGCTTCGAAATCTGCGTGCTCGGCGCCGACCCATTCGGCCCAACGCTCGACGCGACTCTCGCGCGCGAGACGATTGCCGGCAAGAGCGTCACCGCGAAGCGAATCGCGAAGCCGCAGGACGTCGACCACTGCCGCATCCTCTTCATCAGCTCCTCCGAGCAGGATCACCTGAAGGAAGTCCTGATGGCGCTGGACAACGCCAGCGTGCTCACCGTGAGCGACATTCCCCGCTTCTCTGAGCGAGGCGGGATGATCGGCTTCATTCTGGACGGCGACCGCGTGCGTTTCGACGTGAATCTCGCGAGCGCGCAAGACGCGCGCCTCACGCTGAGTTCCGAATTGCTCAAGGTTGCGACGAACGTCCGGAAAGATCGCCCGGGAAATTTCTAATGCGGCCACGAAAACAAAACGCCTCGATCGCCAGGAAGCTGACGTGGATGAACATGCTCGTCAGCGGCGCGGCGCTGTTGCTGGCTTGCGCGGCGTTCATGGGCTACGACGTGGTCACGTTTCGCGCCGCCGTCGTGCGCAATCTTTCGACGCAAGCGCAGATCATCGGCTCGAACAGCGCGTCGGCGGTGCTCTTCGACGATCCGCAAGCCGCCTCCACGACGCTTTCGGCCTTCGGCGCCGCGCCCGACGTGGTGTCCGCCGTGATCTACATGCCCAACGGCCGGGCGCTCGCCACCTACTCGCGCGAGAAAAACGCGGCGATTCCCGCGCCGCCCGCGCTTGCCGACGGCCAGCTCGAAACGCATCTGCTCCAGAACGACGAGATCGTGCTTGTCCGCTCGATCATCTTCCAGGGCAAGCCCACCGGTACGGTCTATATCCGTTCGGACATGGAAGAGTTGAACCATCGCCTGCTGCAGTACGCGGGAATCGCCGGCCTGGTTCTGCTCGCGTCGCTCCTGGCGGCGCTGCTGGTCTCGCCCATTTTCCGCAGATCCGTCGCCGAGCCGATCGTGCACCTGGCTCAAGCCGCGGGCGCCGTCTCGCACGACAAGGATTATTCCATTCGCGTGGCGTCCTTCCCGGGCCACGGCGAGCTGTCCCTCCTCATCGACGCGTTCAACGAAATGCTCGCGCAGATCGGCCGCAGCGAGATGGATTTGCGCAAGGCGCATGATCAGCTAGAGCTGCGCGTCCTGGAGCGCACCGCGGAACTCCAGGCCGCCAAAGACGTCCTCGAAGCCTATTCGCAAAATCTTCTGCGCGCCAAGGAAGAGCTCGAACGCGCCGCGAAGTTCAAGGACCAGTTCCTTTCCACGATGAGCCACGAGCTCCGGACTCCGCTCAACGCTGTCCTTGGATTCTCAGACCTCCTCACCGAGGAGCGCTACGGCCCGCTCAACGAGCGCCAGCAGCGCTACGTGAAGCACATTCACACCGGCGGAAAGCATTTGCTCACGCTGATCAACGACATTCTCGACTTGTCGAAGATCGAGGCAGGGCGCTTGCAGCTCGCGATCGACAGCGTTCCGCTGGCTACGTCCTTCTCCGAAGTCACGGACACGATGCGGCCG
Organism: Vulcanimicrobiaceae bacterium; assembly: GCA_035504455.1. Taxonomy (GTDB): domain Bacteria; phylum Acidobacteriota; class Terriglobia; order Acidiferrales; family UBA7541; genus Palsa-295. The sequence goes on from DATJRU010000044.1 coordinate 9,559, forward strand.
CTCGCCGACAAGAAGTCGCACGTACTGGTGCACCGCGCTCCGTCCGGCCTGAGCGTTCGCGCGGACGGCACGCGACTCAAGCAGATTCTGATGAACCTCATCGGAAACGCCGTCAAGTTCACGCCCGAGGGCGGAAAGATCGAGTTGGCGGCGAGGCGAGCCGGCGATTTCGTCCGCATCGAGGTCCGAGACTCGGGGCCCGGCATCCCGCCCGAAGAGCGGCAGAAAATCTTCGATGCGTTTTACCGGCTGCGCCGCAGCGAAAAGGCGGCCGAGGGGACGGGCCTCGGCCTCGCGATCACGCAGCGCCTGGTTCAGCTTCACGGCGGGGAATTGGGCGTGGAAAGCGAAGTCGGCTCGGGGAGCTGTTTCTACTTCACGCTTCCCGTGGTTCCCACGTTCGTCAGCGAAGGGACAGAGGCATCCGCACCCGGCCTGGCACGCTCTCTGGCGGGATCGCGCATCCTGGTAGTCGAGGACGACTCGAGCGCGGCGCAGCTTCTCGAAACGCAGCTCACGTCCGCCGGCTACGTCGTCACCGTTTGCCGCCGGCCGCAGCACGCGCTCGAAATGGCGGCGGAAATCCGCCCCGCTGCGATCACCATCGACATCGTCATGAAGCCGATCAACGGCTGGGAGCTGCTATCGAGCTTGAAGTCCGATGCGCGCACCGCGCTGATCCCTGTGATCATCGTGACGATTGTCGACCAGCCCTCTACCGGGGCGCTACTCGGCGCTGACGAATACATCGTGAAGCCGGTCGACAAAGCGACCCTGCTCACGGCCGTGAAGCGGTGTCTCAGTCGACCCGGCGCTGCGCCTGGTCGCTCGATTCTGGTCATCGAAGACGACGATCCCACGCGCGAGTTCGTTGCCGAGCTTCTTTCGAAAAGCGGTTTTTCCGTGCGTGCTGCTGCCGACGGAGCGCAGGCTCAAAATCAAGTGGCCGCCGCTCTGCCGGAGTTGGTGATCCTCGACCTGATTCTCCCGGACGTGAGCGGGTTCCAATTGCTCTCCGAGTGGCGCCGCGACCCGCGCACCGCCAATCTGCCGGTTTTCGTGCTGACCAGCAAGGACCTCACGGCGCAGGAGAGGGAATATCTCCGCGCCAACTCCGAAGCGCTTTTCCAAAAGCAGGAGACCTGGCAGGACGCGTTGCTCGCGCGCCTGGAACGCCTGGTGCTCTCCGGATCGCAGGTGGAATCGTGAGCGCGCGCGTTCTGATCGTCGAGGACAATCAGCCGAATCGCGAGCTCCTTTCCGACTGGCTCGAAGTGGAGGGATTCGAAGTGCTCTCGGCGGAGAATCTCGAGCAGTCGTTCGCCGCGCTTCAAAACAGCGAAGTGGATGCGGTGCTGCTCGACGTGCAGCTGGGCGCGGACGACGGGCTTACGATCGCCACCTGGATGCGGAATCACGCAGGGCTGCGCAACGTGCCGGTGATCGCGGTGACGGCGCACGCCATGGTCACCGACCACCAGCGCGTGATCAACGCCGGCTGCAACGCCTGCATTTCGAAGCCGATCGATTTCCGCGCGCTTCGCGAGCAACTCGATCGCTGGATTGGACAGCCGGCCTATTCGCCGCCGGTCGCGTAAAGTTTATGACCATACAACAAATGAAAGCACCGCACCCGGAAGCATCCGCTCTCAAGCACTCTTACCGCGTCCTCGTGGTCGATGACGACGCGGCGGCGTGCGAACTGATGCACGAGATCCTGACCTCCGCGGAAATGGAGAGCGTGACGATGACCGACCCGCGGCAGGCGGCGGCCCGGCTCGTCCACGAAAAGTTCGACGCCATTTTCCTCGACGAGCGCATGCCCCTGCTCGAAGGAGTCGAACTCGCCCGCCTGGTGCGCGCCACGGGCCTCAATCGTTCCACGCCCATCGTGATGATCACCGGGGAAGAGGACCGCAAGCTGCTCGCGCGCGCCTTCGAAGCCGGCGTCAATTTCTTTCTCTTCAAGCCCATCGATCGCCACCGCATCCTGCGGCTGATCCGCGTTTCCGCCGGGTCGATCGAGCGGGAAGCGCGGCGCTTCAACCGCATAAAGCTGCAGTGCAACGTGGCCATCGAGACGGAGTCGAAGCGGCTGACCGGCACGACGCTCGACATCAGCCTCGGCGGGCTCTTCGTGCGGGCGTCGCACGCGCTTCCCGCGGGCACCAGCGTCGTCGTGAAGCTCGAGATTCGCGCGGGGCAGTCTCCTTTGCGCCTCACGGGACGCGTGGTTCGCGTCAGTGGCGAAGATTGCATGGGCCTGGAGTTCGAAGGCGTTCACTCCGAGGATCATCGCTTGCTTCAGGAGTTCCTGCTGCCGCACGTCCTGGCGGAGAAAGCGTAGCGCCGGTTTGCGGGGATTTTCGCGCACTGTACGCGTCGTGTTCCCGTGTGGTATTCTTTCGTCGTTCGAACTACGGCACTCACACAGGAAAGCGCACACTCCGGACGCCGTCGTAGTTTTCCAGGCCATACAAGCTGTGATGGGACGTGTCTCCGGACGATAGGCAGTGCGCTTCTTCTGAGCGCCAGGATGGCCACAAAAAATGTCGACACCCGCCGCGACACCTATGACGACCACGCTACAACTCGCCCATTCACCCGATAGCGACGACGCTTTCATGTTCTACGCCCTGGCGACCGGAAAGGTGCGCCTGCCGGGCGTGAAGTTCAACCACGTCCTCTGCGATATCGAGACGCTGAACCACGCGGCCCACAACGAGAAGTATGACGTCACCGCGGTTAGCTTTTACGGCTACGCGTTTGTGGCCGACAAATACCTGCTGCTCGACTGCGGCGCGAGTTTCGGCGAAGGCTACGGGCCCATCGTCATCTCCTCGCATCCGATCAAGAAGGACGATCTCAAGGGCCGCAAGGTCGCGATTCCCGGCACGCTTACCACGTCGTATCTCGCGCTCAAGCTCTTCGAGCCCGGAGTCGAAACCGTTACGATGCCGTTCGACAAGATTCTCCAGGCCGTCAGCAACAAAGAAGTCGAAGCGGGCCTGCTCATCCACGAAGGCCAGCTGCTTTTCTCCGAGATTGGACTCCATCGCGTGGTCGACCTCGGACAGTGGTGGCAGGAACAGACCGGGCTGCCGCTGCCGCTCGGCGCGAACGCCATTCGCCGCAGCCTCGGCAACGACATGGGCCGCCAGGTAGCGCGCATCATCCGCGAAAGCGTCAGCTATGCCCTCGATCATCGCGAGCCCGCGCTCGAATATGCTTTGCAGTTTGCGCGCGATATGGATCCCGTCCTCGCCGACAAGTTTGTTGGCATGTACGTGAACCGCTGGACGCTCGATTATGGCGAAGAGGGACGTCGCGCGGTGCGGGAACTTCTCGCTCGCGGCGCGAGCGTGGGCCTCGTGCCATCCTCGTTTCAGGTCGAATTCCTCTCCGAAGCCGCGTAGCGGAATCGGCTTCGGCGGCCCGATTCGGACCCTGGCGGTCTGACGGAGTTTGCGAATGAGCGTGCCTCTCGCAGGCGATTCGGGCCCCACGTATCGCGTCGTCACTCCCGTTGCGGCTCGCTATCAGAACAATCGCAAATCCGCTTTCATCATCATTTCGATCGCGCTGGCGATTGTTTTGGTCGGAAGTTGCGTTTCGGTGGTCCTGTTTGTTCGCTACACCGGTAAGTTCAGGGAGATGGATCGCAGCCACGAGTCGCTCTCATGGCAGCGCGGGCCCGGCCCTATGCAGAACGTGACGGAGTCCACCACGTACAAGAATCCCGCCTACGGTCTCACTCTCACGCTGCCCGGAGATTGGAGGCCTTCGCGGCGTCCCACCCCGTATCTCTGCCACCTGGTCGCCTTCACGCGCTTCAACGCGTTGCTCGAGGCCGATTTCCCGATACTGACTCCCACGATCGAGGATGACGCGGCGCTTGTCGTGAAGCGCTACGCGGGAAGTCCGGGTTTGACGCTGAAGAGCGAGCAAGCGATGACGGTCAACGGCTACCCGGCGCACCTCCTTCATTTGACCTCGTCGCGCAACGTGGATCTCGACATGGTGATGGTGAAGAAATGGCCGGCCGATTACGTGCTTTCCGTCGCTGGACCTTCGGACGACTTCTACGATTGGAATATGGTTCGCGCCGCTTTGCCGCAAGCCCTCCAGCTGCAATAGGAATCCGATCGGTGTGTTGCGACGTACAGGTAGGTTCGCCGCATTAACTCCCCGCGAACTAACTCTTACGACTCTCCTGGAATCTTGCCGCGCCCCCTGCCGCGCCGTCGCGCCTACGATGGACTCATGACATACGAGGCCGAGTTTCCCAAGCCCAAGCGGCGTCGAGCGTCCGAAAGACGCGCCGCGCGCGCGGTCGCATACGACTCTGTCGGAGACTTCGATCCGGGTTTAACAGGCCAGATAGAACGTCTGCGCCGCCGGAACCAGGGAGCCTCGCGCTGGCTTGCTTTGGCGGTGTTCACGGGCGCGGTTGCGGCGCTCCTGGTTATTAATTTCCTCGCTCGATAAGCGTTAGGGAAGGCCCATTCCCGTGCCCCTACGGCACATCCCCGCTTCAATGTTTCCCGCATTTCTCGAAACCCATTCGCTTGCACGCGCATCCTAAATTTGAGCGCGCACGGATCGCAGTAGCGCTTCCAGCCCTGCCCCCAGGGAAAGGTTCCTGCACGCTCTGCTGATGACCCTTGTTTGACCGAGTTGTCTACCCAAAGGAGAAGGCCAAATGCGTTGGAGTGTAAAGCAATACCTCGGCGGGATCGCCGTACTGTGTCTCGCCCTGCCGGTCTGGGCTCGCCCCGAAAAACCGTACACCGCCGAGTGGGATCTCAGCCAGACCACTACAATCGGCAACACTCAAATCAAGCCGGGCACATACACGGTCGAAGCGCGCGCAAACGAGAACACGCTCGACGTGCTGCACGACAGGAAAGTGGTCGCGCAGGTTCCGTGCCACTGGATTCAATTGCCCCAGAAAGCCTCGGAAACAGAGGTGGAAACGAACAACAATCAGATCGTTCAGGTGCAGTTTTCCGGAAAGACCGAAGCGGTCACTGTCGGCCACTAATCGCGCCGGCCGGAGAGGGCGGGAGATCGCTCCCGCCCTCTTTTTTCGTCCGCACCGCTACACTTTCACAACAATTTTGCCGAGCTGCTGGTTCGATTCCATGTAGCGGTGCGCTTCGACGATCTCGGAAAGCGGAAATACTCGGTCGACCACCGGCTTGAACTTCCCCGACGCCACCCGATCGAAGACGTACTTCTCCGCGGTCTCCCGCAGCTTCGGATCGAAGAGCACTTCGCGCAGCGTGTACCCGCGGATCGAAAGCCCTTTGCCGAGCGCGGCGAAAAGCGGGAAGGGCGTGGGCTCCGGAGCGAGCGCGCCGTATTCGAAGATCGTCCCGCCGAGGGCCGCGGCTTGCGCCAGCGTCTCGAGGCCTTTGCCGCCGATCGGATCGAAGATCACGCGGGCGCCTTTGCCGCCGGTGATTTCGTTTACCCGGGCGACGAAATCTTCGTCTTCGCTTGCGATCACGTGCGCCGCGCCCGCTTTGCGCAGCGCGTCTTTCTTCGCCGATTTCCGCGTGACCGCGATGCTGACCGCGCCTTCCGCGTTCACCATTTCGATTGCGGCGAGACCCACGCTGCTGCTGGCCGCCGTGATGATCACGAAATCGCCCTTAGTGATTTTGCCGTGGAGGATCAAGGCGCCGTACGCGGTGAGATACTGCATCCAGATCGACGTGCCTTCTTCGGGTGTCAGCTTGTCGGGATACTCCGCGATCGCGCTGAGAGGGACGATCGCGACTTCTCCGTACACACCGTACTGAGTCATCAGGAACGCGGGAACGGTGCTGGCGTTCTTGCCGATCCATTTCTTGTCGACGTCCGGTCCGACCGCGTCGACCACGCCGGACGCTTCGTAGCCGAGCTTCGATGGGAACGTGGGATTCTCCAAATACTGCCCTTTGCGGAACATCACCTCGGCACGGTTGAGTCCAAGCGCCTGCACGCGCAGGCGGACTTCTGCTTTGCCCGGCTGAGGAATCGGCAGCTCTTCGATTTTCAGCACTTCGGGTCCGCCCGTCGAATGGAAGCGAACGATCTTTGCGGTTCCGTTTGATCCAGTGGCCATAAAATTCTCCTTGTGGGTTTGGATTTCGCGGCCCGCCTGAAAGATTCAATCAAAGTTCCGTTGCCTTGGGGAGTGCCGCTGACGGGCTGCAAAAACTGCAATAAAGAGAGCAAAGTGCTTGCTCCCTTCGCGCGGTTAAAAGCGCCTAGGCGGCCGATTTTGACGGGAGTTTGCCCTCTGCGCACTGAGGGCGCGACGAGAGGGCGGTCTGCCCGGTATTTCGCGCTTCCTGAAATGGGAAATTGCTCAAAGTCCGCTGCCCCACATATAATTGCGCACTTCAAACTCTCAGCCGCGCTGAGACACCCTTGTGAACTTTCCGGAGGTTCGCCTTGTACGACATGAAGAATTTGACGAAGCTGAAAGTGATCGATGCCAACGCGCCCGAAGGCATGAAGGCGTTCGCCGCCTTCGACAAAGCGGCAATGGCCGCGGGAGCGATCCCGGTGAAGTACAAGGAGCTGATGGCGCTGGCGGTCGCGTTCACCACGCAGTGCCCGTACTGCATCGAGATTCACGCGAACCAGGCGCGCGCCGCCGGCGTGACCGATCAGGAGATTTCGGAGGCGGTGATGGTGGCCGCGGCTCTTCGCGCGGGAGGCGCGATCACACACGGCACGCACGCGATCAAGTAGCGCCTGCGTCGTCGCGCTTCCAATTTTGTGTGTGCTTTATGCGGCGCGGCTGACTGCGGTCGCGCCCTGGGGATTAGTGACAGAGCGCGAGTTCTCCGACGCGCGGCCAGGTTGCAATGAGTTCCACGACGCCATTGACCGGCGAGACGTAGACGTAGAAGACGCAGGTTTCGCTTTCGAATTCATAGAGGTGCGGGCGTTTCGAGTCGGGACGCGCGCCCGCGCCGGCGGCAAGCAGCGCGCGCAAGGTGTCGAGCGTCTCGCGGGAATGGTTCCCCAAGTCCTTGATCACGAACGGGCTTGCCATCGTGGCTTGGGCAATTCCGAAATCACTGGCTTCGTAGCGCATTGTCTTAACCTCATGAGCTAATACGGGCGCGCCCTGGGAAAAGTTCCACCCCAGCCGTTTTTTCTTCCAGCACAAAGGTGGCAGCAGCACACCCGAACGATTAGATGTACGTATTGGCGACGCGCTTCGAGAAAATTAGGTAGGAATACCAGACGGCGAACCAGAAGAGCGTGTCCACAAGTCCCCAGGCGCGATCGGCGATGGACGCGTTAGGAAGCAGGGCCCAAATCGTTCCGAGAAGCAGCCAAGCAAGCAAGAATTTCTTCGCGACGGCGACTGCGCGAGGGCGTTCCTTCCAAAGAAGAATCCCGGCGTAGAGACCGAAAGCCGCCATGGCGAGGCCGCCGATCCATGTGAGAAGGACAGTGGGAGACGTGTTGATCTTCGTCGAGTGCGCGATAAAGACGCCGGCGGCGCCTCGCGCCAAGACCAGCGCCGCGCCGATCGGAACAAAAAAGACGAGATAGGCGACGAGGAGGAAAAGCCAGCCGCCGACGCCCGCGAGCTTCCGAGGCGCGTCCGGCGGCGGTTCCGCGAGAATCTGGTCCCGTGTCCTGCGCGTGCCGCATTTGGGGCACTCGAAGTTTTGGATGGGTAGTAACGACCCGCAGTGCGCGCAGACCATACAGAACCTCTGCTGAATTGATGGCCTGAGTTTACCATCATTTCATTGAGAAGCTTGTTGCG
>DATJRU010000045.1:0-5073 GCA_035504455.1 Vulcanimicrobiaceae bacterium
GGGATTGACCGTCCTTCTCGATCGCCGCGGAATCGCCCTGCAAATTCCAGGCGCCTCGCGCGCGAAATCCGCGGCCCCGCCACGCGTCGTGTCCATGCGCCTCGCCGGCCAGCGCGACTTCTCCTGGCGCGGCAGCGAAAAGCTTCGCGGCGAGTCGAACTACCTCATCGGCAACGACCGCCGCCTGTGGCGCACGCACGTCCCGCACTTCGCGCAGGCTGCCGCGACGGCCGCCCAGGGAGTCGCGCTGGTCTTCTACGGCAATGACGACGGCGTCGAATACGACCTCCGCGTCGCTCCGGGCGCCGACCTCTCAGGCTTGCGCTTCAAAATCTCCGGCGCGGACTCCACGCAACTCACGCCCAAGGGCGACATCCTGCTCATCGCGGCCGGCGCTCAACTCCGCATGAAAAAGCCCATCGTGTATGAGGAGTTGGCGCGCAACGTCCGCAAGCCTGTTGACGCCGCCTACATTCTCGACGCGACCGGCTCGCTCGGCTTTCGCCTCGGCGCGCACGATCCACGCTCTACGCTGGTCATCGATCCGTCGATTTCCGTCGCCTACGCCACATTCCTTGGAGGCGCCGGCACCGACGCCGCCTCGAGCGTCGCGCTCGATTCCGCGGGCAACGTCTACTTCAGCGGCACGACCACCTCTCCGCAAACATTTCCCGGCGCGTCTCACACGCTGGGCCCCGGCGGAGGCACTTCCGCATTCTTCGTTGCCAAAATAAATCCCGCCGCCACTGGCGCGAACTCGCTCGTCTACCTCACGTTCCTCGGCGGCAGCCAGACACAGACCGGAGGCCTGATCGCCGCCACTCCCGGCGGCAGCGTCGCCATCACCGGCACAACTACCTCCGCCGACTATCCCGTCACCGATTCCAGCCTGCCCACAATCGCACTCTCATCGGGCATCGGCAATGACGTTGCCGTCAGCGAACTCGACCCCACCGGAGCTACGCTCGTTTTCTCGACGATCTTCGGCGGCAGCGGCATGGAATCGGAGTACGGAAACGGCGGGATCGCCCTCGACTCTTCCGGCGATGTCTACATCGCTTCCGATACCGAGCCGACGACACTCGATACCAAGTCTCCCGACCTTCCGGTCACCACCACCGCATACTCAACCACTTGGGACGGGCAGGAGAGCGACGGCTTTCTCGCCATTTTCACGCCTCCGGCGCAGGCGGGAGCTGCCGCGACCCTGAAATATTGTTCGTATCTCGGGACCAACGCTCTTGGACAGGTGAGCGTGGGAGGCGTCGCGGTCGACTCCACCGGTAGCGCCTACATCGCCGGCGGCGCGCAAGCGGCCACGACGGCGTTTCCATTTACGAATGCGTTTCAAGCGGTGTACGGCGGCGGCGAATCCGACGCATTTGTGATGAAGATCGCGCCACTCGGACAAAACAACGTCGATCTCGTCTACGCCACGCTCCTCGGCGGCAGCGGCACCGACCAGGCCCTGGCTGTGGCAGTCGACACGAGCCCGAATCCCACCGCCTACGTCACCGGCTCCACAAGCTCGCCCGATTTTCCCGCAGACGGCCAACACGCCGCTTTCAGCGCGTCGCTCAATTCCCAAGCGGCCGCGAACGCTTTCCTCGCCGTCATCGCTCAGACTGCCACAGGACAGACCTCTCTGCTTTATTCCACTTACCTCGGCGGTTCGACCAGCGACGCCGGCCAGAGCGTTAGCGTCCCGGCGCCTAACGAGGTCTACGTCGCAGGCACCACTTCGTCGTGGGATTTTCCCTGGCACGACAACGCCCAGCCCTTTAACGGCCAGACCGTAGCCTTCGTCGCGAAGTTCGACCCCACCTCTTCCGGATTGGCGTCGCTCACCTACGCAACGCCACTCGGCGGCACGTCATCCGCGAGCGGCGAGGGCGGCGCGATCGGCAACGCGGTCGTGGCGGACTCTGCGGGACATGTCTATCTCGCCGGCGCCACGACGTCCCCGGATTTTCCGGCTGCCGTCACCTCGAGCGGGAGTCCGATCAATGGCGTCCAGGCATCCTGCGCGAGTTGCCTTGCTTCGCCGCCCGCGAGCGACGCGTTCCTCGCCGAATTGCTCGAAGGTTCCGCAACGCAGCCCGCCCTCGCGTTCGATCTGCCCCATCTGAATTTTCTCAATACCCGCCCGCAGGTCGTCGGCCTCACGAATACCGGCGACGCCGCGCTCAACATATCGAGCATGACGATCGCCGGCCCCAACGCCACCGACTTCGCTCTCTCCGGTCAGGCCGCGTGCACTTCGCAGCCTTTGAACGCTGGCGCGTCGTGCGGGCTCGGCGTCAACTTCAGCCCGTCATCTACCGGCTACGAGTCAGCGGTTGTTGCCGTCGCTGACAACGCGCCCGGCAGCCCGCAGCAATTCGAACTGCTCGGCGTCGCGCCCGGGCTCGCCGCTTTGCCCATCAGCGTAACTTTTGCGCCGCAGGCCTCGGGCATCGCAAGCCAGCCGCAGCAAGTGACCTTCACCGTTGTCACGCCGACGAAACAGACGCTCACGATCGACACCGCTCCGTCGCTCGGCGGCGCGAATCCCGCCGACTTTCAGCTTTCTCCGGTCGGCAACGGCTGCTCGATTGGCCAGCCGCTCAATGCCAATGCCACCTGCGCTGTGAGCGTCGTGTTCGTCCCGCAGGCAGCCGGCACATTCCAGTCCGAGATCGATGCCACATATCACTTTCAGGGAAGCGCAGAGCAGTCGCTCGTCGTTCCGCTCAGCGGAAGCGCCGTGGCCACTTTGTCCGCGGCGATCTCCGTCGTCCCGAGCGTGAATTTCGGCAGCCAGCTCGCGCAAACTTCCGGCACGGCGCAACCCATCACGATCACGAATAGCGCCTCGGGACCCAGCGCCGGATCGCTGGTATTTACGGGCGTCAGCTTGAAGGGAGGAAGCAGCAGCGACTTCGACATCACCAGTAATTCGTGCAGCTCGTCGAATACTCCGCCCGGCGGCGCCTGCACGGTTCAGATTGCCTTCCGTCCGCTGGCCGCGCCCACTTGCGGCACCGATTCCTCGAGAACCGCCACACTCTCGCTCAGCGACAATGCGCCCGGCAGCCCGCAAGGCGTCGCGCTCAGCGGCACCGCCGAAGATTTTTGCTTCAGCGCCCCAACGGGCCAGGCGACCAGCGCGCCCGTCGCCCCCGGCGCGACGGCTACGTATAGTTTGGCGGTAGATGCGTCGGCGGGATTCAGCGGCAGCGTCGCGCTCGCTTGCTCCGGCGCGCCGTCGGAAGCGACCTGCAATCTTTCCGCGTCGACGGTCAACGTCACGCCCTCGTCGCCCGGAACTTTCACGGTCAGCGTTCCAACGACAGCGCCGACGACCGTTTCCAGCCGCTTCGCACCACGACTGCGTGGACCAGGTGGCGTCGCCCCAAGGTTCACCGCGGAAATATTTCTGATTGCGATTTGCGTAGAGCTCGCCGTGTTTCTTGTGGCCGCGAGGCGTCGTAGCAGCGAGTTGCAAGAGTCGCGATCCGGAGCGTCGTGGGGTCGTTGCGCGCGGGCGATTCAGGTGGCCGCGCTTGTTGTCGCGCTGGGCGCGGGCATCGCGGGCTGCGGAGGAGGTGGCGGTGCCAGCGATCCGCCCGATCCTGGCACGCCGCCCGGCAATTACACGCTCACCGTGACCGCGACATTCACCGCGTCTTCGACGACCGTCACGCGCACGATACAACTGCCGCTCACCGTGAACTAGCCGTCGAAGCTTTTGCGGCGCCTCTGCCGATTTTTTTGGACATGGCGAACGCGTCGAGGCCGCCGGGATAATAGTTTTTGCGCCTGCCGAGAATGCGGTAGCCGTGCCTTTGCCAGAAGCCGACGCCCGCAACGTTATTCACGGCGGTGTCGAGCCCGATCTCCTTTGCGCCATTTGCGGCGAGGCGGCGCTCGGCCTCGCCGAGCAATAACGTGCCGACGCCGTTGCGCCGAAATTTTTCGAGCACGTCGATGGTGATGATGTAGCCCCAGTCGTCTTCGTGCGCGGTGATGCAGAATCCGGCGATCGCTTTTCGCGGTTTGCTCTTCGCGCTGGGTTTTGTTTCGGCCTCCGCTACCACGCAATCCGCGCCGGGAAATCGCAAATAATTCCGCAGCTCGCGCCGCGAATAGGCGATCGCGGGTTCGTAGCACGCCTCATCGATTTCGTAGAGGGTTTCGAAATCTTCGGGATGGTAGGTGCGCAGGGTGAACACGAATCTTCCGAAAGCTCTCAAAAAACCTGCTCCCGCGGCGACAACGACGTTGTCGTCGTCGGGGGCTTAAACGGGCTTACAGGGCACAAAAGAGCCGCTCTTGGCGCCTTATCCGGCCTTAGGCGTCGCGGAGCCCCGGAATCGGGGCCTAGGCCGAGCCGCCGCGGCCGTTCCAAATCGGGAAACGGTCAAACTTCCAAAATCACGGGAAGGATCAGCGGCCGCTTCGAAGTTTGCTTGTTCAGGTAGCGCTTCAGGTCGACGCGAATTTTTTCCTTGATCACGCTCCAATCCATTTTTTCCTCGGCGCTCGATTCTTCGATCGTTTTCAGGATCACTTCGCGCGCCTTGGTGAGGATCACCTGACCATCGTCGCTCGGCAGAAAACCGCGCGTCACGATTTCCGGCGAGATTTCGATGCGGCCCGTGTGCTTGTCGATCGCGATGATGGGGACCACCACGCCATCTTCGGAAAGATGCTTGCGGTCGCGGATCACTACGTCCTCGATCTCTTCGAGCGAGCCGGAATCGACCATCACGCGGCCGGCGGGCACGGGCTCGCGCTCGTACGCACGCCCATCGGCAGTGAATTCCAGCGGGTGCCCGCTCTCGAGCAGGAAAATCTGCCCGGAAACGGCGCCCACTTGCTCGGCCAGCGCCGCATGGCGGAAGAGATGCCGGTATTCGCCGTGCAGCGGAACGAAAAACTTCGGCCGCGCCAGCTGCAGCAGAATTTTCATTTCTTCCTGGCTGGCGTGTCCGGAAACGTGAATCGGCGCCGAACGGCCGCTCTCGTAATAGACAAGCACGCGGCGCCTGAACAGATGATCGATCATGCGGAAAATCGCTTTTTCGTTTC
>DATJRU010000046.1:0-11647 GCA_035504455.1 Vulcanimicrobiaceae bacterium
GTCCGATCCCCACCGCCCCTACCAATCTTTCTCGGAACGATCCAGCAGGCGCATCGTTGTGCCTTGAGAGGTGACCGCCACGGGCTTTAGGGAGAACTGCGGGCGAGTGGACCCGGAGAATAGAAATAGCCCTTTTTTGCACGCACTGACAGGCGCCCGTGGCCGGGCGCCTGCACTTCGACGCGAATTTCCCGGTAGCCGCTTTTGCCGGTTTCGGGCGGATTGTAGCCCAGCGTGTATTGATGGCGGATGTCGGCGGCGATCGCGATGCAGACGCTCGCGACCCCGTTTCTGGAGTTTGGGAAATAGACTTCGCCACCCGTCTCTTTGGCAAATTTCCGCAAGACCTTGGGATTCTGGTCGGCGCTCAGCGGATCGAGCAGGCCGATAGAATAAATCGCCACGTTCTCCGCCTCGGCCATCTGCAGAACCTCGCCGAACTTGTGCGTGCTCGCGTCGTCGCCGCCGTCGCTGATCACCAGCAGGACTTTCTTTTCCGCAGGCGCTCCTCGAAAATGTTGCAGCGCCGCCACCATCGCATCGTACAGCGGCGTAAAGCCGCTGGCCGAAGGAACCGAGAGCGCCGTCCGAAGCTCGGTCACGTCGTTCGTGAACGGGACGCCGGGAGGCAGCCCAAACGAAATCGTGTTTCCCAGGTTGACGACGAATTCCTCGTCCTGCGGATTGCTCGCCTGAACGAACGCAGTGGCGCCCTGAATTACGTCCTCGCTTCTCGTGCCCATGCTGCCGCTGTGGTCCACGACGATTCCCACGATGACGGGCACATCGGCATCGCGAAACACCGCAATTTCCTGAGGCTTTCCGTCTTCTTCCACCCGGAAGCTCGCTTGCGTGAGGCCCGAGACAAAATGCCCCAGCCGATCCGTCACGCTGACCGGCACGATGACAAGCTTCGTTTGCTCCGAAAGAACGCCTTGCGGTAGGGAATCCTGCGGGCGGGAAACGACGCGCGCGGGAAAGCAGATCGCAAAGGAAAGAATTGCGCAGCCGGCACGCACACTCGGACGCACGCGCGCTCCTTTCCAGCAGGCCGACTCAGCCGGTTCATTTCAGCCTGCGTAGGGCGAGTCTGCCACTTCCGGGGCTGCGCACCAACTGAAACGGGAGAAAACAACGTCGGGCGGGGAACAGAGGGACTAAAGGCAAGGAGGGAGGACGGCGAGGTACTACAAGCAGAAAACGGCCTGGGCCGTGATGCGCGAGACGAAAGCCTGCCGACGTCTCGCGGTTGCGCGACGAGGCGCGGCTAAGCTTTTGCGACAGCGGCGAGGCGAGGCTCGAAGTAGGCGAGATGCTCCTGATACCAGGCGATCGTGGGCGCCAGCGCGCTGGCCAGATCGTAAGCGGGCTTGTAGTCGAGGACGGTCTGCGCTTTCGTCAGCGACGGCACTCGAATTTCGATATCGGGGAACGGATGATCCAGGAACTTAATCGGGACGCCGGTGTGCGTCATCTCGGCGATCTGCTGCGCGAGCTGGAGAATCGTGACGGTGTTTGCCGGGTTGCCGATGTTGAAGTCCTGTCCCATGGCCGCGGGCCGCGCGATCATCTCGATAAGCGCGTCACAGAAATCATGGATGTAGCACCACGAGCGAATCTGCGAGCCGTCGCCGTGCACTTCGATCGGGTTTCCCGTGAGCGCGCTGAGGATGAAGCTCTTCATGGCATGAGCGCCGAGGCGTCGCGGGCCGAACACATTGAAGGGGCGCACCGTCACGACCGGCATGCCGCACTGGCGATAGTACGCCTGGACGAGATGCTCGCCGGCGAGTTTGGCGATGGCGTAGCTCCAGCGAGCCTCGGCGGCGGGGCCGACGAGCGAGGGCGCGTCTTCATGGACGCGAAACGAGTTCACGCCGAAGACCTCGCTCGTCGAGAAATAGACGAAACGCTCGATGCGAGAGCTGTTCTCGAGCGCCTTGAGGATTCTCGACGTGCCGGAGAAATTGGTTTCGAGCGTCTCGCGCGGCTGGCTGCAGACGCGCCCGACCCCCACGATCGCCGCGGCATGAATCACCACCTGAGCGTCGCGAACAATCGCGTCAACGGCTTTGCCTTCCAGGATATCGGCTTGCACGAGCTTCACATTGCGATGCGAGGCGAGCGACGTGAAATGGAGCGGCTGGTCGCGGAACGTGCGGTCGATCAGGACGATTTCGTTGTCGCCCGCGAGCCGCTCGGCGAGATTCGAGCCGATGAAGCCTGCGCCGCCGGTGATGACGATGCGCTTGTCGCGGATTTCGGAGCGCATCGGCGCAGCCGAGGAACCCTGCGAAGGCAGGGGATGGCGGCCCGAACCGTTTCCATTGCCGTTCCCGTTGCTTCCGTTTCCATTGCCGTTCCCGGGCGCCGAATTGACCGAGAGATGCAGCGCGTCATGCCCCTCGATGATTTCGTCGATCGTGGGCATGAATTTCGTTGTAATCGGAAGATTTTCCAGCAGGACGGCGAAGCGCTTGAAAGAAGCGCGCGACGACGGCGGAGTGCAGATCAGCACTTCGTCCATCACCCGCTTCTTGGCCAAATCGGCGAGCATTCCGGTTGTGCCGAGAACGCTTGCCCCGGCGATGACGCAGCTTACGTTCCTTGGATCATCGTCGAGAAAGCCCACCACGCGAACGGACGGATTCAACGCCATTTCCTTGGCGACCCGCGCGCCCGTGACTCCGGCGCCGATCAGCAGAACGCGCCGAGGCCGTTTTTTCCCGCCGCCCTGATCGCCCTCTTGACGTTCGTACATCTGGCGCCGAAGCATGCGCACGCCCAGCGATCCCGAAAGCGAGAGCAGGAATTCGATCGCGATCACGTTGGTCGGGATTTCCACGATCGGCCAATGCAGGAAAGACGCGTAGCGTAGCGCCAGCCAAACCGCGGACACTGCGAGCTGCGTTTGGCCAAGACGAAACACGTCGCCGACGCCGAAGTGCCGCCAGGGGATCCGTTCGACGCCGAAGGCGAAGTACGACAGCAGCCGCGCAGCGACGAACGGGAGCAGCAGGATCCAGCACTGGCGCGCCTGGTATGGAGGCACGGCTCCGTCGTAGCGAATCTGATAGGCGAGCAGGAACGAAACGCCCACCATGACGGCGTCGATGATGATCTGATTTGTTTTCGTGTAGAACTTTTCGGACATCTGCGGCTCTCCCTTAGGGCTATACAAACTTGAGCTGGTGCGTGACGAGCGGGCGGTGGTTCACGAGTCCGGCGCTGGCGACACCACGTTGCGGGCGGCGCGAGGTCTCAATCTTCTCCAACCGTTTCTTCGGGCAAGCGTGCTTTCGGGCGACGGATCAAGAAACGTGGACGGCTTCGAGAAGCGGTTCAAGCGACCGGAGAATCGAGTTCTGCGAGAGGCCGCAGAGGTCGCGCAAATATTCCTGCGTTCCCGGCGGCGCCGAGAACCCGGCCGGGATGCCGAGCCGCTTGAAAGGCACGCGCAATTCGCCGGACTCCGCGAGGCATTCGGCAACGGCTCCGCCGAGGCCACCGCTGATGCTGTGTTCTTCAATGGTGACGATGGCTCGGGTTTCCTGCGCGGCCGCCAGCACGGCGTCCGTATCCAGCGGCTTGAGCGTGTGCATGCTCAGCACGCGGACAGAGATTCTCTTGGCTGCAAGGGCGTCGGCAACGTCGACGGCGGTTCGCAGCATCGCGCCCGTCGAGATGAGCGTCAGCGCGTCGCCCTCGCGGACGCGAATCGCCTGGCCGATGCGAAAGTTCACTTTCGAGGCGTGAACCAGAGGCTCGCCCGCGCGTCCGAGACGCAGGTAGCACGGGCCGTCATACTCGGCGGCTGCGCGCGTGGCGGCTTGCGCTTCGAATGGGTCGCCGGGAGCGATCACGGTCATCTCCGGCAAAGCGCGAAGGATGGCTAGATCCTCCGTCGCGTGATGGCTCATGCCCAGCGCCCCGTAGGAAAAGCCGCCGCCGACCGAAACGATTTTCACGTTCGCTTTGTGATAGCAAACGTCGTTTCTGATTTGTTCGAGGCAGCGCAGGATGGGGAAATTGGCGATGGAATAGGTGAAGACGGTTTTGCCGGTGAGCGCGATCCCGGCGGCGACGCCGGTCATGTTCTGTTCGGCGACACCCATGTTCAGGAAGCGGTCCGGGAACTTTTGGATGAACGGCTCGACGACGCCGAATCCAAGGTCGCCGACGAGGAGGTAAATGCGGTCGTCCCGCGCGGCCAGCTCCATCAGTTCGCGAAAGAATGCGCCTCTCACTTATTTGCCCTCCAATTCGGCGAACGCCAGCCGCCGCTCTTCCGCATCGGGACAGCGGTAGTGCCACAGAACTTTGTCTTCCATGAAGCTGACGCCTTTGCCCTTCACGGTATTGGCGATGACGCAGGTGGGCTTTCCGCGCACAGCCGGAATTTGGCTGAGGGCTCGCTCGATTTGCGGGTGATCGTGCCCGTCAATCTCGCAAACGCCCCAACCGAACGATTCCCACTTTGCCGCGAACGGGCTGAGGCCAAGCACGTCGTCAACGCGCCCGAAGCTTTGAATCTTGTTGTAGTCGACAATGGCGACCAGATTCTCGAGGCCGTGATGCGGGGCAAAGAGCGCGGCTTCCCACGTCGAGCCTTCGTCGCACTCGCCATCGCTGAGCATCACGAAGACGCGGTAGGAGAGGCCGTCGCGCTTGCCTGCGAGCGCCATGCCGGCGCCGAGCGAGAGCCCGTGGCCGAGCGAGCCGGTGGAGGCTTCCACTCCGGGAACTCCCCAGTGCGTCGCGTGTCCCGCGAGGCGGCCGCCGTTTGCGAAAAACTCCTCGAGCCAAGTGGCCGGAAAGAAACCGCGCTCGGCGAGCGCCGCATAGAGGCCAGCGCAGGCGTGTCCTTTGCTGAGGATGAAGCGGTCGCGATCGGGCCAGTCCGGCTGGGCGGGATCGACGCGCAGGATTTTGTCGTAGAGAACGGCGAGGATATCGACCGTTGAGAAAACCGAGCCGATATGAGAGCTCTTCGCGCGGCAGATCATTTCCAATACGCGGCGGCGAATACGGCCTGCGAAAGCAGCCGATGAATGCGAAGCGTCGTTCATTTGTTCCATTGCTTTATCCGATCGGGAGCGCTGTGGAGCGGCCGAGGCCGCGTCGAAATTAGGCGCCCGCATGCGCGGGTTTGCCTGCGAGGCCGCTTGGGCATGCGGAAGAGAGACGCGAGAGCATGTGGTGCGTCTGCGTCGTGAAGCGCCAGCCGATGGCCTCGAGATTCTCTTCCGCCTGCCGGCGAGTCTTGATGCCAATAAGCACGGACGTCACCTGGGGATGGTCGAGAATCCAGCGAATGGCGATGCTGGGAAGGGGCTTGCCCGTCTCCGCGCTCGTTTTCCGAATGGCGTTCACGAGCCGCGCCTTTTCAGCGCTGCCCGACGCCGAAAAGTAGGGGCTGCGGCGGCGCGTGTCGCTCGCGTGAAAGGGAAGGCCCGCAAGCTCGCGGCCGGCAAGGAATCCGCGGGCCAGGCCGCTATGGGCGATGTTGCTCACGAACACCGAATCGCACCACGGAAAAATCTCACGTTCCGGCTCGCGCGACAGCAGGTTGAATGCAACCTGCTGTGAGTCGAACGCACGAATAGCATAGGCGCGGCTCAAAAGCTCCAAGGAGAAATTTCCAACACCGATATGGCGAATCTTGCCTTGGTCTTGGCACCGGCCCAACGTTTCCATGACTTCTTCGATCGGGATGGCCGGGTCAGGCCAGTGAATCTGATACAGCGGAATAGAGTCGAGGCGCAGCCTCCGCAAGCTTTCCTCGACGGCTCGCAGGACATTCGCGCGACTCAGGTCGCGGCGGACTCTGCCCGCGGAGTCCCATGCGAGGCCGCACTTGCTGGCGATCACCACTTCGCGGCGTTTTTCGCCGAGCGCCTCGGCCAGCATTTCCTCGGCGCGGCCGAAGCCGTAGACATCCGCGACGTCGAAGAAATTGACTCCGCGATCGAACGCAAGAGAAACGGCAGCGCGCCATTCGGCCTCGTCCACCGGACCGTAGTCGTATCCGCTCGCAGGGCCGCAGCCGAAGCCGATCCGCGAAATCGAGAGACTCGTCTTTCCGAGGTGCCGGTACTCCACTAGTGTCTCCAGACGACGCGCCGCAGGGTGCGAAGGAGAATGCGGCAATCCCCGCCGAGCGATTGGCGCTTCACGTACGCGACGCGCAGGCGGTTCTTCTTTTCCCGGACCTGTTCGACGTACACGCGGTGCGGGTCTTCCGATCCGACCACTTCGCTCAAATCGTGGAAATGCAGCGAAGCGTAGTCCGTGATTCCCGGCCGCACCGTGAGAATCATTCGCTCTTCGCCGCGATAGGCCGAAGTGTGTTCCTCGAAGTCGGGGCGCGGGCCGACCAGGCTCATGTCGCCCTTGCAGACGTTGATCAACTGCGGCAGTTCGTCGATTTTGTAGCGCCGCAGGACTTTTCCGACGCGGGTTACGCGGGGATCGTTTTTTCCGGTGGTGATTCCGCCGCTTTCGGAATTGAGCTGCATGGTTCTGAACTTCCACATGGGGAACGGATTTCCGTGCTGGCCGGTCCGCAGGCTTCTGTAGAATGCGGGGCCTTTCGAATCGAGCCGGATCAGAATGGCGATCGCGAGAAACGCAGGTGAAAGGAGCAAGAGCCCCACGGAGGACGCCAGAACGTCCAGCGCGCGTTTCGTGGCTTCTTCCACGCGTCCCATGGTCTCGGGCGCGGCGATATCAGGCACCTTTGGAAAAGCGGACGCCGCCGCGCCGGTCGGGAATCAGCCGCGGCCGGAGCCCGCGCTTCGCAAAGAATTCGTGAACGGCGCGCTTGCAGCCGAAACAGACGCCGTAGTCGTCGATGATGACGCAGCCCCCCGGCGAGACATTGCCATAGAGATTCTCGAGGCAGCAGAGAGTGGATTCATACCAGTCGCCGTCGATGCGCAGAAGCGCGATCCGATCGAGCTGCTCCTTGCAGACGGGCAACGTGTCCTGAAACCAGCCCTGCACCAGCGAAATCGAGTCGCGGCTGAATCCGAAGCGCGAAAAGAGCAGCGCTTCGACCTGGTCCTTCGTGCCGCAGCAGGAGCCGCGAACGAGCGGCCGGATGTGCTTTCCGGTGGACGCCTGATCCTGGCTGTAATCTTCGGATGTAGGTGACGGCAGGCCATCGAACGAATCGAAGAGCCACATATGCCGCGCCGGCAATTTTCGGGCGGCCACCGTGGCCATCAGAGCGGCGCAACCGCCTCGCGCGACCCCGCATTCGACAAAGTCTCCCGGAATATCTTTTTCGACGAGTTCGGAAGCGGCGTCGAAAGTGGCCTCGAGGCCGGAGGCGCCCACGAGCGAATAGGGCATCACTCGATGCACCGAGCGTGCCCTGAAAAGCCCGGCGCGATCGCTGGCGAGCCATCGAGCGGCAACGTTGCGGAGATAGAAGGCGCGCAGCGCGGCCTTGTACGAGGCGAACAGAATGTCGTACAGCGGGTCGTAGACCGCCTTCGGCAGAACCGCGCGAGACGACGTCAGCACCGGCTTCAGTGCCTGCACGAGCGGATTGCGCGGGCAGACAACGTCGTCATCGAGATAAGCAGGCGCTGTCGCGTGCAACTCGGCTTGCGTGCTCTGTGTCATTCGATTCACTTTCCGGCCGCCGAACCTGGCGGCCTTGAATTCAGCTTTGCGCCGGCCTGCGAGACTAGTTTTCCTGCGACAACGGCGCGGCTCGCCGCGAGCCAGTGTCCGGCGTGGCGACTGCGCCATGGCGAAGGGCTTCCATGCCCGGCGCGTCCATCGAGCCATCAGCTATTGAGACGAGCATCTGCTCCAGGCGCTCGGCCAGCATCGCCATGTCGAAGCGTTCTTTGGCGCAGCGAATTCCGTTTCGCCCCATCTCGGCGCGTTCCGCGTCGCTCATGTCCAGGAACTGCTGGATCGCCGATGAGAGGGCGCGCGGGTCCTCGGGCGGAATCACGATGCCGCACCGGAATTCTTCGACGAGATTGTGGCTGGGACTCCCGGCGAAGAGGATCGGCCGTCCGGCAGCCGCGTAGTCGCAGAGCTTGTTGAAACTCATCCCGTAGCGGTAGAGCGCGGGCAAGTTTCTCATGCTGAGGAGGAGGGCGTCCGCCTCTTCCATCACGCGATGTAGCTCGGACTTCGGAACCGCGTCCCGAAATTCAACGTTGCTCAATCGCAACTCTTGCGCCATCGCGACCAGGCGCGGCTTGTCCTGGCCGCCGCCGACGAAAACGAAGCGGACATTCGGCCGGTTGGCCATCTCGATCCGCGCCGCGAGCAGAATCGTGTCGAGAGCGTTTGCCGATACCATGCCGCCCGCGTACAAGAGGGTGCATGGATTCGAGAGCCGGCCCGAATAGGCCGAAAGGCTGGCGTAGCGATCGAGTTCGAGGCCATTGGGTATCCAGGTGACCGATTCCGGCCTCACGCCCAGGCGCTCGTAGTATTCCGCGGCGCCCGGCAGAGTGGTCATGATTCGGGAGGCGCGGCGAGCGAGAAATCTCTCGAGGTGGCCCAGCGCCTTCGCGACCGGATTCCGGGGCGCCAGCCGGCCGAATTCGACCGCGGTAAGCGGCCAAAGATCCTTCACTTCGAAGACGAACGGGCGCCGCTTGCTCGCCGCCGTGGCGCAGGCCGCGAGAGACGCGAGCGGGTGAAACGTGGTGCCGATCACGACGTCCGGCGTTTCTTCCCAGCTTCGCGCGAGGCGAAACGCGCGCCACGCGTATGCGCAGATGTTGCGCGCGCGCCTCCAGTCGTTTCGCGCGTACGCGGGTGTGCGGATCCAAACGAAACGAACGCCGCCGCATTCTTCCGCGCGCCACGGTTCTCCCGTCTTCAGGCGGATTTCCTGGAAGCGGTAATGGCTGAAACCGGCCGAGAAGAAGGTGACGCGATGGCCGCGCTCGACAAGGCGCTTGGCCAAGTCGAACTGCGCCGTGAACTGCTGGTCCGGCGTCGATGCGTACTGCGAAAACCACCAGATGTTGAGCTTGCGCTGGGGTACGCGGGAGTCGGCGAGCTTGGAGCGTTCATTCATGGAAGGGCCTTAAGAAACGGCAAACACCTCAGACCACAATTCGAGGTTCAGGACGCGGAAAAGTTCGATGTCCGTGAGAGAGCCCGGCTTGCCCTTGAAGAAAGCATCGAATTCGTCGCGCGCTCTGGCAATCGAGAGAATGCGATTCATCCGGAAGTCGCGCTGCTGAAGAACCGAGCGAATTGTTCCGCACGCGTCTTCCCGGAGCCAGGCGCGTTGCGGAGTCTCAAAGCCCAGCTTGGTTTTGCGCAGGCGCACTTGCTCGGACAAGGTTCCCTTCATGGCTTCGCGCAGAATGCGTTTCGTCGAGCCGTTGCGGAGCTTCCAGCGCGGTGGGCAATTGACCGCGAACGTCGCGAGCTCGTGGTCGAGCATGGGGACGCGTGACTCGACTGAGTGCGCCATGGAACTGCGGTCCTCGTAGTGAAGCAGTGCAGGCAGCGAATAGCGCATCAAGTCGTCCTTCTGGCGCTGCGCGAGGCTGCTGCCCGGACCGATCTGCGGCCTTGCGAGGCCGGCGGTCCGGTCGGCAAATTCCGGCGTGCATGTGCGGGCGATCACCAGGCTGGCCCCTTTTCGCGGGCGAAGGTATCGCTTGGCATGGCTCGAGCTCCAGCTCCGAATCCCGGAACCGAAAGCCCACGACGCGGCTTCGGGCAGCACCCGCGCATTCGCACGCTTCAGCAAATGCCATAGGTAGAACGGATAGAATTTGCGATAGCCGCACAGAATTTCGTCGCCGCCCTGGCCGTCGAGCAGCACGGGAATGCCCGCTTTCCGCGCCGCCCGCATCACGCACCACTGTGCGTAGACGCTCGATCCGCCGACGGGCTCGTCCTGATGCCAGATCAGGCAGCTCAAGTCGCTCCAGAAACCTTCGGCCTTCGGGAAAATCCAGTGCGCGGCGAGGCCTGCCGACGAAACCATTTCTTTGATGAACGGCCGCTCGTCGAGAGCCGGATCGTCGAAGCACGACGAAAAAGAGTGAAGCTGCATCTCGCGATCAGCGGATGCGGCGGCGGCCACGATCGAGGACGAATCGAGTCCGCCGCTCAGGCACGAGCCCACCGGAACGTCGCTGCGCAGATGCTGCCTGACGGCTCTGTCGAACAGGCTCGCAAAGCGCTCGACGTAGCCTTTTTCGGACGCTGCGCGCTCTTCGACGATCGGCATCTCCCAGTATTTTTCCAGGCGCACCGCAATCCGCGGCGCGGACAAATCGACGTGAAGCGAATGGCCGGCGGGCAGCTGGCGAATCCCCCGGAAAAACGTCGCGTCGGTGTGGTCCTGGACGCCTTGGGCGAGGTATTGAAACGCGACCGCTTCGTCGACGACCCGCTCGACGCCGGGATGCTGCAATATCTGCTTGATCTCGGACGCGAAGAGAAGCAGGGAAGGCGTCGCATAGTAATAGAACGGCTTGATGCCGAAGCGGTCGCGCGAGCAGAAGAGCGCTTGCCGGTCACGATCGTAAAGCGCGAAGCTCCACATGCCGCTGAAACGCTCGACGCAAGAAGGCCCCCACTCGCGATAAGCCCGGAGGATCACTTCCGTGTCCGTGCCGGCGCGGAAGCGGTGGCCGGCGGATTCGAGCTCCGCGCGGATTTCGACGTAATTGTAGATTTCGCCGTTATAGGCGATCCACAAGCGCCCGTCCTCGATTTGCATGGGCTGGTTGCCCATTTCCGAAAGGTCCAGAATCGCCAGGCGGCGCGCGCCGAATCCGAGCCCAGGATTCTCGAAGGACGGAAGCGCATCGTTCCGATGAAAGCACTCCGGCGGAATGCTGGAGTGAAGGTCGAAGTACGCCACTCCGCTCCCATCCGGCCCGCGATGCTTCGCCGTGTCGGTCATGGACACGAGAACTTGTGGGTCAAATCCGGAGGTCGAGACGATTCCTGCAATGCCGCACATCGCGGTCAAGACTCCTGTACTCGAAACTCAGCGTGCAACCGAAGCCAGCGAGGCTGGCTCGCGCAGGGCCCCGGCTTGCTGGATCGCGCAAGCGATCGATTCGGCGGCGCGGCCGTTGCCAAAGGGGTTTGGACACGCGCGCGGCGTCCACTCGAGTGCGTCGCGCACAGCCGCGACCACCTTTGCGGGGCTGGCCAGCGGCACGAGCCTGTTCCATCCCAATTCGACGAGCTCGACCCACTCGGTCCGGTCCCGCAGCGTCAGGCAAGGAACGCCGTAGAAAAACGCCTCTTTTTGCACGCCGCCCGAATCGGTGACGATCAGCCGCGCGTTCTTCTCAAGCATCATCATGTCTAGATAACCAGCGGGCGGGATCAGATGAACCGCATTCGCGAGCCTGTCGAGAATGCCTTTGCTCGAAAGCGCCATTCGCGCGCGCGGATGGATTGGTATCACGACGGGCACCTCGTTTCCGATTTGCGTCAACGCGGAGCACAGCGTTTCCAGGCGTTCGTCGTCGTCCGTGTTTTCCGCACGATGTACGGTGACGAGCACGAATGCGCGGCGATGCAATCCCAGCGTTTGGAGGATGAGGCTCTGGCGTTCCGCCTTCGCCCCGAAATGGAGCGCCGCGTCGTACATCACGTCTCCGGAAACGCGGATTGTGGCTTCCGC
>DATJRU010000047.1:0-27417 GCA_035504455.1 Vulcanimicrobiaceae bacterium
CCGCTTCGAGCAGCAGCTCAGCGCGATCCTGGAGCTCGTCCCCGACCGCGACGGCTGGAAGCCGCCGATCGTGCGAACCATCGCAACGGAAGACAAGGGCGTCGGCGAGCTCGCGCGCCAGATCGAGCTGTTCCGCGCGCACTCACAGAGTGCGCCGAATCGCAAGGCGCGCGAGGCGGCGTATTGGAAAGAGTGGCTGCTGCGCCTGCTTCAGTCACGGCTGCTCGAGCGCGTCGCCGCCGGGCATTTCACTCAGTCGGAATTCGAAAGGCTCGCCGAGCGAGTTGCGGCGCGCAAGCAGGACCCGTACACCGCGGTGAACGAAATTCTCTCGCGCGCCGGCATCTGAAATCTGGAATTTCAGATCTCAGATCCTGATCTGAGCCTCACGCACGGCAAACACGGCCGCAAGCATTCGCCCCCCGCCGCGCCACCGGGGACCACTCTACCAATGCGGCGGCGGCCCGCCGTTCACCACGTCCGGCGGGTACGTCGGCAGGTCGGGCGGCCGCGCGGGCAGCTTGGGCGGATTCGCGTTGATCTGCTGCATCACCACCTCGATCGCCTTTTCGAGCTGCGGATCGTGTCCGCTCATCACCAGGTCGGGCGTGTTGTCGACCACGATGTCCGGATCGACGCCGTGGTTTTCCACCACCCACTGGCTCTGGTCGTTGTAGCGCGCGAACTCAGGTCGCGTGATGTAGCCGCCGTCCATGAGCGGAATCTCGCCGCGAATGCCGCGGACGCCGCCCCATGTGCGCATGCCGATGAGCGGGCCAAGCTTGTACTCCTTGAAGAAGTAGCTGAAGATGTCGCCGTCCGACGCGGCGTATTCGTTCGTCACGCAAGCGAGCGCGCCGTGGAAGACGACCTCCGGCACCGTCGTGCTCTCCGCGTTGCGGCTCGCGTCCATGCCGCCGAGAATCCGCCGCAAGCGCTCAAAGATGAGCTGATCGACGAAGCCGCCGCCGTTGTAGCGGACGTCGATGATCATCCCCTCCTTGCGAATCTGCGGGAAGAACTGCTTCACGAATTCGTTGAGCCCGGCCGCGCCCATGTCCGGCAGGTAGATGTAGCCGACGCGGCCGTTCGTCGCCTTGTCGACCTTTTCGCGGTTTGTGCGAATCATGTCCAGCTCGCGCAACCCGAATTCGCTCGCGATCGGCTTGACGACGACGTTGCGCGCGCCGTCATCCGACGGCTTTGAATTCACCGTGAGCGTCACGTTCTGTCCGACCGTTTCGGTGAAGAGCTCGTACGGATTTTGCGGAGCGCGCAGCGGGTGTCCATTGACCGCCACCAGGTAATCGCCTTCCTTCACGTTGACGCCCGGCTCGGTGAGAGGCGAGCGCAGCGCCGCATCCCAGTTCTCGCCCGGGTAGATTTTCTTGAAACGATAGAAGCCGTTGTCCGCTTCGAAATCGACGCCGAGCGTCCCCACGTTGACCGGGTGCAGATCGGGAGAATCGCCGCCCCCCACGTACGTGTGGGAGTTCGATAGCTCGCCGACAAGTTCGCCCAGCACATACGTCAGGTCGTAACGGTCGCCCAAGTACGGGAGCAGTTGCGAGTACTTGTCGCGCTCCTTCTTCCACTCGACGCCGTTCATGGAAGGCTCGAAGAAGTAGTCGCGTTCCTCGCGGTAGGTTTCGTTGAACATCTGTTTCCACTCGGCCAGCGGATCGATCTCGGCGCGCATGCCGCTCAGATTGAGCGCGCCGTCGCCCGGCTTGTGCGTGGAAGGCGGCGTCGTGTCGATGATGCCGTAGGAGGCGCTCGCCGCATCTCCTGCCGCGGCCGGTCCGCCCTCCGGCGCGGTGTAGAGGAGCTTCTTGCCGTCAAACGAGACCGCCATATTGGCGGCGCCGTCGACGAGCGTCGAGTCTTTCCGCTCCTTCAAGTCGAATACGTGGATCGAGTAATCCTCGCCCGGCAACGGACCGGAGAGGCCCACGACAGGCGCGCTCACGTAGTAGATGAAGCCCTTCGAGGCCGCCAGCGTTTGCAGGTTGCCTGGAGGAATCGGCAGCGCGATGACGCGGTTGCCGATGCCGTCGAGATCGATGCGGAAGGGCTGCGCCGCTTCTGGCGCGGCGCCTGTCGCGGGCGCGGCCTGCGTACCCTCCGCTGGTTTCGCCTCGGTCTTTTCCGGCTGCTTCTTCTCCGGTTCTTTCCCAGCCGGCGCTCCCGGGGCGGGCTGTTTCAGCACGTCGGGAGCAGCGATCGAGACTTCATCACTCTGCGGCGCGAAGGGCGAAGGCGTGTCGGCGCGCAGCGTGACGGCGTACACGCGCGTGGGCATCGGATTCGCGAATTCCAGGTCATAAGCGCCAATCACCTCGTTGTAATCGCGCGTCGAGAGGAAATAGAGGTACTTGCCTTCGGGATCGAAGATCGGATTCACGCTGTTAGTGAAGCTGGTGGTGACCGGCGTGATCTTTTTGTCGTCGAGCGAGTAGAGATAGATCACGCCATAGAGATTCTCGCTGGCCTTCGCGTAGGCGATCCACTTGCTGTCGGGCGACCAGGAATAGTCCGTCAGGTCGGCGTATTTTCCCTGATCGATCAGGACAGGCTTCTTCTCATCGATATCGACATAGAAGAGCCGCATTGATTTGTCGGCATAGACAAGTTTCTTGCTGTCAGGCGACCAGATGGGCGGCAGGCGGTACATCGTGCCGTCGGTGGTGACGCGCGTTTCCGCGCCGACGCCATCCTGCGGCTTGATGTACAGCTCGTATTCGCCGGAGCGGTCCGAGAGATACGCGATCCAGCGTCCGTTGGGCGACCACACGGCGTCCATTTCGTTGATCCCGGGCGTCTGCGTGATATTGCGAATGCTGCCTTCCTTCGCGGGCACCGTGTAGACGTCGCCGCGCGCCGTAAAAACGGCGCGCTTGCCGTCCGGCGAAATGTCGAAAGCGGTGACCAGCTTGCTGGTGTTGTCCCAGTGCGGGCGAGTGAGGTCGCGATCGCCGGGCAGATAGATCGTGAGCTTGGTCGCCTTTTCTGTCGCGAGGTCGAACACGTATAGGTAGCCGCCGTTCTCGAAGACGATCGAGTCCGGGCCCATGCTCGGCCAGTTGACGTCGAACTCGTCGAAGTGCGTCAGCTCGCGCATCTGCTTCGTCTTGATGTCGTACGCCCAGAGATTCATGCGCCGGTCGGCGCCGCGGTCGGAGTCGAAATAGACGGTATCGCCGCGCCACATCGGGAAGGAGTCGTTGCCCTGAAGGTCGGTGACCTGTTCGTAGTGGTTGGTCTTGAAATTGTAGAAGGCGATCTGCTGCTGCATGCCGCCGCGATAGCGCTTCCAGGTGCGGAAGTTGCGGAAGATGCGGTTGTACGCGATCTCATCGCCGTCCGGCGAATAAGACATCACGCCGCCCTTGTCGATCGGCAGGCGCACCGGCAGGCCGCCGTCGACCGAGATCGTGAACGGGCGGCCGAACCATGAGGCGTACGCCTCAGCCCGCGAGAGAAAAACGATGCTCTTGCCGTCGGGCGTCCACGTGAGGATTTCGTTGTTGGGTCCCATGCGCTCGGGCAGGTGCAGGGGATCGGGCTTGAAGGTGAGCTGCTTCGGCTCGCCGCCTTCCGCGGGAATCGTATAGACCTGGAAATTGCCGTCGTATTGGCCGGTGAAGGCGATGGTCTTGCCGTCCGGCGAGAATTTCGGAAAAAGCTCGAGGCCCGGATCGCTGGTGATCCGCCGCGCGACGCCTCCGGTGGAGGGAACGAGCCAAAGATCGCCGGCATAGCTGAAGGCGATCGTGTCTTTCGAGATGGCCGGGAAGCGCATCAGGCGGCCTTCTTGCTGTTGTGCGTGGGAAGCGGTTGCGAGTGAAAGCAGCAGAATCATTACGGCGGGAACTGCAAGCAGAACGCGATATTGGCGGCTCATGAACCTTGTCTTCACCCTCCGGGCGGATATTCTAGTACGGTAGACGCCGCGATAATCAAAGAGTTAGTCCGAAATTTCAGAGCGAGGCGGGAAGCCGAGGCGCGGGACGCAGTGCGACGCCTCACCTACCACAGAGACCCCCGGGAAAGGCTGTCGGGTCAAGCAGAGACCGGGGCCGCGCGCCCCGAGAGCAATTTGAAGTTTCTCCGCGCTCCTGATAGTTTCGATCCCTTGCTCTGGCGTAAGCGATGAAACTGGGCGACCTCGAATTCCACATTTTCTCGACGGGCCGGGTGCTGCTCGATGGCGGCGCGATGTTTGGCGTAATTCCGCGGCCCATGTGGGAAAAGAAGATGCCGCCCGACGCCCGAAACCGCATCACGCTCTCGATGAACTCGCTTCTGATCCGCGCCGGCGGCAAGCGAATCCTGGTCGAGACGGGCGCCGGCGGCAAAGTGAATGCGAAGTTCCGCGACATCTACGGCCTCGACGGGCCGCATCTGACGGAGCGCTTGCGCGATTACGGCGTGCGTCCCGAGGATATCGACATCGTGCTGAACACCCACCTGCACTTCGATCATTGCGGCGGGAATACGCGCCTCGAAAAGGACAAGATCGTCCCCGCGTTTCCCAACGCCCGCTACGTGACGCACCGTGGCGAATTCGAGCATGCGATGCATCCGAATGAGCGCGACCACGCGAGTTACATCGCGGAAAACTTCACGCCGATCGACGCGGCCGGGCTGTTCGACCTGCGCGAAGGCGATGGCGTGCTCGCTCCCGGCGTGGAGCTGATCTGCGTGCCGGGGCACACCGCGAACATGCTATGCGTGAAGGTCACCGGCGGCGGGAAGACGGCATTTCTCTTTGCGGATTTGGTGCCCACAACCGCGCACCTGCCGCTGGCCTGGATTATGGGTTACGATCTCTACCCCATGACGACGCTCGAAAACAAAAAGCGCTGGATTCCTGCGGCTGTCGAGGAAGGCTGGATCGCGCTCTTCGCTCACGACGAAAAAGTTCCCGCCGCGTACCTCCGCGAGCGCGACGGCAAGTGGGAAGCCGAGCCCACAGCCATCGACTAGGCGCTCGACTCGAGACCGGAGAAAGCTACCGCAGAGACGCAGAGGGCGCAGAGAAAAGAAACACCTTGCTTGAATGAACTGCTGGGCGAGGCGCAGTTGCAGGGAACACAGAGTACACCGAGAACGGCCACAGAGTGCACGGAGAAGGCCAGGAGGAAGTTACTTTCGACATGGCAAAAGCCGCGAAGCGGAAGATGAAGAGCGAACAGGTGAAGATCGGCATCATCGGCGGCAGCGGCCTGTATTCGATGGCCGGGCTCACCGGGGTCCGCGAAGTGAAGGTGAAGACGCCGTTCGGCGATCCGTCGGATGCGTTCATCGTCGGCACGCTCGAGGGACGGCGCGTGGCGTTCCTCGCGCGGCACGGGCGCGGCCACATCCTTTCGCCGAGCGAGATCAATTACCGCGCGAATATTTTCGGCATGAAGCTGCTGGGCGTGGAACAGATTATCTCGGTGGGCGCGGTCGGGTCGCTGCGCGAAGACCTTGCGCCGCTGGATTTTCTGGTGCCCGACCAGTTCTTCGATCGCACGAAGGGACGCGACGCGACCTTCTTCGGCGGCGGCATCGTGGCCCACATCGCCTTCGACAAGCCGACCTGCCCCCGCCTTTCGGCGCAACTCGCCTCGGCCTGCGATCGCGTGGGCGTGAACGTCCATCGCGGCGGGACGTACGTCTGCATGGAGGGTCCGGCATTCTCAACGCTGGCGGAATCGAGCTCCTACCGGCAGCTCAAATTCGACGTGATCGGCATGACCAACCTGACCGAGGCCAAGCTCGCGCGCGAAGCCGAACTTTGCTACGCTACGTTTGCGATGATCACCGATTACGATTGCTGGCATCCGGGGCACGACGCGGTGACGGTCGACACGATCATCGGCTATCTCAATAAGAACTCCGAGAACGCGCAGAACTCGATTCGCGAGGTGGTGCGCGCGCTCGACGATGAAGGCGGCTGCAAGTGCCGTTCGGCGCTCGCCCACGCGATTCTCACGGACCGCAAGCGCATCCCGGCGGCCCAAAAGAAACGGCTCGCGCCCCTCATCGGAAAATATGTGTGATTCCGGAGCAGCAGCCATTCGGCAGGCAATTTCCCCTGGAATTTAATCTGGATCGAAGCGCGGACCTGCGGTTGCACGCGGCCCGCTGAAAAACGGAGCGCCCTTGTCACTTCTCGTCGTTGGATCGGTTGCTTTTGACGCTATCGAAACGCCGCACGGAAAAGTCGATCGGACTCTCGGCGGCGCGGCAAGCTATTTCGCCCTGGCAGCGAGCCATTTCGCGCCGGTGCGGCTGGTAGGCATTGTCGGCGAGGATTTCACCGCCAAGGACGAGGCCGTCTTTCGCGGCCGCAAGATCGACCTGGCCGGCCTCGAGCACGTGCCGGGCAAGTCGTTCTTCTGGTCGGGCCGCTACAGCCAGAATATGAACGAGCGGACCACGCTGGTGACCGAGTTGAACGTCTTCGGCTCGTTCCGTCCGACGCTTCCTGAATCGTACCTCGACTCGCAGTTCATTTTTCTCGGCAACATCGACCCGACGTTGCAGCATTCGGTGCTGAAGCAGGTGCGCAAGAAGCCGAAAGTCGTCGGGCTCGACACGATGAACTACTGGATTGGCGGGACGCCCGCCCAGCTGAAAGAGACGCTGAAACACGTCGACATCCTGACCATCAACGACGACGAGACGCGGCAACTGACGGGCGAGCACAACCTTTTCCGCGCGGCCAAGCAGGTGTTCAAGATGGGCCCGAAGACGCTGATCATCAAGCGCGGCGAAAATGGCGCGCTGATGGTTCACGACGGCTTCGTCTTTTCGGTGCCGGCCTTTCCGCTCGAGGAAGTGCACGACCCCACCGGCGCGGGCGACACGTTCGCGGGCGGCTTCATGGGCTACCTCACCAGCAAGCGAAAGATCAACGGCGAGACGCTGCGGACGGCGATGGTCTACGGCTCGGTGCTGGCGAGTTTCACCGTCGAGAAATTCGGCGTGGAGCGCCTGGCCAAGGTGAAGCGTAGCGAGATTGCCGCGCGGGCTCGGCAATTCGCGAAGCTGACCGCGTTCAAACTGTAGGCGCGGAGGCCGCTGCGGCCTTCTTTACGCTGCCCGAGGTTCTTGCCTGAGCGCGCCTGAAAGCGGTGTAGAATCCCGCATTGCTTCGGGGGCGCGGTGCTGCACGACCTAAACGCATACGTAGTGGGACGCCTGCTGCTGGCGGCGCTGCTGGGCGGCGCCGTGGGCTTCGAGCGCGAGCTTCGCCACAAACCCGCCGGATTGCGCACGAATATGCTGATCTGCGTGGGCGCGGCCCTCTTCACGGTAATTTCCTACCAGATGGCGAGTACCGTCGGAGGCGATCACACGCGCATTGCCGCGCAGATTATTCCGGGCATCGGGTTCATTGGCGCGGGCGTGGTAATCCGCGAACGGGGCGCCATCCTCGGCATCACGAGCGCGTCGACCATATTCGTCATCGCGAGCGTGGGGATGGCTTGCGGCGCGGGCATGCCGGTGACGGCCATCTTCACCACAATGTTGCTGCTCTCGGCGCTCGTCGTTCTGGGCTTCGCCGAAGACCGGCTCGGCCTGCACACGCGGCTGATGACCTTCCGGGTCACCGCGCTCGGCGCGCCGAATACGATTCAGCAGGTCCACCAGATCATCCGGGATTTGGGAATTGAAACGAGAAGCTGGGAGAGCCGCAAGACCGACGACGGCCTGGTCGTCGAATTCGACGCCGAGGTCACCAATCCCCAGGAGCGCGATCTGGCCCAGCGCCTCGGCGCGGCGCACGCCCACTGCGAGGCTCGCTCGCTTCGCTGATCGCCGGCGTCGTCCCCGGAAGCGGCGGAAAACCCTTCGCCATATCGCCGAATCCAAGTTGACGGGTTGTGCGGCGGAATGCTATCACTCTTGCTCGATCTGCAGAGGGATGTGCAAGGCGTCCTGTGTGTCCCTGGCTTCACGTTCTCGACTGCCCCGCGGCAGGCGGCAGCGGGATTCCCGATGAAAGTTTGGCGATTGCGAGTTCCAAGGAGGCTGGATTGAAGCGTTCGTGGTGGGGCGCGTTGGCGCTGGTGGCGGGCATCGCGATTCAGGCGGTGGGATGCAGCAGTAGCACTCCGAAGGACAACGACACGCCAGCGGTCACGAATCTGTTTCCGTCCAACATCACAGCGGGCAGCGCCGGCTTCACTCTGGCGATCACCGGCACGGGCCTGATCGGGAGCGCCAGCCGGGGCGCCACGTTCGCCTATTGGAACGGATCGCCGCGCTCGACCACCTTCAACCTCTCCTCCAACCAACTGCAAGTGACGATCCCGGCTTCCGACCTGGTGCTCCCGGGCGCACCGCAGATCACGCTGTGGAATCCGCCGCCGGGCGGTGGGATGTCGATTGCGGCGGCAACCTTCACGATCGAGCCGCTGGTCAACAGCGCGCCGACGATCGCGACAGTCTCTCCCCTCAGCGCGATGATGGGCGGTCCCGACTTCATGCTGACGATCAGCGGCGCGAATTACGCGGCGACTGACGTCATCGCTTGGAACGGCATCCCCCAAACGACGACCATCAGCGGGGGCATGGCCAGCACGACGATTCCATCGGGTTATATCAACATGGTCGGCACAGCCAGCGTCACGGTAAGCCAGCCGGGACTCATCGTGGCGGCGCCTTCGGTGGCGTTTCCGATTACCGGGGCCAACAATCCCTCGCCGAGCCTTTCCTCACTGAACCCATCGAGCGTGGCGTCGGGCGGCCCGGATTTCGAGGTCGTCGTGAATGGTTCGGGCTTTAACGCGACGTCGGTGGCCGAATGGAACGGGATTCCACTCGCGACGGCCGACTTGACCGGCTCGCAACTCGTGATTCTGATTCCCGCGGCGGATACGGCTTCGTCCGGCTCCGCGCAAATCACGGTGACGAATCCGGCGCCCGGCGGCGGCACGTCGTCCCAGGTTTCATTTACCGTGAAATAGCCGCTGGCGCGGACGGCTCGCAGGGCGCCATTCCCGGCGCTCGAAGGAGCGAAAATGAACTCCCAACCGAAGCGGAGTGAGAGAAGTTCCGGCCGGCTCACGGTGTTCTTCGCGCTCGCCGCTCTTTTCGCGGGACTCGCCGGCGCGGCGGTGGCGCGAGCCACCCAATCGCACCGGTCTGCGAAATCGTCTACGGCTCTCGTGAAGGCATACGGCGTGAAGAACGCGCCGATTACCATGGAAGTCTTCACCGACTACCAGTGCCCCTCGTGCCGCGCGTTTTACGAGAACACCTTGCGCCCGATGATCGCGGACTACGTTGCCGGCGGCAAGGTTTACCTGATTCACCACGATTTTCCCCTCGACATGCACAAGTACTCGGGCGAGGCCGCCCGCTGGGCCGATGCGTGCGCGGAAGTCGGGCAGTTCGAGGCGGCGGAAGCGGCCCTCTACGACAATCAGGATTCGTGGGCCGCGGACGGAAACATGGGCAAGTTCATCGCCGCCGCGATGCCCGCGTCGGACTTCAAACGGGTGCAGTTGGTGATGAAAGGCGCCCAGATGCCCGCCCCCCAGGGGCACGGGGCGTCCGTCGACCCGATGAAGGGGGTGGCGCGGCCGTGCCCAGTAGACCCGTACATCGCGCAGGACATCAAGCTGGCCTACCAGGTTCCATTCAACGGCACGCCCGGTTTCATCGTCAGCTTTAAAGGGCAGCGCGTGATCGCGGTCCCTTACGCGGTCTCCTGGCCGGTGCTCAAGCAGCTTTTCGATTCGCTCTTGCGCGGATAGCGCCGCCAGCGCCTCCCCTCCGCCACTTGTAGTTTCGCTCCCGGTGGTTGCATCCCGCGAATCGTCCGCTCGTGCTCATCTGGACTCGCCTGCGTAAATTCCTTATTCTCGAATTCGCTTATGCCACAAGCCTTGAAACCGCCCGCGCTACGCGAGGGGGACGCCATTCGCGTGCTGTCGCTGGCCAGCCCCGTGCAGGAAGATCACCTGGACGCCGGTTGTAAGGAACTGGCGCGGCTCGGATATACGCCTAAGGTGGATCGCGCGAGCGTCCTGGCGCGGCAGAGCTATTTTGCCGGAGCAACGGCCGCCCGCCTCGCCACGCTGAAGAACGCGCTCGCCGATCCGGATGTCCGTGCGATTTTCTGCTCGCGCGGCGGCTACGGCTCCAATTATTTGCTCGACGGACTGGGCGTCGCGCACGCGCCCGCCGGCCCGAAGATTTTCTTGGGAGCGAGCGACGTCACTTCGCTG
Source organism: Vulcanimicrobiaceae bacterium (assembly GCA_035504455.1). Lineage (GTDB taxonomy): Bacteria > Acidobacteriota > Terriglobia > Acidiferrales > UBA7541 > Palsa-295. The sequence goes on from DATJRU010000047.1 coordinate 10,233, forward strand.
CAGCTTTTCTTCTGGCGGAAATTTGGCTGGGTCACGTTCTACGGACCCATGGTCGCCTCGAATTTCGATCGCGGCCCGGGCTCTGCGCACGGCTATGATTGCGCGAGCCTGATGTCCGCGCTCACCGAAACGCAGCACGGGTGGTCGGTCGATTTGCAGGGCGCGCCGATGCGGCCCGGGAAGGCGGAGGGCACGCTGCTGGGCGGCTGCCTCACCCTTGTGGAAGCGGCGCTCGGAACGCCTTGGGAACTCGATACGGAAGGCGCGATCCTCCTGCTCGAAGACCGCGGCATGAAACCTTACCAGGTGGACCGCGCGCTGATGCATCTCAAGCAGGCCGGGAAGTTTCGCGGCGTCGTGGGGATCATTCTCGGTGATTTTCCGGATTGCGCCCCGGCGGCTGCGGGAGACGAGACAGTCGAATCGGTGGCCGAGCGGATCCTGGGGGGCCTCGGCGTCCCGATGGTTTGGGGTGCGCCCGTTGGGCACACTTCCCGTGCGATGCTGACGCTGCCGCTGGGCGTGCGCGCCGAGCTTTCGGGCGCCGGCTGCGGGACGCTCAGGATTCTCGATCCCGCGTGTACTCCGTGAAAGAACAGGCGATGATCCGCTCATGACGAATCCAGTTACAAAGCCGCGCGCCGAGCACATCCACCTCCTTGGAATCGGAGGCTCGGCGATGGCGCCTGTCGCGGGGATGCTCGCGGAGCGCGGCTTTCGGGTGACCGGCTCGGATACGGGCGTCTATCCGCCTGCGTCGAACCAGCTTCGATCACTCGGCATCTCGTGGAATGAAGGCTACCGCGAGGAGAATCTCCGGCCGGCGCCCGATCTCGCGGTTATCGGCAACGCGATCTCGCGGGGGAATCCGGAGCTCGAGCGCATCCTCGACGACAAGATTCCGTATCGGTCGATGCCCCAGATTCTCGAGGAATATTTTCTGCCGGGGCGCAGCCCGATCGTGGTCGCCGGCACGCACGGCAAGACCACCACAACCGCGATGCTCGCGTGGATTTTTCAGACGGCCGGGCGCCGCCCCGACTTTCTGATTGGCGGCGTCGCGCCTAATTTCAATGACCGCAGCTACGGCTTGGGTGGCGGGGAAGAGTTCATCATCGAAGGCGACGAGTACGACACGGCGTTTTTCGACAAGGCGCCGAAGTTCCTCCACTACCATCCGGAGGAACTGATCCTGACGTCGCTCGAATACGACCACGCCGATATTTACCCCGATCTTGCGTCGATCGCGCTGCAATTCCGGCGACTCGTAAACCTGGTCCCGCGTCGCGGACGAATTCTGATGTGGGGCGAGAGCGCCGACCTTCGCGAAGCGACGGCCAAGGCGTTTTGCCCGGTCGAGACGTTCGGCCTTACTCCGGAGTGCGATTGGTGCGCCGGCGATCTTCTGTGGCACGACGATGCGACCGAGTTTCGCGTCGCCTATCGCGGAAGCGAGGTAACGCGCATCCGCATTCCCGTGGCCGGACGGCACAACGTGCTCGACGCGCTCGCAGCCATCGCGCTGGCCTACGGCCGCGGCGTGGAATGCGACGCGATCGCTCGCGCGCTCGTGACTTTTCAAAGCGTGCGCAAGCGCATGGAGATCAAGGGCGAGGCCGGGGGCATTCTGGTAGTCGAGGACTTCGCGCACCATCCGACCGCCATTCGCCTGACGCTCGAAGCGGCGCGCACGCGCTGGCCGGGACGCAAGATCTGGGCGGCCGTCGAGCCGCGCTCGAATACCATGCGGCGCAAGGTCTTTCAGGATGCGCTGCCGGACGCGCTCGCGCTCGCCGATGCGGTGCTCTTTGGCCCCGTGAATCGAGCCCAACTGCTCGCCGAGACCGACCGGTTGTCCCCCGAGTCGATTGCAGAAGCGGTTCGCGTGCGCGGCCGCGAAGCGAAGGCCTTTGCTTCGGCCGAAGATGTCGCCGAACACATCGCGGCGCATTCCGGCGCGGGCGATCTGGTGCTGATCATGTCGAACGGCAGCTTCGACGGGCTTTCGGCGAAGCTTTTGGAGCGGTTGCACGCGGCCTCGGGTGCCAGTGCATGACGGGCTGCGGCCCGGGATATCGTCGCGTGCTGGTATTCGCGTTCATCGGCATCTGCGGGCTGCTGGCCGGCGCCCGGCCGGCGGCGGCGACGATTGAGTACCACGTTTCGCTCAGCGACCCGGGGCGGCATCTCTTCGGCGTCACGATGGCGGTTCCGGTCGAGGGCAGAGAACTGACCGTCGCGATGCCCGCATGGAACGCGCTCTACCGCATCGAGGATTTTGCCTATCGCGTGCGCCAGGTGACGGCGCTCTGCGCGGGGCTCACGGCTGTTCCCGCCGACGTACGCAAAATCGACAAGCAGACTTGGCAGATTTCCATTGCCTCGCGATGCCAGCCCGGCGACCACAATCGATTCGAGATTCAGTATCAGACCGAGTGGGACGAGCCGGGACCCTTCCAGTCGCAACTCAACGAGCATCACGCTTTCATGAATCTGGCGGAGATACTGATGTACGTTCCCGACCGGCGCGCCGAGGATGTTTCCGTCGCGTTCGAGAATCTTCCGCACGGTTGGCGAACGGCCGCCGAGCTTCCCAGCGATGTCGCCGACACGTACACGGCTGCGAGCTACGACAAGCTGGTCGATGCGCCCGTCGAAGCCGGCAAATTCGACCAATTCGACTTTGACGACGATGGCGCGCATTTCCGCGTGATCGTCGACCCAGACTCCGAATGGAATCGCCGGACGCTCGAGAACGGGCTGCGGCGGATCACCGATTACGAGCTGCAACTCATGGGCGGGCCGCCATTCGACACGCCGCGCCACGAATACACTTTTATTTTTCACGTCGGCCCCGGGGACGATTCCGAAGGCGGCGGAATGGAACACGCCAATTCAACCGCCATCGCGATGGGGTCCGTCGACGCGGCGATTCCCATCGCGGCGCACGAATTCTTTCATGCGTGGAACGTGAAACGCATCCGCCCGCAGAGCCTCGAGCCGGTGGATTACACCGAGGAGCAGTACACGCGCGCGCTGTGGTTTGCGGAGGGAGTGACGAGCAGCTACGCGTCCTATGTCCTGGTGCGAACCGGCTTGTGGACCTCGGATCAGTTCCTCGCCGATCTCGCGTCGCAGATCAGCGAGCTCAATGGCCGGTCCGCACGCCGCTGGCAGAGCGCGGAAGAGTCGAGCCTCGACGCGTGGTTCGAGAAATACGACGGCTACAACGATCCCGACCGCAGCATTTCGTATTACAACAAGGGGCAGATTCTCGGCGTGATGCTCGATCTGGCGATTCGCGACGCGACCGGCAATCACAAGTCGCTGGACGACGTATTCCGGCTGATGAACGACGAGTACGCGAAACGCGGCAAATTCTATGACGACGACAACGGCATCCGCGCCGCGGTCGAACAGGTCGCCGGGAAAAGTTTCGAGGATTTCTTCCGGCGCTACGTCGCCGGCACGGACGAGATTCCCTACGACGAGTTCCTGGGCATCGCGGGACTGAAGCTGAATCCGCCGGCCGGGCGCTCAGACGGCTTCGGCACGCGGCTCGGAACGCTCTACGGCATCAGAGAAGTCGATCATCCCACCGAGCGCCAGCGCCGCATCCTTGACGGCCTGCTGCACGGCACAACCGACTAAGATGGCCGCCGTCCGCACTCTGCTCGCCGGATTGCTCACCTGCGTGGCTGTCCTCTTCGGATTGCCTTTGCTGATTTTGCGGACATGGGTGACGGGCAGCCCGGAATTCATGTATCGCGCGTCGATGGACTTCTGCCGGTTCGTCCTTCGCATACTCGGAATCGATGGGCACATCGAAGGGATCGAGAACATTCCGCCGGGCGCGTGCATCTTCGCGTCAAACCATGCGTCGAATCTCGACGGAGTGATCCTGCTACCGGCAATCCCGCGCCGCGTGGCGCTGCTCGCGAAGAAAGAACTCTTCCGGCTGCCGGTATTCGGCACGGGAATGCGGGAAGCTGGATTCGTATCGGTGGATCGCGCGGGGCGGCACGCCACGGCGGGAATCGCCGCGGCGGTAGAAACGCTGAAGAAGGGCGTTCCGGTGTTCATCTTTCCTGAGGGCACGCGCAGCCCGGACGGACGCATGCAGCCGTTCAAGAAAGGCGCCTTCGCGATGGCGATCGAGGCAGGCGCGCCGATCGTGCCGGTTTCGATCGCGGGAACTCATCGGCTGCTGCGCAGGGGCGAGTGGGTCGTGCGTCCCGGCGACGTCTCGGTTCGTTTCGGCGCGCCGGTGGACGCATCCGCGCTTGCGGCAAAAGACCGGGCAGAACTGCTCGCTCGCGTCGAGGCTTCGATCGCCGCCGCGCTGCCGCCCGAGCAGCAGCCTGCGCCGCCCGCCGTGGCTTCCGGCGCGGCTTGATATACTCGGCTCTCGTGCCAGGCAACCTCATCCACGAAGTAATCCCGGTTGGCTTGCTGCGATGCAACTGCTCGATCCTGGGCGATCCGGAAACGCGCGAGGCGATCGTCGTCGATCCGGGCGATGACGTCGACCGCATCCTCAAAATTCTGCGGCGGCATGCGCTGAAGGTGCTCGCGATCGTCAGCACGCACACGCACATCGACCATGTGGGCGGCCTTGCGCAGCTCCATCGCGTAACGGGCGCGCCTGTGCTGTTTCACGAGGCCGATTTGCCGCTCTACCGCGGGCTGGACGAGCAGGCGCAGTGGCTCGGCGTTCCCATACCGGAAACAGTGCGCATGGAAGATTTCGTGAAGGAAGGCGACACGCTTCGCTGGGGCGGCTTTGGCGCGCAGGTGTTGCACACGCCGGGGCATACCCCGGGAAGCATCAGCCTCGTCGTGCAGCCGACGGCGGCGCAGACGCAATCCGTTGCGCGTGGCTCGCTTCCAAATGCGGGCGCGCCCGCCTCAGGCGTGCATGCCGCGCGAGCGGTGCTCCTGGCAGGCGACACGCTGTTTCACGGAAGCATCGGCCGCACCGATTTGCCCGGCGGAAATTATCCTCAGATCATCGATTCGATCCGCGAGAAACTGCTCGTGCTGCCGGATGAATTGCTCGTCCTGCCGGGGCACGGCGACACCACCACGATCGGCGAAGAGCGCGAGTTCAATCCTTTCCTGCGGTAGCGCGCCCTCGCGTGCCGTTTTCGAAGCGCGACGAATCTTTCCCCGGCCTCGCGGCGGGCGTCTGGTGCAGAATGGCGCCCGTGAACCCGGCACCCGCCAATCCCTCCCGCAGTTGGGCGCGCCTCGACGGCGTCGACCTGCTCCGCGGCCTGGCGATCTTTTTCGTCCTGATGAACCACGTCAACATGCGCCTCATGTCCGCGAAAGTGCCGTACACGGCGGGCCTGCCTCGCGAGCTCGTGAGCTCGCTGATTTGGAACGCCCAGTATGGCGTCCAGATGTTCTTCGCCGTCTCGGGATTCCTGATCGCGTCCACCGCGTTGCGCCGCTGGGGACCGCTTTCGCGTGTGAGCCCACGCGATTTCTACATTCTTCGCTTTGCCAGGATCGCGCCGCTGCTGCTCGGCCTGCTGGCGGTGCTGAGCATCCTGCACGTGGCGACCGTGCACGACTTCGTGATCCCGGCGGCGCGGTCGAGCCTCGGCCGCGCGTTGTTCGCGGCGCTGACCTTCCACGTGAATGTGCTGGAGGCGCGCCACGGATACCTGCCGGGGAACTGGGACGTCCTCTGGTCTCTCTCGGTCGAAGAGATGTTCTATCTGTTTTTCCCGATCGTCTGCCTCCTTCTTGGCAAAGGGCGGTGGCTGATCGCGTTTCTCCTCGCTTTTGTTGCCTTGGGGCCTTTCGCGCGAACGGTCTGGTCGCACGGTAATCCAGTCTGGCAGGAATATTCGTATCTCGGCGGCATGGACGCGATCGCCCTCGGCTGCCTCACGGCGATTTTCGTGGCGGGCCGCCGCCGCTTTTCCCGCAACGTGCTGACGATGACGGGCAGTGCCGGCGTCGCGCTGCTGGCGTTTGTTCTCTGCCATCCGTTTTGGGTGCGTTTCATGGCGTATCCTCAGAACGGCCTGGACATGACGATTGTCGCGATGGGGACGTGCCTGGTGATCGTCGCCGCGGCACGGAGCCAGTGGCGCAGCCCGCGCTTATTCGCTCCGATCCTGCTGCTGGGGCGCCGCAGCTACGAGATATACCTCACGCACATGTTCATCGTGTTCGCGCTGCTGTACATCCTTCTCGCTGCCGGCAAGCCGCTGGCGGCCGTCCCGTTGTATTTTCTTGGGACGATCATGCTCGCAGCCCTTTTGGGCGAGATCGTGGCGCGATTCTATTCCGAGCCGATGAACCGAAAGCTGCGGCGGCGCTTCGGCGACGGCTCCGACCGGCTCGGGTCGGTCGTCGAGGCTTCGGAGAGCACGTTGCGAGAGGAAATCGCCGTCACCCCGTAGCGCATTCTGCGGTATCGTTCGCCCCGGCCTCGGCAGTTCTCATGGAGGGTACCGTGAAAATACTTGTCACGCGCAGCGCCGCCACTACTGCAGCGCTCGTTGCATTCGCAGTTGTATTGGCGCTGCCCGCTTCGGTTAGCGCACAGCCTCCTGCCAGAAGTGACGACGCTTCGCTCGCGGCTCGAATTCAGCGCCTCGAAGACATCGAGGAGATTCGCATCCTTCTCACCAACTACGGCCGCTTCCTCGACGCCCACGACCTTGCCTCCTATTCCCACCTTTTCGCCCGGGACGGCGAATGGGTCGGCGGCTTCGGCTCAGCCAAAGGCCCGGCGGGGATACAGGCGCTGATGGAGAAGAACCTCGGCTCCGGCCCGCCCGCCAAGCCCGGCTCGACGTTTCACATTCTTACGAATTTCATCATCGACGTGCACGGCGACACTGCAACTGCCTGGTCGCGCTGGGTTTTCGTCATGACGGGCGCCGACCACCGGCCCACACCAGCGATGGGCGGCCACTACGACGACACGCTCGTTCGCGAAAACGGCCACTGGAGATTCCAGCGCCGCGTGGCCGTGAACGACATACCGCAAACGGTTTCGGCGCCCAACCCGACGACGCCGAAATGAGTTTGCCAGTCCCGAGAGAGGAACCTAGTTCTAGAACTATCTGTTGCGCGGCTTGGAACACAGAGCTTGCGGTTCGCTTTACTCGCGAATGTCGCGCGCTGGATAATCGCGGCGTCATCAGAAGCCTTGGTGGCGAGCGGGCTCCGCGAAACTTGCGCGATGGCCCGCGTCGCGATTAGAGTTTCAAATGGGTACACTGCGCCTTTCGGTTTATACTGTCCGTACTTTCCGATCGGCTCAGGGCCCATGCGAGGCGTCGAGTTCGAGATCGCAGCCGCTCAGGCCAACCTCTCGCGAAGTTCCGATTGGCCAGGTTCCGCGGCGCGTGAATTTTATGGGGTGATGGAGATATGAGACGTTCTGATTTGGTTCGAAATGCAGGGAAGGGGAAAACGGTGCGTACTTCACAAATTGTTTTCGGTGAAAGGCAGCATCTGTTGCGCGTGCTCGATTCCGTCGAGCACAGCGCTCTGCCGGCCTCGCGCCTGGACCAGGAACGGCGCGTGATCGAGCAGTTGATCCACGAACGCACACAAGAACTCAACCGCATCAATCCCGGCTGGGACGAAAAAGTCGGCACGGTCCTCAGCTCGGAGGTGCGTCCCGACGCGCTTGACCAACTGTCGCGTCAGGCGCCCAAGGAAGACTACTACTTGCTGCGCCTGATCAGCGAGCACCCAAAAGTGACGGCGAAGACGCTTGGGCGGCTTTCGCACCATCCATACTCGGCAATCCGCGAGAATATCGCGCGGCATCCCAATAGCGACGCTTCGACGCTGGCGCGGCTCAGCCGCGATCGTTCGCAGCCGCTGTGGTATCTCGTCGCATTCAATCCCAATGCGCCCGCCCCGCTCCGCAAGAAGCTGCAGGAGCGCATGCGGCGGCTCGGTGAAAAAACAGCCACTCAGTAAACGATAGGTTTTCGGCCGCAGGCTACGGCGGCGTGGGCCGGTAAGGCCGCACGGGAACAGCGATGTTGGGCGGGCGGTAGACGTAAGCGATCGCTACGTCCGCGCCTATTGGATCTCCGTTCAGCTTTGCGGGCTCGAACGTCCACCTCCGTACAGCTTGTATCGAGGTTTTCGTCAAGAATGGTCCCCAGGGGGCCGTCACGCGTGTCACGCGGCCCTCGCGATTCACTCGAACGTTCAAGACCACCGCGCCCTGCGCCACGCTGTCGATCGGATACTCCGCCCACGAGGAAGATACCGTCTTTGGCGGCAGGAAGCCGCTCGCGTCCTGCGGCACGGCTTCCATTCGCCTCCCAAGCGCTGGAGTGTCGCTACCCGTTAGCCGGTAATCGCTGGGATTGAAGACCACGCTCACCAGGATCGTGGAGTCGACTCCCTTGCCGTCGAGCGTTGCGGGCTTGAACGTCCACTTGGGAATAGCGAGCAGGATCGGCGACGTGAGCGAAGGAATGTCGCGCACCGTGTCGGTCGACTTGATCCTGCCGGCGCCATCGAGATCGACCGCGACAACGACAACTCCGGCCGCGCCGCTGTTGATCGGGTAGACGATGTCGGAGGCCGTCAGTAGTTCCGGAGGAAAGAAATTCGGATGCTTCCCTTGATCTTGCGCTGAAAGCGAAGGGCGGGCGGACAGCGCCAGGAAAACGGCGATGGCCAATAGGGTGAATCGAACGGAATGCTTCATCTGGCACCCAAGACGATTCTAGCGCTGCCGGACGCTCGAAGGAATCCGAAGGGCGGTGATGCTGTTTAATCAGGCGGCTGCGTCTTGTCCTGAACTTTTTGCGCGGCGTGCTTCGTAGCCCTCGCAGATTTGTTTACGGCCTTTCTGCTTTCTTTTTTCGTGGCGGTCGCGGCATTCTTGGCCGCGTCCTTTGTGTCCTGCGCCGCCGCTTTCAGATACTGCTTGGCGGTTGTGTTCTGGTCAGCAGCTGTATCTTGCCTTGCGGCATGGAGTGCATACGGCGCGAGTGCCACGCAAAGAAGCAAGTAGAAGCTGCCGGCGGCAATGCCTAGTCTTTGCATGTTGCTCATGGCGATCCCTCCGCTTTTTGCCCTTTGCCGCATCACACGACAGGCTAGCAGCCCGTAAGGCATGTATGAATACGCGGAAGTGCTGAAAACCGCTGGCGGTATGCCTTAGAGCGGGCAGGGTTTCGCCCCTGGTCAGTGGCTTGCGGTTACTTGCCGGAAGCTGAGAGTGAAAGCTTTGACGTGATTTCGCGGACGTAATTCTGCGTTTCGGGGAACGGCGGAATGCCGCCGTAGCGGTCGACCATTTCGGGCCCGGCGTTGTAGGCGGCGAGCGCGAGGGAAAGATTGCCGCGGTAACGCGCCAGCAGGTCCTTGAGGTAGTGCGTTCCCGCGTCGATATTCTGCGCGGGATCGAAGACGTTGACCACGTCGTAGCGGGCGGCGGTTTCGCGCAGGAGCTGCATCAGGCCGAGCGCCCGCTTTCGCGAGACGGCCTTCGCGTCGAAATTGGACTCGGCCGCGATCACCTGGGCGATGAGTTTCTCGTCTACGCCGTGCTTTTCCGCGGCTGCGTGAATCAGCTTCGAGTAGCGGACGCCGAAATCGACATCGGCGGGCGGCGGAGCGGGGAACTGGTCTTCCGGTTCGACGTCGATCAGCTCGGCGGATGAGATTTCGACCGTGCCGCCCTGCACGGTGAGCTCGACGTGGTCGCCCTGCTGCTGGTAGCCGGTGATGTGGAGCCGCATTCCGTTGCGGAGTACGGCGTAATCGGCGCGAGCCGCCGGAGCGGCGACCGCCGCAGCGACGCCCGCCAGCAGCATCGCGCCGAAAAAAGGCCTGGAGATCATCTCGCTAGGTCGTTCGCTGTTATTTCTGTCCCGACTGCCCCGCGGGATTGGCCGGAGGACGCTGGCGGCTCGCCGGAGGCACGATGCCATTGTCGCGCAGATACTCGACCATCTGGCCGTAATGATCCATCGCGTGTGCGCAAGCGAAAATCACCGTCGCGGCGGGCGTCCGCAGGAAGGGCGTCGCGGGCTTTTCCATTGCGACAAACGCGTTGTCGGCGTTGATTGTCGCGATGGCCTTGTGCCCGAGAGCGAAGGAATCTTTCAGGTACTGCATGATCTGGGCCTTCGTCTGTACGGAATCCGGGCCGTTTTCGGCCTCGAACTGCGATGGCGGCGTGGCCGGCGCCTGGCCGATAATCGCCCCGAAGAAGCGGTCATTCACCGTTGCGATGTGCTTCACTTCTTGCGCGAATGTGCGCACGCCCTTGAACTCGCCATTCGTCGGAGCGAATGAATACTTGTCCTCCGGCATGGCGTCCGCCAGGCCTTCGATTTCGTGTTCCTCGATGGTGAGTTGAAAATCGAGCGTGGAAGTAATTGTGGCGGGCTTGTTGGACGTCGGCGGGCCTTGCTTGGCCTTCGTTGCCGTCACGAAGAGCAATCCCGTGGCACACAGCAATCCACTCACAATCGCAGTCAAACCCTTCATCTCATTCCCCCTTTTCCCGGTCGGCTCACTGCGCTCCGTCGAGCGCATAAAATCGAACGGCGGCTGCCACCCCGCAGTCGTCGTTCGAGAGGGTAACCCGCCAGCCGAGCGATTTCAACTCGGGTACGGCGTTGCCCATCACGACGGGCGTTCCCGCGAATTCGAGCATTTCGCGGTCGTTCCAGTTGTCACCGATGGCCATCACTTCGTCGGGCGCGATGCCGCGGTGGCGCGCCCATTCGGCGAGCGCCGTGCCTTTTGTCACGCCGCGCTGCAGCACGTCCATCATGGACATGCCGCGGACTTCGTATTCGGTGAGCGCGAGCGTGTAGAGGCTGCTGTGTTCGTGCGCGGCCAGCATGCGGTGGGCGGCGCGGATCACCTCGCACCCGCCGATGAACATGATCTCGACGGGATCTTCCGTGTCGAGGCAGGCCGCCAGCGGGTCGACTTCAGCCACCTGATGCCTGTGGCGGCGCAGATACGGGCCCATGAACGGGCCATCCCAGTCGATACGCTCGAAGATCACCTGGCGCGTGTCCGGGCGATCGAAGATCACGCCCTGGTACGGGCGAAACTCGCCGGTCGCCGCGATCACGCGGCGGGCTGTCTCGAGGGGCAGCAGGGAACGCTGGTGCGTCTCGCCGGAGCTGGATTTCACCAGGGCGCCATTGCTGACGATCAGGTGCGGAGCAAAGGGAAGCGTAGCCGCAATCGAGCGGGCTGCGTGAAACCGGCGGCCCGTAACGATGACGACTTCGATCCCCCGGTCGGCTGCCTCTTTTAGGGCTAGAGCGTTTGCTTCCGGCAGTTGGCCGGTGCTGTCGAGCAGGGTTCCATCGATGTCCGTCGCGATAAGCTTGATTGCCAAGTAATACCCCTGGAAAGGCTAGCACCTGGCGCCTGCAATTGAAAGCGCCTGGGGCCAGGGAAAATGCTAAAGCTAATGAGATTAGGCGGTTAGGTCCAAATTGGCCCGCTTCGAGACGGGCGTCCACGGTACGCTCGGCCTACAGGGTTTCACCCAGTATGAATCAGTTAACTACTGGATTGTTGCCACGGCGGCCAGCCGATACGCTGGCTTCACTACACGACGAACGGGAGCTTTGCCGGTCGTGAAGTGCAGACGTTGTCGAGCGGGGACCGATCGCACACCCCGAGACCTTCTTTCCCTACTCGACGACTTTATGCGACCGGCAAGGCTCCTGCCCCTTCTTACGCGAAGCCGCCAACATCATGACGCGTGATTCTTGAGTCGTGTTGCTCGAAGCGGCCTCCAAGTCGTGTTCGCTCGCCTGTCAGCGGCAGCCGCATAAATTCAGGCACGGCGCTCTTCTGTGCCGGGCGATTCTTGAATTTGCGCGCCGGGAAAGAATTTCTCCCTTTTGTTGAAGTGCAGTGTCCCCCCAGATCTCGTACATCGCCTGCTCGGTGAAGGAAGCGCAGTGGTTTCGCTGCTCCTTCGTCTGGTCCGCTGTTCTACGATCAATCGCCGAAAAGTGCGTAGAACATGGTAATGCACGTGCGAGAAGAACACACCTTGGGCTCCGTTCTTATACGCATCCGAGTTTAGGTGGGCAAATCAGTATCTTGAAGGGGAAGAAAAATGCTACTGAGGGTAATTGGTGGGCTCGCGCTCTTGCTCTTGTTGGTCCATCCGGCCAAAGCCGACGGTATCACCACCGATGATTTTACGGTCGAAAACTTGAGTTGGTCTCTCCCATCGACAATTTCGGGCGTAAAAACGGAGCCGATCGAAGGCACAGTCGATTACTGGGTGGATGCGAACGTGGACTGGGGGAGTCTCGGAACGCTGCCGTCTACGATCATTTTCGATATCCCGTATACGGGAGATGGAATTGTGGACGGATATCAGTATGCGGTGGAATGCGGCACCTATTGCGACGGGGATTCTTTCGCAGGCGTTTCGCAATATTCCCCGATCATCATCTCCGGCGACACGATCACATTCGTTCCCGGCGTCTACGGGCTGCTTACGATTACAGCCGATGGGCCGGATGTGCCGGAGCCTGGCGGACTATACTTGATTGGCGTCGGACTGCTGGCGCTCGTCGCGCTGCGGTGCAGGATGCGCACGCGGTGCTTGTCGTAGGCGCGGAAGTATCGCTGCTTTCAAAGAGTTAAGCCGAGGGCGAACCTCACGAGGCCCACATCGGTCGTTGAATTACCGCAAGCCGGCGCGTTATAGTGGAAGTGGTTCCGGTCGTCGGATTTTGCGTAACAGTGGGCGGCTAGCTCAGTTGGGAGAGCATCGCGTTCGCAACGCGGGGGTCGGGGGTTCGAATCCCCTGCCGTCCACCAGCCTTCCCTCGCGCCAGCGAGAGAAGGCTGCCGCGCCGTAGCCGCATGGCGGAGGGCTCCAACTGCGCGAGCTATGGCTCGACGGGCCGTTCTCTTCGGGCGTGGCCCGTAGACACGGGCCCCCGGACGTACCCTAGACCCGAAGTCCGTTTCACCTCGCTTGGCAATTTTACAAATTAAGTTGCGCCGCGGCCCGGCAAGTGGATTACTATGCCGCCATGCCGTCTGCCGGGAGCCAAGCCGGGCTTCCTGTTGGCGCAGCGATCCCGTTGCGTCGAGCCAAGCGCTTCAGTGTGTCGGCTGCATTGCGGGCGTCGTTGTTTCCGGCGCTTGTGGGCGTGCTAGCGGTCGCGCTCAACACGCGGCCAGCAACAGGACAGAGCAGCAGACCCAGCGCCCCCCCCAGCACCAATCCCACGTTATTTTCAAGCGCAAGCAACGGATCGACGACACCCGCAGGAGGGTTGTCCACGACCGATGCATTGGCCATGGAGGGGCTACCCTTATCCATGGCTCCCATGGACACCACCTGGCTCGTGTCCGCGGAAGCTTGCAATTCCTGGACGGAATGGTCGTCGCACAGCCCCACGGTGAGCGTCGCGAGGCTCGCGGTGCCGGGGAAAGCGTCGAGCGAATACCAAAAGGGCTGCGGCGCGCTAAAAGACAAGAAACTGAGCGACGCTGAGGAACACGAGCGCAGCGCGATCCGCCTGTACCCGAACTACGCCGCCGCGCTGGTGGTCCTGGGGCAGGTGCTGGAAGCGGAAAACAAGCGTGACGACGGACGCAACGCCTGCTCCGAAGCGCGCAGCGTCGATCCCAATTACGTAGCGCCCTATCTTTGCCTGGCCGACTTTGCCGCGACCGAGGAGAACTGGAAGGAAGTCTCGATCCTATCGGGCAGCGCGCTCACGCTCGATCCGGCGGGGAACGCCTATTCCTTCTACTACGCGGCAGACGCGGCGTATCACCTTGGAGATTTGGAGAAAGCGCTCAAGGACGCCCAGAATTCTGTCACCCTGGACAAGTGGCGCCGCCTGGCGCAGGTCCACCTGCTGATGGCGCAGATTTACAAAGCGAGAAAAGATTGGAACGGGCAGGCCGCTCAACTTCGCGAGTACCTGAAGCTGACGCCGAACTCCCCCGATGCGAACGGCATTAAGCTCGCGCTCATGGAGCTGGCAGCGCGGGCGCCACTCCCGCTCCCAACGCCCGCCTCAACCAAACCCTAAGCCAGCCGTCCCCGCCTATGGGTTGGGATTCCCGATGTCGGTGCTGTTCTCGCGCTGAGCCACGACTTTGCGCGCCGTTGCGTACAGGGCCTTTGCTTGCGGCAGCGACTCGATCGCTCTCTGGAGTTGCGGATCGTTGTCGAGCTGGACCTTGTAGCCCGCATCCAGGCCGAACACCGTGGTAAAGATCTCGCGCTTGATTTCCCACTTCAGCCACGGCGCATTCTGTTGAATCTCGTCCTGAGTGAACGAAATGTGCTGCTGCGTGAGATATTTCTGGAAGTCGGCCAGCACCGCGTCGTCGACCTGGAAATCCTTGGTGACTTGCCGATTCTCGCCGAGATAGTAGCGGGCGAAATCGCCCACTCCCGCCGGAAGCGGATAGAGAACCCCGCGTTCCTCGACCAGCTCCTGGAACGGGTCCGCCTTCGGCGCCGCCACGACCACGTCCGGAGTGATGCCGCCCTCGCCGTACACTTGCCGGCCCGTGTCGGTGAGCTTCACGTCGGGCTTCGACGGCCGCTGCGGATTGTAGTGATAGTCGTAGAGCGTCACGTTTTTGTAGTTGCGCTGAATCAGACGGCCGCTCGGCGTGTAGTAGCGCGCCGTGGTAAGCAGCAGCGCGGTGTCTTCGCTCAGCGGGAACTGCGTCTGCACGAGACCTTTGCCGAAAGTGGTTTCGCCCACGATCAGGCCGCGGTCGTGATCCTGAATCGCGCCCGAAACGATTTCGGAGGCCGAGGCGCTGCCGCTGTTGACGAGCACCACCAGGGGAACGTCAATGCCCTGATTTCCCTCCACAGCGTAATAGGGCCGCTCCGGGGACGACCGCCCGCGATGCGAAACCACGAGCTCATTCTTGTCGAGGAAAAGATCGGCCATTCCGACGGCCTGATTCAAAAGCCCGCCGCCGTTGTCGCGCAGGTCGATCACCAGGCCATCGAGCTTCGACCAATCCAGTTGTTTCAGCGCGGCCTTCAGATCGTCGTCGGTGGTTTCGTTGAATGTGGAAACATGTACGTACCCGATTCCCGGCTTGGCCATCTCGGAGTACTCGACGCCAGGGCGGGGAATTTCGTCGCGGACCACAGTCACTTCGATCGGCTTGTCCCAGCCTTCGCGGCCGAGCGAAATATGAACCGGCGTTCCCTTGGCGCCCTTGAGCATGTCGGCCACCTGATTCGTGGTGAGCCCGGTGCAGAGTTTGCCGTCGACTTTGAGAATCGTATCGCCGGGCCGGATGCCGGCCTTATACGCGGGCGAATTCACGAACGGAGCTTGCACGACGGTTTGGTTGTCGCGCTGCTCGACGATCATGCCGACGCCGTAATATTTCCCCTCCTGCTCTTCGCGGAAGAGGGCGTATTGCTTGGGATCGAAGAAATTCGAGTGCGGGTCGAGGACGTGCAGCATGCCAGGAATCGCGCCGTCGTAGATCACCTTATCCGTGTCGACCGGATCGGCGTAGTTCCGCTGCACCACCGAGAGAACGTGCGTGAAGCTCTTTACCGAATCCTGCAAATCGTCCGAGGTGGGAGATCCCGCGGACGTTGCTGTCGCGGCCGGGCCGTAAAAACCGCCCAGAATCGCCGAAACCGCCAGCACCAGCACGAAAAGCCCGATACCACGAGCAGCCGACCCCGAAGACTTCACCAGCTTGGATGGTTCCATACCGCCTCTTTCCGCCCCCTCGGCTACGAAAAGTATAGCATATCCGCTTTGACGGCCTTTTCCGGGCGAATGGGCTGTTTCCGAGCCCCGTTCAACAGCCAATGCGCGAGCGAACGGCGTGCTGATTGCCCATCGGCAGGTTGCAAACGCGATCAGCGGACGGCAACCGCCACTTCGGCTGTCTTCTTGGCGAGCTGTTCGAGGCCCGGATAGGAATAGGCCTCGACAAAAGTGTGCTCGGGCGGCTGCGAGCCATCCCTCATCGCGCGGGCCAGCATTTCAACGGCTCTGTCGAGCGTCAACGATGTGACGACTGCGGCCGCGAGCACGCCCTGGTCGACGAGCGGCTTGCTGCGGTCGGCAACGCCGACGCCGGTTCGCGGCACAGCGAGCCACTTCGCGCGATCGGTAGCGGAGGTAGCCGCCTCGAAAGCCTTCGCGGCGCCGGTGAGGAAATCCGTGTTCTGCGAGACGATCAGCTGAGTGCCTTCCGGCCGCTGCTTGGTGAGATCGAGCCACGAGCACACCGCGCTGCGCGCGCCCTCCGCGGTCGACGACAGCACCTTGAGGCTTTTGATTTCGGCGTTCCGGGGTTTCGAGCGTTCCACGCCCTCGGTCCGTTTCGTGGCCCACCAGCTCATCGCCGGGCCTCGCAGGTAGAGAACCGAGCCGCCGTTCGGCAAGAGCGCCCCGATCTGCTTCCCCTGAAGTTGCCCCACTTCCATGTGGTCCTGCGAAATTTGGAATACGGGGACCTTGTTGCTCTTGCGAAGCGCGCCAATGTAGTCCACGTGCGCGTTGCTGACTACCCATCCGATGCCTGCTGCTACCGCCGCCTCGGCGACGCGCGGCAGTCCGGCGGCGCTCACCGGCTCCATGATGATCGCGTCCGGGCGCGAATCGGCCCGCGATTGGACGAAGTTCAAAAGCTGTTGGCCTTGAGCTACCGCGTCCATTTGCGCGACGATGACTTTGAGATCGACTTCGAGACGGTCTGCTGCGGCTTGCGCCGCCGCGGTTTGCGCACGCAAGTATGTCGTTTCGCCGGGGATCGACAAAACGACCTTCAGCTTCTTCACAGGGGCCTCCGAGAGGTAAGTGTCAATTATATCGGGAGGCCAAATGAGCGGTTCGGTTGTTCCGTGGGTACTTGATGTACCAGATAACGCCCGCGGACCGTGTCAACGAAGACCGGCGGGCAGGGAATCCGCGCGAGTCTTCGCGTAGCATTCGCCATATGAAATAGGATCTGAGAAGTCGCGGCGAGGAGGCCAGAAATCAGCCATGCCGGAACTGCCGGATATTGCCGCATACATCAGCGCGCTCGAGCCGCGCATTGTCGGGCAGCCGCTGCTGCGCGTGCGCCTGGCGAGCGTATTCCTGGTGCGAACCGCGGAACCGCCGATCGCCGCGGTCGAAGGCCGCATCGTGCGCGAATTGCGGAGAATCGGGAAGCGGATCGC
>DATJRU010000048.1:0-4927 GCA_035504455.1 Vulcanimicrobiaceae bacterium
AATGGCGGGCCCGCGCGAATACATGCCCGATGGCGTGTGCTAGAATGACGTTCTGTCGGAAGGCCCGTAGCTCAGTTGGCTAGAGCGCCACCTTGACACGGTGGAGGTCTGCGGTTCGAGCCCGCACGGGCCTACCATACGTTTCCTCTGTGGCAACGCTCTACATTCTGCAAAGCAAGAAGACGTATCGCTTCTACGTCGGCTCGATCAACGACCTCATTCGACGCATGTCAGAGCATCAACGCGGTCACAACCTCGCAACGCGCGGCCGAGGTCCATGGGAGCTCGTTTATCAGGAACAATTCAATTCCCTCGCCGACGCTCGGCGCCGTGAAATTGAGATCAAGCGGTGGAAGTCAGCACGAATGATCGCCGCGCTCATTTCTACTGTAGAATCCAGGCTACTCCATGCCCTTATCACCTGGTTCCAAGGTAGGTCCCTACGAGATTACCGCTGCGATTGGCGCGGGCGGAATGGGCGAAGTGTATCGCGCCGTTGACACCCGCCTCGGCCGCGACGTTGCGATTAAAGTGCTGCCGCAGCATCTCTCCTCGCCGGGATTCAGAGAACGCTTCGAGCGTGAAGCGCGCTCGATTTCTTCGCTGAACCACGCGCGAATTTGCACGCTCCACGATGTTGGACACCAGGACGGTATCGATTTCCTGGTGATGGAATTTCTCGAGGGGCAATCGCTCGCCGATCGGCTGAAGAAAGGCCCGCTGCCCCCGAAGGAAACGCTCCGAATCGGCGCGGAAATTTGCGAAGCGCTCGAAGTTGCCCATCGCGCTGGCATCATTCACCGCGATTTGAAGCCGGCAAACATGATGCTGACCAAGAGCGGCGTCAAGCTGATGGACTTCGGCCTCGCGAAGGCCGCCGTCGAAGCGGCTGACGGAAAGAATGATGGGTTGTTATTATCGACCGCGAAGACGCTTACCGGCGGCAGCCCAATGTCTCCGCTGACCACCGCGGGCGCCGTTATCGGCACGATCCAGTACATGTCGCCCGAGCAGATCGAAGGCAAGCCCGCCGACGTTCGCTCCGACATTTTCGCCTTGGGCGTGGTTCTCTACGAATGCGCGAGCGGCAAGCGGCCCTTCGATGGCCAGAGCCAGATCAGCATCGCCAGCGCCATTCTTGAAAAAGCCCCCGAGCCGCTTTCCGCTCTCCAGCCGCTCAGCCCGCCGGCGCTCGAGCGCGTCGTCAACACGTGCCTGGAGAAGAACCCGGACGACCGCTTCCAGTCGGCGCGCGACGTACGCCTGGAATTGAAGTGGATTTCCGATGGGCTCGGGCAGGTCGCACCGGCGTCGACTGCACAGGCAAAGAAAGGCGTGGCTGCGCTGATTCCGTTGGCTATCGCGGTCCTTTGCGCGCTTGCTGCGGGTGCTGCGTTCCTCTTGAGCAGCCGGGAACGCCCCCAGCCGCGTTTCACAAATGTCACCTACCGCGTGGGAACGCTTCAGAGCGCGCGCTTCTCCCGCGACGGACAGACCATCGTCTATTCCGGCGCCTGGGAAGGGGATTTGCCCCAGCTGTCGATCGCCCGCGTCGGAAGCCCGGAGTCTCGGCTGCTCGGAATCCCGTCTGCAGCCGTCGCCTCGATCTCGTCTTCGGATGAATTGGCCGTGCTGCTGAATTGCGAGCCGGTGTTCATTGCCGATTGCGGAGGCACGCTTGCGACGGTCAGCCTCGCCGGTGGAGCTCCGCGGGACCTTGCCGAGCATGTCGCGTTCGCCGACTGGGATCCCCAAGGCACGCAACTGCTCGTCTCCTTGATTACCGCAGCAGGCCCACGACTCGAATATCCGCCAGGCCACGTGATCCTCCAACAGAATTCAGGATGGTTCGGTCATCCGAGGTTTTCGCCCGACGGCAAAATGATCGCGTACGAGAACCATCCAACCGTCGGCGACGATACGGGAACCGTCGAAGTCACCGACCTGAGCGGCAAACGCACGGCGCTTTCGCAATTCGAAACCAGCCTGGAGGGGCTCGCCTGGAGCCCCAACGGCAGCGAAGTTTGGTGGGCGGGAACTGCAAGCTCCGGCTGGGCGGATACCATTTTCGCCGCGACCTTATCCGGAAGAACGCGATCGATTCTCACCATGCCTTATCTTCGGCTGCACGACATTGACAAGGATGGGCGCGTTCTGTTGTCACATGAAACCTGGCGCCGCCAGATGATCGGATTTTTCCCGGGAGACAAAGCGGAGCACGCCTATTCCTGGCTGGATGACACCAATCCAACCGGCATCAGTTCCGACGGGCGCATTGTTTCCTTCAGCGAGGCGGGTGAGGTTTACGGCACTGCGAATGATTCTCAGGGTTACTACCGGCCGACCGACGGCTCGCCGGCCGTGGGACTGGGTGCCGGAATTTACGTGGCTTCGCCTGATGGAAAGTGGCTACTGACGACGAGCCATAAGTCTCGGGCCTTGCAGGTTCAGCCTCTCGGGCCGGGAGAAACCAAAACATTGCCGACACCGGGACTCAACCGTTTCGCACCTCCGAATTGGTCGGACGGCGGGGACACCGTGGTGTATGAAGGGCAAACCGAGTCGGGCGATTGGAACGTCTATGTCCAGCGTATTGCAGGCGGTTTGCCGACGCTGGTCGCGGCGCACACTCCACAATCGAGCCCCGTACTTTCACCCGACGGCGAGGTCGTGGCGTTGCATGTTGAGCGAGGCGGCCTCGTCACCTATCGCGTCGGCAATCCGGAAAGCACACCGGTAAAGGGAAGTCTCGAGACTGAGTATCCGGTGCGTTTTGCCGACGGAGGAAAGTCGTTGCTCGTAATGGAAACAACCGAGCGCGCGCTCATCTTTACGCTCATCGACTTGTCCAGCGGCCATCGCCGGGAGTGGAAACGCGTTAACGCGCCGATTCGCGCACTGGTCGGTTTTTCTCACACGATCGTCGTGACGCCCGACTTGAAGTATTACGCGTACGCGACGCCGCTCTACGCATCCGACCTCTACGTCGTCGACAACGTACGCTAATCGGCGCGTCCTTTATCGCAGCAATTCGCCGGTCCTGTTCCCGTCCTAAGGTGCGAACGATTTCGCCGCGACTTCGCTTCGCACAATGTTCTGCATTCCAAAAGCAATGTGGCGCATCAATTGCAGAGAATGCTTGACACGCATGCGCCACGTTGTATGATTATGCAGGCGGATGCATATTCAAGCATCGCAAGCACAATGGGCGTCCAAAAACGATTCCGGCAAGGGCAGATCCTGAAACTGCTCAACGGTCAGGCCGTGGCGAGCCAAGATGAACTGCGCCGCCAGCTCGGCCATCTCGGCGTGCGGGTGACGCAGGCAACGCTCTCGCGCGACCTGCGCGAGCTGCGCCTCGTCAAGACGTCCTCCGGCTACCGGCCGCTTGCCTCCGCCACCACGCAGGAAGCGACGCCGCTTCCCGCCCTGGCGCGGGCCCTGAAGGAATACCTGCTCGACATTCGCCCGGCGCAGAACATGCTTGTGCTGAAAACGCCGCCCGGCGGCGCGCACCCTCTGGCCGCGGCGGTCGACTCGGAGCACTGGAAGGAAGTGGCCGGCACTCTCGCGGGCGACGACACCGTTCTCGTCATCTGTTCCTCGCGGAGCGCCTGCAACGGCATCCGCAAGCGCGTGGAGGAAATGCTCCGATGACCGACCCGACGCGGGTCGCCGTCGTCGGGGTTACGGGCTACGCGGGATTCGAGCTGGCCCGGCTCCTGCTGCGGCACCCACACATCGAAAAACCAACCTTCTTTCTGCGGGAGAGCCACGCGCACGTCCGCTGTCTCGCGGAGCTTTTCCCGCAGCTGCGCGGGTGGGGCGATGCTCCCTGCAAGACGCTTTCGGTTGAAGCCGTGGCGGGGAGCGGCGCGGAAGTCGTGTTTCTCTCGACGCCCCACGAGGCGTCGCTGGAGCTCGTGCCGCAGCTGCTCGCAGCGAATCCCGCGCTGAAGATCGTCGACCTGAGCGGCGCATTCCGCTTTCGCGAGCCGGAAACGTTCGCGAAGTGGTACAAGCTTCCGCCCCCGGACGCCAAGATTCTCGCGGAGGCGGTCTACGGCCTGCCCGAACTGTACGCCGACGCCCTGCCAGAGGCGCGCGTCATCGGAAATCCCGGATGCTACCCGACATCCGTGATCCTTGGCTTGAAACCTCTGATCGACGCGGGCTGGATCAACTCCTCGCGCGGCATCGTCTGCGACTGCAAATCCGGCGCAACCGGCGCAGGCAAAGAGGCCAAGCGCGAGATGCAGTTCGTCGAGGTAAACGAAAATTTCCGCGCCTACGGTCTTTTCATGCACCGGCACACGCCGGAAGTATCCGATCATCTCGGGCTGGCATCGAAGGATTTCGTGTTTACCACGCACCTGCTGCCGGTCGATCGCGGAATTCTCTCGACGCTCTACGTCTGGCTCGATCCGGTCCGCAAGCTCGACGAAGTGGAATCGCTCTTTCGTAAGTTTTACGCCGGAAAGCCGATGGTGCGCGTGATGCCGGCGGGAAGTTTGCCGGAGCTGCAGCACGTGGCTCACACGAATTTTTGCGACATTGGCTTCGCGCTTGATCCTTCGGGCGAGCGGCTGATCGTCGTTTCATGCCTCGACAACCTTGGGAAAGGCGCGGCGGGGCAAGCGGTACAAAATCTGAATGGGATGCGCGGGTATCCGGAAACGGCGGGATTGCTATGAGGATGGTCATCAAGATTGCAGGTGCGCTGCTCGAACGCGACGAAGACGTCCACTCGCTCGCGCGGCAGATCACCGAACTGGCGCGGGCCGGCCACGAGATTCTGGTGATCCACGGCGGCGGCAGAATTTTCACCGCGACCCTCGCGCGCATGGGCATCGAGAGCCGCTTCATCAGCGGCCTGCGCGTCACCGACCGCGAGACGCGCGACGCGGCCATCATGGTGTTCGCCGGG
>DATJRU010000049.1:0-15391 GCA_035504455.1 Vulcanimicrobiaceae bacterium
AACAGAAGGCTTCAGAATCTGTCTGGCAACGACCGAGTCTTTGTGGGTCGCGGCTTTCAGCCGCGACATAAAGCCCGCAAATTCTTCACAGGCTTCAGCTCTTGAAGTTCCCGAAGGCGGTCGCCACAAAGACTCTTTAGCCCATCAGGCGACTCCGACGACTCGAGCAATACATTCATGGGGCACGCTCCAGCACGAGGTGCCCCCGTCGGTTCGCTACGTGAGCCGGAGGCAACGTCAATCGTTCCGGCGCATCCAACGTGCAGCAAATCAGGATCATTTCCGGAGGTATCGTGCGCAAGGTTCTTCTCTCTGCCGCAGCTCTGCTGGGCATCTCGATGCTTGCCTACTGGGCTGCTTTCGCCCAGGCGCCGGGCGACCAAACCGCCCCGCAGGTGATCGAGATTTCGGCGAAGAAATACGAGTTCATGCCGACTGAAATCCACGTCAAGAAGGGAACGCACGTCGAATTGCGCGTCCATTCGGAGGACGCGACCCATGGCGTGAAGCTGGATCTCTATCCCGAGGGAGCCACCGACAAGAGCATGCCCGGGTTGCTATTCGACCGGCCCGACGAAAACGGCAAGGTCAAGAAGGGTGTCGACCAGGTGCTCGACTTCGTGGCTCAGGAACCCGGAACGTACGATTTCAAATGCGCGAAGTTCTGCGGCTTCGGGCATGACAAAATGAAAGGGCAATTGATCGTCGATCCGTGACGAGGCGAGGGAACTACCGCTGAAATTCCACTGTGATGATCATGTGCGTCGGTACGGGCCTGCCGGAGGAAATCGCCGGCGCGAAAATCCAGAGGCCCACGGCGGATTCGGCGGCGCTCTCCAGCGCGCGCGGGCCGGACAAAACCTTCATCGCTTTCAGATTTCCTTTTTCGTCGATCACCGCGTCGAGCTTCACCGTTCCCTGAAGATCGAGAGCCTTTGCCCATGGCGGCAGGCTCGGCTGGAATTGCGATACGATTTTCGCCGGAATCAATTCCTGCGGACCCACAATCCGATGGCGCCCATCTTCCAAGTCCTTGCCGCCTGAGTTGTTCGCTCCGGTTGCGGGCGCCGGCATTGCGGCGAAGTTCTCGGCGCCGTTCGCGTGCACGGGCCTCACTTCAGCCGCCGTTGCGGTGGGATTCTTCTGGATCCGTGCCGCGGGCACTTGCGCCACGGCCGGCGTCGGCGGCTGAACCTTCGCCGCTTGAGCGGGCGTAGCTGCCGCTTTCCCAGCAGGCTTCCCGGGAGAAGGCTTCGCCGCTACAACCTTCGGTTTGGACGGCGCCGCCGCGGCCTTCATGCTGATGGCCCCGAGGATCGGTTTGCGATTCGGATAGAGCATGCCCGTTACGTCCCAGGCGACGCCCAGCGCCGACCCGATCACGATGCACGAGACAATTCCGAGGGCGATGGGATTTTTCTTGACCGTGAGTTCGCGGATCGCGTGCATCCGAAATGCCAGCGTCGAAAACGCCTTCTGCTTGCCCGATGGCTCGGGGATCGCCCCGTCGGACGCGACTCCATCGGCGGCAAGTTGTTCCTCCGCCTCCTTCGCCGCGCCTTTTTCCGAGGCGCGCTTGGCGAGGGCTCGGGCATACTTCGCGACGATTCCGGCCAATCGTTCCGCATCTTTCGCGTCATCGATCGGCGCCGCGCCTTCGGAATCGGCATGCGTTTCTGCCGGTGGCTGTGCGAGCAGCGCCGACGCGCCCGGAATCTCATTCGTCCCCGAGACCGTCAACGGCGACGGCAGCGCTTGCGACTCTGGCGTCGCCGTGGTTTCCGGTGCGCCGGTTTCGGCGGAGGGCTCGGCGGTTGCGCGAGCTTCTGCCGCCTGAGCCGTTTCGGCCGGGGGCGCCGCCGCAGGCGCCTCTTGCGCCTGAGGTGGCGGCGGTTCGGGTGCTTCTGCGGAGGCGCCGCGCTCTTCATACTGAGCGCTCCAGAAATCCGGGTCGTGGATCGTGAATTCGAGGTCCGTGCAGCCTTCTTGTCCTGCGGGAGGGGCTTCGATCACGCGGCACAGAATTTCCCGGCCGGAAAGTTCGTTGCGGAGAAACAGCGACTGGCCCGCGGCGACTCTCGCTTTCAGATTCACGGCCGCGCCGTTGTCGAAAACCAGAACAGTCTTTACAGTTTCGGTGAAGAGCTCTCGTCGATCGGTTCCTTCGACGATCTGCGATCCCTGGATCGTGACGGGAATCTCACGGGCGGTCACTTGAGCGATTGGAGCGGAGTCAGACATTCATCGTCCCGTTTGATTTGGATTTCTGTGGAATCGGCAATTTTGTCCCCCGACGTGAACACGTGTTCCAGCACGCCTTGAAGCGCGCGTCGAACAAGCGTCCAGATGCCTCGACCACAGTCTTCCTGCACTTATATCGTGGTATTTAAGGGAGTTGGCAGCAATAGTCTGGTAGTACCAGTTCCACCCTAGCAACCGTTTAGTGTCCGATCTTAAGCCGTCGCGCACTGATTCCATTCGAGATACGCGCCGCCTCGGCTTGCGCGAAACCTAACGTCGCTGCTTAACCGCGCCCGATAAACGGCATCTTCGTCGCCATCACGGTCATGAACTGCACGTTGGCATCGAGCGGCAGGGACGCCATGTACACCACGGCGCGTGCGACGTCGGCCGGATCCATCGTGGCCTCGGGAGCGATGGTGCCGTTGGCTTGCGGAACGCCCCTTTTCATGCGATCCGCCATGTCGGTCGCCGCGTTGCCGATGTCGATCTGGCCGCAAGCGATGTCGTACTTTCGCCCGTCGAGCGACGTGGACTTTGTAAGCCCGGTGACGCCGTGCTTGGATGCGGTGTAAGGCGCGGAATTGGGGCGGGGAGCGTGCGCCGAGATCGAGCCGTTGTTGATAATGCGGCCGCCGCGCGGGTCCTGGCTCTTCATGATCTTGAACGCCTCCTGCGTGCACAGGAACGTGCCGGTAAGGTTCGTGTCGACCGCCGACTTCCATCGCTCGTACGAAAGATCCTCGAGCGTGCCGCCGATCGAGACGCCCGCGTTGTTGAAGAGCAGATCGAGGCGCCCGAAAGCTTCCTTGGTTTTCGCGAATAGCTCGCGTACGGACGCGGGCTCGGTAACGTCGGTGGGCACGACGAGCACGCGCGAACCCGTCTGCTCGACTTCGCGCGCCACCGCGTCAAGCGCGTCCTTGCGCCGCCCCGCGAGAACAACTGAGTAGCCATCGCGCGCGAGCGCCATAGCAGTGAATTTCCCGATGCCGCTCCCTGCGCCGGTGATGATGGCGACCTTCGATATGCCGCGAGACGATTCCATAGGCTCCCTCCGCAGCGAGGATGATAAATCAAAGCCGGCCCGAAGCTTTCAACCGTTCTGCGCGCTCGGTGGCACACGGCTTTCGGTCTTGTTAAGATCGAGGGGTTGCAGCAGAAAGGATTTTCTCCTCTTGAAAATTCGGCCCGCTGTCCTGGCGTTGGCAATGATTCTTGGTTTTGCAATCCCCGGTTGTAGCAAGAAAGAAAATGAGGAATCGGCTCCGCCCGAGCCGACGGCCGTAGTCGATCCGGCCACGGCAGGCACGATCACAGGCACCGTCACATTCGAGGGAAAGCCCCCGGAATACCGCGCAATCGACATGAGCGCCGAGGCCGCCTGCGTGCAAGCAAACCCCAAGCCGGTCTATCCGCCCGTGGTCGTCCTCGGCCCCCGTGGCCAACTCGCAAACGCCGTCGTCTACATCAAATCCGGCCTCAGCCCATATCGATACGACCAGCCCACCGATCCGGCGGTCCTCGACCAAAAGGCCTGCATGTATATCCCGCGGATCTTGGCGCTTCGAACCAATCAGCCTTTCGAAATCAAGAACACCGATCCCGTAACGCACAACGTCCATCCGATCCCCCGCGACAACAAGAGCTGGAACCGCTCGCTCGCGGCCGGCTCGCCGCCCTTCATGACGAAATTCTCGCATCCGGAACTCGCCATTCCCGTGGTCTGCAATATCCACCCCTGGATGCGCGCGTATCTCTTCGTCTTCGATAACCCGTATTTCCAGGTGACGCCGGAAACGGGCGCATTCGAACTGAAGGATGTCCCGCCGGGAACGTACACGATCGAAGTCTGGCACGAACGCTTCGGCACGCTCGACCAAACCGTCACGATCGCGCCCAAGGAATCCAAAGCGATCTCGTTCAAGTTCACCGACTCCCACTGACGCGTGCTCTACTGCTGGGACAACGCGCCCGGCCAGTCAGGCTATTCGCCGGGCGATCCGGCGTCGTTTGCGCGGACGCGGCGTTTCCGATAAAATTTGCTGTACAGGATTTGCTGTACGGCCGGACTCCTGAGGGAATGTCAGAGACACAACACCGCATTGCCCAATCCTTCGACGCGGCTGACGAGTACCGTCCCGAACCGCCTCCCGCACCCGAAATCCCCGCCTGGAAAGACGGCAGCCTGCGCATCGGCATTCACACATCGATTGCCGGCGACGTTTCCGGCGCGCTCGAACTGGCCCACAAGCTGGGCGCCAACGCGCTGCAAATCTTTTCGGCGAGCCCGCGAATGTGGGCGCGCGGGAGCTCGCGCATTTCCGAAGCCGAGGCGGAGCGATTTCGCGCGCGCCGCAAGCAACTCGGCCTCGGCCCGCTGGTGATCCACGCGAACTATCTGATCAACCTCGCGTCGCCGAATCCCGTGCTGCGGACGCAGTCGGTGCAAGCGTTTTACCAGGAGATCGTGCGCGGGCTCGCGCTTGGCGCTGATTTTCTGGTGGTGCATCCCGGGTGCCGGCTCGAAAGCTCAGCCGAGGCCGGGGTAGCGGCCATTGCGCAGTCTCTGAAGCAAGCGGCTCGCGGACCCTCTCTCGGCGATCTCCGGATTCTGCTCGAAAACACCGCGGGGCAGGGAAGTTCACTCGGCGCGCGATTCGAGGAACTGAAGGCGGTGATCGAAGCGTGCCCCGAGCTGCCGCTGGGGATTTGCGTCGACACGGCGCACCTGCACGGCGCCGGCTGGGATATCCGCAAGCCCGCGGGACTCGAAGCCACGCTCCAACATATCGACGCCGTCGTCGGCCTCGACCGCGTCCGCGTGATTCACATGAACGACTCCAAAGTGGCGCTCGGGTCGCGCGTCGACCGGCACGAGCACATCGGAAAAGGCAAGATCGGGCTCGAGGCGTTCGGCGAAATCTTGAAACATCCGCTGCTGGCGGGGCGGGCGTTCATTTTGGAAACGCCCATCGACAAGCCAGGCGACGACCGCAGAAATGTCGCTGCCCTCTGGAAGCTGACGGGACGCGCCGTCCGGGGCGCCGGAGACGGCATGAAGCTGCGGCGGCGCAAGCGCATCCAATCGAAAACCCGGGCGAAAATCAAAGCCAGAACCAGCGCAAGAACCAGAGCGAAGGCCTGACACACAGGGCGCGGAGAAAAACGCGCAGCGACGCAACAGATGGCGCACACAACAGTTTCGGAGACCCAGGGAGACCGCAGAGTGAGCGATTACGATCCACAGCGCATCGAGCCCAAGTGGCAGAAAGTGTGGGAGGAGCAGGACGCGTTTCGCGCGATCGACAACGACGCCTCGCGCGAAAAGTATTACCTGCTCGAAATGCTGCCGTACCCTTCCGGCACGCTGCATATGGGCCACATGCGGAATTACACCATCGGCGACGCCGTAGCCCGCTATAAGCGGATGTGCGGCTTCAACGTCCTGCACCCGATCGGATGGGACGCCTTCGGCCTGCCCGCCGAGAACGCCGCCATCAAGCGGGGCGTAGCGCCGCGCGAGTGGACCAACGCCAACATCGCCCAGATGAAAGCGGTCTGTAAACGCTTCGGCTTCAGCTACGACTGGCAGCGCGAAATCTCCACCTGCGAGCCCGAATACTACCGCTGGAATCAGTGGTTCTTCCTGCGCATGCTCGAGCGCGGGCTGGCCTACCGCAAGAGCAGCCGCGTGAACTGGTGCCCGCAGTGCCAGACGGTGCTCGCGAACGAGCAAGTAGTCGACGGCTTCTGCTGGCAGCACGACACCACCCCCGTCGAATCGAAGGAAATCGAGCAGTGGTTCCTGCGCATCACCAAGTACGCCGACGCGCTGCTGGAGAGTATTCCGGAGCTGGTCGAGGGATGGCCGGAGCGCGTTCTGGTGATGCAGCAGAACTGGATCGGGAAGTCGCGCGGCACGCGTGTGCGATTTGCAGTCTCAGGGATGACGACTGTACCGATCGAGGTGTTCACCACGCGCGTGGACACGATTTATGGGGTCGCGGCGGTGCTGCTGTCGCCCGCTCACCCGCAAGTGGCGGAGCTCCTCGCCGGAGTGCCCGGCAGTTCGGCGATGGAAGCCCAGCTGAAGGCGATGCAAGCCAAGAGCTTGAAAGCGGCCGACATCGCGACAGCGGAGAAGGAAGGGTTTTTCACCGGGCGATTCGCGCTGAATCCGTTTTCGGGCGAACGCGTGCCGATCTGGGTAGCGAATTTCGTCCTCGCGGAATACGGCACGGGCGCGGTGATGGCTGTGCCGGCGCACGACCAGCGCGACTACGAGTTCGCCGAAAAATATCATCTGCCGGTGAAGATCGTGATTCAGCCGGTGAGCGGTGCTCCGTTGCGCCACGATCGCATGAGCGAAGCGTACACGGAATACGGACGGCTCGTCGATTCGGGGCCCTACACGGGACTGACCTCCGAGCAGGCAATTGCGAAAATGGCGGCGGACGCCGAGGCAAAGGGATTCGGCAAAGGTGAGACAACCTATCGCCTGAAGGACTGGGGCATTTCGCGCCAGCGCTATTGGGGCACTCCGATTCCGGTGGTGTACTGCCCGAAAGACGGAATCGTGGGCGTTCCGGACGATCAGCTACCCGTGCGCCTGCCCGACAACGTGACTCTGACGGGCCAGGGCCAGTCGCCGCTCGCCAGCGTCCCGGAATTCCTGCACACCACGTGCCCGAAATGCGGTGGCCCCGCCGAGCGCGAAACCGACACGATGGACACGTTCATCGACTCGTCGTGGTATTTCTACCGCTACACGGATCCGCACGACGACCACGCGCCCTACGGCAAAGAAAAGGCCGCCTACTGGTTCCAGATCGATCAGTACATCGGTGGCGTCGAACACGCGATCCTGCACCTGATCTATTCGCGCTTTTTCTGCAAGGTGATGAACGAACTCGGGCTCATCAACCATCGCGAGCCGGTGAAGCGCCTGTTCTCGCAGGGCATGGTGCTGAAGGACGGCGCGAAGATGTCGAAGTCGAAGGGCAACCTCGTCGGCGCGATCGAGATGGCGGACAAATACGGCTGCGACACCGGTCGGATGTACACGCTCTTCGCGGCGCCGCCCGAAAAAGACCTCGAGTGGAGCGAGCAGGGAATTGAG
Organism: Vulcanimicrobiaceae bacterium; assembly: GCA_035504455.1. Taxonomy (GTDB): domain Bacteria; phylum Acidobacteriota; class Terriglobia; order Acidiferrales; family UBA7541; genus Palsa-295. Next base: position 7,364 of record DATJRU010000049.1, read on the forward strand.
GGCTCGGCCCGATTCCTGAACCGTGTCTACCGCCTCGTGGAAAAGCACGCGCCGCGGCTGCTGGCCGAGCCTTTCGATCTGGATCAGGCCACCGACATCGCGAAGGCCACGCCGAAGGAAAAGATCCTCGTCCGTAAGACCCATCAGACGCTGAAGCGCGTGACCAACGATTTCGAGTCGCGCTGGCACTTCAATACGTCGGTCGCCCTGATCATGGAGTTGGTGAACGAGCTGACCGCGCAGGAGCCCCTCGATCAGGATTGCTCGCCGCTGATTCTGAAGCGCGTGCTGTCGGCCCTGGCGCTGATGCTTGCGCCGATGACGCCTCACATCGCCGAAGAACTTTGGGAGAAGCTCGGCTTTTCGGGCGGCCTCGCGAAGGAAAAGTGGCCGCGCTACCGCGAGGATCTCACGCGCGAGGAGCAGGTCGAGATCATCATCCAGATCAACGGGCGCGTGCGCGGGAAGATGCTGATCGACGCCGAGCTGAGCGAGGACGAGACGCGCGAACGGGCGGTGAACGACCCGCGCATCGCCCCGCTGATTGCCGGTAAGCAGATCGTCAAGATCATCGTGGTGCCGAAGAAGCTGGTGAATATCGTCCTGCGCTAGGCTTCATCGGGGGTGCAACTCGGACTCGGACGTGAGCGCATGAGTACGGAGGAACGATGGCGGAAGGCGTGGCGGCGGTGCAAAAGCAAGCGGGAGGCATGGTGAGCACGCGACACGGAATCGTGGTCTTGGATTTCGGCGGCCAATATACGCAATTGATCGCGCGGCGCATCCGCGAGCAGCAGGTATTCTCCGCGATTCTGCCGTGCACCGCTTCGCTGGATGAGATTCGCGCCCAGGAGCCTGTCGGCATCGTCCTGTCGGGCGGGCCAAGCTCGGTGTATGACGCGGACGCGCCTGTCTGCGACCCGAAGGTGCTGCAACTCGGCGTGCCGGTGCTGGGCATCTGCTACGGCATGCAGTGGCTCACGCACACTCTCGGGGGGAAGGTGGAGCGCGCGGGACGTCGCGAATACGGCCGCGCCGAGCTGGGTTTCGAGACGGGATCGAAGCTGTTCGAGGGACTCTCGGGGCGGCTGAAGGTCTGGGAGAGCCACGGCGACCACGTCGTGCAATTGCCGCCGGGATTCCAAATCACCGGACGCACCGAAAACGCGGTCGCCGCGGTCGAAAATACCGAAAAGAAATTCTACGGCGTTGAATTCCATCCGGAAGTGAATCATACGGAACGCGGAACCGAACTCCTGCAGAACTTCGTTTTCGCGATCTGCGACGCGAAGCGGAATTGGAACCGCGAGAGCTTTATCGCCGAAACGGTCGAGGGGATTCGCCGGCAGGCCGAAGGCGCGCGGGCAATTTGCGGCCTCAGCGGCGGCGTGGACTCCACGGTTGCCGCCGTCCTCGTGCACCGCGCGATGGGCGGCCGGCTGACGAACATTTTCGTCGACACGGGGCTGCTGCGGCGCGATGAATTCGAAGACACGCTGGAAATGCTGCGCGAGCGCCTCGGCCTCAACGTAATCGGCGTCGATGCCTCCGAGCGATTCCTCGGCAAGCTCAAGGGCGTGTCGGATCCCGAGCAAAAGCGCAAAATCATCGGCAACGAGTTCATTCAGGTGTTCGCGGAGGAAGAGCGGAAGATCGTCGCCGCCTCGCAGGGCGGCCTGCCGGTGAAGTTCCTGGTGCAGGGAACGCTCTATCCGGACGTGATCGAGTCTGTGTCTGTGAAGGGGCCCTCCGCAGTGATCAAGTCGCATCACAACGTCGGCGGGCTGCCCAAGGACATGCCCTTTGGGCTGATCGAGCCGCTGCGCGACCTTTTCAAAGACGAAGTTCGCCAGATCGGCAGGGAACTCGGCCTGCCGAGCGAAATCCTGGTGAAGCACCCGTTTCCCGGGCCGGGGCTGGCGGTCCGGCTCCTGGGTGACATTACACCCGACAAGCTCGAGACCTTGCGTGGCGCCGATGCGGTAGTCGTCGAGGAGATCCGGCGGGCAGGCTTATACGAAAAGGTGTGGCAGGCCTTTGCGGTTCTTCTGCCCGTGCGAAGCGTGGGCGTGATGGGCGATGGGCGCACTTATGGGCACACGATCGCCGTCCGGGTGGTCGATTCGCTCGACGCGATGACGGCGGACTGGTCGAGACTGCCGATGGACGTGCTCGAGAAGATTTCGCTTCGGATCGTGAATGAGGTGCCCGGAGTGAATCGCGTGGTATACGATATCAGCTCAAAACCGCCCAGCACGATCGAGTGGGAATAGGCGGCCTCTCGGGGCTCCCATCGCATCGTTTTGGCGAAAGATTAGAACGACGGTAGGCGTACACTAATAGCGGGGGATGCGCCAGTCGAAGTTGGCGGCCGAATCAAAGGCCGGCCAGGCACACCAACAGCGTGCAGCCATACGATCCAGAAAAACAGACCCGCCCCGGAGGGAGAATCCCCCCAAGCCCCCCGTTAGCGGTTCGCCATTTTCTGGGCCATGTACAACAGCAAGCGACGGTCGGGCTCCTCGATGCGGCCAAGGAGTCGACGGAAGCGGCCCAGATAACGAGCGTCTTTTCCGGTGCTACCCCACGCGATATCGTCCGCACTCTTCCGCTTCGGAAGATTTGGAAGCTCGGGTGGTTCTTCGCCGTCGTAGAAGAGCTGGTAGAGCGGAACTTCCATGGCTCGCGCCAGCTTTTCCAGAGTCTCGATCGCCGGAACGGTGTGGCCGTTCTCGACTCTCGAGATGTAGCAGCGAAGCAATCCCGTGCGCTTTTCGATGTCGCCCTGGGACAGCTTTTTTGTTTCACGTAGCAAGCGAAGGCGTTCTCCGATTATCATGGCGGGTATTGTTGCATGAAGTAGTGACGCTCGCAAGATAGAACTAATGGAATAAGCCGTTTTTGGCGAAACCGAGCAGGCATGTCAGACGTCTCAAAACGCATGGCAGCAACCGCCCCGGCGCTCGCTGTTCCGCTCGATCGTGCGGGACGGCAGGAAGAGGACCGTGAACTAGTACGCCTATCCCAGGGCGGGAATGAGGCGGCGTTTGAGGATTTGGTAAGGCGCCACCAGCAGCGGGTTTTCGCGCTGGTCAATGGAATCCTGAGGCGCCCGGATGACGTGGAGGACGTAGCGCAACAGGTTTTCCTGAAAGCATACTTAGGTATAAAGCGATTCGACCAGCGGGCGGCGTTTTCGACGTGGCTGTACAAGATTGCCGTGAACGAGTGCTGGGACTATTTGCGCAAGAAGAAAGTTCGGCCTCTGGTGTATGAGGCGGATCTATCGGAGGAGCAGGTATCGCGGCTGGACGGGATCGTCTCCGCCGACCGCCCTCCGGAAGGCCCCAACGACCGCGCGGAAGCGCGCGAGATGCTGGAGCGGATGCTGGACTCGCTGCCGGATCAGGACCGGCAACTTCTCCTCTTGAAGGAGGTCGAAGGATTTTCGGTGCAGGAGCTGGCGGAAATTCTCAAGCTCAACGTCAACACCGTGAAAGTGCGACTGTTCCGTGCTCGCGGGCGCATTATGGAAACGTATCGCCGAAGGATGTCGCAAGGCAAAAGGGCCTCGTTAGCGGAAAGGAAGGCGTAAGCATGGCATCGGACACTGGGGCGCACAATGCATGTCCGGAATATGAAGCGCTGCTCGAGGATTACCTCTCTGGAGGGCTGAGCGGCGCGGAGGCGCAGCGCGTGGCGGCGCATGTGGAGTCGTGCGCGGCGTGCGGCGACGCATGGCAGAGCGCGCTGATGAGCGCGGCTCTCTTTCGCACGGCCACCGGCACGCCCGATCCCGGCCCGGCGTTTCCGCGGACGGTCATGGCGAGAATCCGCGCGGCGGAAGACCAGCGCGGATCGGAGCGCGGCGGCTTCTGGCAGCCGTTCGTTTCGTTCGGCTGGAGATTCGCGCTCACCGCCAGCCTGGCGCTCGGCCTGCTTTTAACCTACGATGCAGGCTGGGGAAGGCGATCGCAACCGAATACGCCCACGGCACGTCCTATTGTCGTGCGGGATCTCTTCCTTCCTGACCCGGTCAGCACTCCGGCCAACGGGGACGAGACTCTGATGATGGTAGCGGAAAGCGGCCATGGCAACCACTAAGGCAAGGCGAGAAGCGGCGGCTCTATTCTGTGTCGTATTCCTGCTGGGTGTAGTTCTCGGCGGGCTGGGCGTGCACCTCTGGGGTGAACGCGTGTGGGGCAGCACCACCGCCCGGATCGACATGAGCAGCAAACCCACGCGGCAGCAGGCCATCGCGGAGTGCTCGAAAGAGCTGCAGCTCACGCCCGATCAGACCAAGCAGATGGTGGCGATCATCGACGACACGCGCGCAAAATGGGCCGCGCTCTACGCTCCGCTCGATGCCCAGAAAGAGCAGATCCGGCAGGACGGCCGCGCCCATATCCGCGCGATCCTGACGCCCGATCAGCAGGTACGGTTTGACGATTTCATGCGCCGCGTCGACGAACAGCGCAAGAAGGACGCCGAGCTCCAGGCGGGGCACTAGCGGCACGGGTCGCTGCCGAGCGGCCCTCACGAGACGGTCTCCGGCCAACCTTCATGGACGAACGTTCCACGACAACGCAAGCTCCCTCGAATAGCAAACCCGCGGACAGCTCAAGCGCCGGACCCACGATCCGGCTCGACGGCATTTTCAAGACATACGATTTGGGCGAAATTCAAGTTCACGCTCTCCGCGGAGTCTCGCTGGAAATTTATCCCGGCGAGTTTGTGGCGGTGATGGGTGCTTCGGGGTCGGGCAAGTCGACGCTGATGAATATTCTCGGTTGCCTCGACAAGCCCACGCGCGGCCACTATTTCCTCGACGGCAAAGACGTCTCCGGGCTCACCAAGAAAGATCTGGCGAAGATTCGCAGCCAGAAAATCGGGTTCGTATTCCAGCAGTTCAATCTGCTCTCGCGCACGTCCGCGCTGGAAAACGTCGAGTTGCCCACCATCTACGCCGCGGTGCCGATCCAGGAGCGCGAGCGCCGGGCCCGCGAAGCCCTGAAACGCGTGGGCCTCGGCGACCGCGAAGGCCACTTCCCGTCGCAGCTTTCGGGAGGCCAGCAGCAGCGCGTGGCCATCGCGCGCGCCCTGGTGAACAATCCGTCGCTCCTGCTCGCCGACGAGCCCACCGGCAACCTCGACAGCCGCACCAGCGTCGAGATCATGGACATTTTCCAGAAGCTCAACGACGAGCATGGCCTCACCGTCGTGATTGTGACGCACGAGCCCGATATCGCGCAGTACGCCAAGCGCGCGCTCGAATTCCGCGACGGCAAAATGAAAAAAGACGTCGTGATCCAGAACCGCTCGATTGCCTCCGAAGTGCTGCCCACGCTCCCATCGATCGACGAAGACCTCGTTGAAAACATCGGCGTCGAACCCCCGAAGCCCACGAACGGCAGCGCCACGTCGTAGCGCCGCTTGCGCGCCGAGTTTCCTCGCCAGCCGGAATCGGGCTTATACTAACTTTTCGCACCGATCGAGCGCATTCGCTGTTCCGCAGCCACGCAAACGCGGCCGCGGCCCACTCAACCCCTTCCATCCCGAAATGAGGTTTACACGTGAGAGCAGACATAGTGCCCGGCGCGATTTTCCCCGACTACGAGCTCACCGATCACACGACCAAGCGCCGCAAGCTTTCGGACCTGCAAGGCCCCGATCCGATGATCCTGGTGCTTGGCCGCGGCGGATTCTGCCCCAAGGATCGCCGCCAGGCGGAAGGCCTCGTCCAGCTGCATCGCGAGATGGAAGTGGGCTACTGCCGCCTCGTCACGATCACCACCGACAATCTGCTCGATACGAACGAGTACCGCAGCGGCGTAGGCGCGCATTGGACGTTCCTGTCCGATGCCGGCCGCATGGTGCAAAAGGATCTGGACATCGCGGAGTACACCGACCCAACGCACAACCCGATGATCCCGCACACCATCGTCCTCGAGCCGGGGCTCGTTATCTTCAAGATTTACGATGGCTACTGGTTCTTCGGCCGCCCGTCGGTCGAAGAGCTTCGGCAGGATCTGCGCGCGGTGCTGCAGAAGTGCCGGCTCGATTGGGACATCTCGAAGCCCGAGCTCCGGGAGGCCTGGAAGCGCGGCGAAAAAGATCGCTTCTATCCCTACGGCAAGACCTACACGCAGGTGTTCGCGGAACAGGCCGAATAGCCGGACGCGACCCGCTCCTAGTATCTACAGAACCCGCCTCGCGATTTTGAAACTGTTGCCGTACGCGGCGCACTTATAGTAGCGTGCTCCGATACCGTAGCAGCCACCCGCGAGACGGAGGTCCCGGCCATGTCATCCCACGATGAAGAACAGGTTCCTGCAAATGGAGACGTTCGTGAGGGCGCGAACGTAGACAAGATTCGCGACATCCTCTTCGGCTCGCAGATGCGCGATTACGACAAGCGCTTCATGCGCCTCGAAGAGCGCCTGGCGAAAGCCTCCGACGCTCTGCGCGACGATCTGAAGAGGCGCTTCGATTCGCTCGAGGCATTCGTCCAACAGGAGATCGAATCGCTTCACCAGCGGCTCCGCACCGAAAAGTCGGAGCGCGTCGAGACGCTCGCCGAGCTCACCCGCGAAACGCGCGACACCTCGCGGGCGATCGAACACCGCCTGTCGCAACTCGACGAGCATCTGGTGGCGGCCCAGGGAGACCTGCGCGCCCGCATCCTGGACCAGTCGAAGACGCTGCTCAACGAGATTCAGCATGCCCACAATCAGATGGAGTCCGCCCTCGAGCGCGAGGCCGCGACCCTGCGTAGCGACAAGACCGATCGCGCGACGCTCGCCGACCTGTTGACCGAGATGGCCCTGCGCCTTCGGGGCGAGCTCGAGCTTCCGAAGTAGGATCGGCTCGCGCATTTTCTTCGGGCGTTCACTTTCAGCTCAAGGATGAACTCGGCATCCTGAAACTCTCATGGCAGACGATCCCGTAATGCGGCTTCCTCTCGATCCCAAGGAGGATGTGTCGGCCGACGCGGGAAAATCCTTCGAAAAGCTCCGCCACCTGATCCTGGCTCCCGAGCAGGAAGACCTCGCGCGTTTGCGCGACCGCGTCGAGAATCCCGAAAAGCGCGCCACCGATCTCAGCGCCGTCCTGCCCGAGGCCATCGAGTTGCGCCGGCAGCAAGGCGGCGAGGAAGCCCTCGGCGCTGCGCTCACGCCCACCGTCGAGACGGCGCTGCGCGAATCCGTCCGAAAAGATCCCACCACTCTCGCCGACGCTCTGTTCCCGGTGATGGGTCCGGCCATTCGCCGCTCGATCGTGCAGACCCTGCGTCAGATGTTCGACTCGTTCAACGAGGCGATGGAGCAGAGCCTTTCGCTGCGCGGGTTGCAGTGGCGATTCGAGGCGCTGCGCACCGGGCGGCCGTTCGCGGAAATCGTGCTCGTCCATAGCCTGGTGTTCCGCGTCGAGCAAGTATTCTTGATCCACAAGAAGACGGGCCTCCCGCTTTGCCACGTCGTGGCGCCATCCGCAGCGATGGAGGACCCCGGCCTCGTTTCCGGGATGCTTTCCGCGATCCAGGATTTCGTGCGCGATTCGTTCCATGCGCCGCAGGGAGAGGCGATCGCCAAACTGCAGGTCGGCGAGTTTGAAGTATGGGTCGAAGAAGGGCCTCAGGCGGTGGTCGCCGCGGTAATTCGCGGCATGGCGCCGGCGGCGTACCGGCCGGTACTGGTCGAAGCGGTCGAACGCGTGCACCGCAAATTCGCGCAGCAGCTCCAGAAATTCGAGGGCGAGACCGGCCCGTTTGCCGCGGCGACCGACGATCTAACGCCGTGCCTCGAAGTTCGCTACCGCGAAAAGCAGAGCATGAGGCGAAGGCCCTATTTGGTCGTCCTCGCCTGCGTGCTCGCGGCGCTGCTGGGTGCCTGGTGGATCGCCGGCACGCTGAGGAATCGCGCGTGGCAGGCCTATGCGGAGACTCTACGGCAGCAGCCGGGAATTGTGGTCACCTCAGCGGCGCGCCATCATGGCCATTTTGTGATCGCGGGCCTGCGCGACCCGCTT
>DATJRU010000050.1:0-2284 GCA_035504455.1 Vulcanimicrobiaceae bacterium
TACATTCCCGGCTGGGATTGCCACGGCCTGCCGATCGAGACGCAGGTGGAGAAGAAGCTCGGCGGCAAGACCACCAAGGTCGACGCGGCCAAGTTTCGCAAGATGTGCCGCGAATTCGCCGCCGGGTACGTCGAAATCCACAAGCGCGAGTTTCGCCGCCTGGGCGTCTTCGGCCAGTGGGACAAGCCTTACCTGACGATGGACCCGGTCATGGAGGCTTCCATCGCCGGGGCCTTCCTCGATTTCCTCGAGAAGGGCTACGTCTACCGCGGGCTCAAGCCGGTGTATTGGTGCCTTTACGACCGTACGGCGCTGGCCGAGGCGGAAGTCGAGTACGACGATCACGTGAGCCCGTCCGTCTGGGTGCGCTATCCGGTGATCGACTTTCGGTCGGGCGTCGGCATCAAGGGCAAGCTCTACGCGATCGTTTGGACCACGACTCCCTGGACGCTGCCGGCCAGCATGGCGCTGGCTTTCAACAAGAGTCTCGAGTACGTGCTCGCCACCGACGACAAAGGCGACACCTACATCATGGCCGAGCAGTTGATGCCGCGCGTGGCCGCGACCACGGGGCTGAAATTCGTCTCCGACCCGGAATCGCTTCCCGGCAGGGATTTCGCGGCTGCGAAATTCAAGCACCCGTTTCTCGATCGGGAATTGCCGGCTGTGTTTGGCGAGCACGTGAATTTGGAGCAGGGAAGCGGCATCGTTCACACAGCGCCGGGGCACGGCGTGGAGGACTATCGCGCGGGCCAGGAGTATGGCCTCAAGGTCTACGCGCCGCTCGACGACGACGGCCGTTTCACCGAAGGCTTGCCCGAATACAAGGGCAAGAGCGTTTTCGAGGCGAACCCCTTCATCATCGATCTGCTCAAGCGCACCGGCATGTTACTCGCCGAAGAGAAAATCGCGCACAGCTATCCGCACTGCTGGCGCTGCCACAATCCCGTGATCTTTCGCGCCACCGAACAGTGGTTCATTCAAATGGACGCCGGCTCGGACGCCGCGCCCGCGCCGAAAGCGCCGCCGCTGCGCGAGACCGCGCTCGCGCAAATCGAAAAAGTGAAATGGCTGCCCGCGTGGGGACACGACCGCATGAGAGGCATGATCGCGGATCGTCCCGATTGGACCATTTCGCGGCAGCGCTTCTGGGGCGTGCCGCTGATCGTCTTCCGCTGCGACGGCTGCGGCGAGCGCAACAATCTCACCGATCCGGCCGCTCTGCGGCACGTGCTGCCGTTTTTCGAGCGCGAAGGCTCGGACGCTTGGTACACGCACACGGCCGAAGAGCTGTTGCCGCCCGGCACGAAGTGCAAGTGCGGCTCGGCGAAGCTCGAAAAAGAAAACGACATCCTCGACGTGTGGTTCGAGTCCGGCTCGACGCATCTTTCGGTGCTGACCCAGGCGAATGGGCTCCACTGGCCCGCGCAGGTCTACCTCGAAGGCCCGGATCAATTCCGCGGCTGGTTTCAGAGTTCGCTGCTGGTGGGCATCGGCACGCGCGGCGGCGCGCCGTACCAGCAGGTGGTGACGCACGGCTGGACGCTCGACGAAAACGGGCAGCCGATGTCGAAGTCCAAAGGCAACGCGCTCTACCCGAAGGAAATCGTCGAGAAGTGGGGCGCGGATTTGCTGCGCCTCTGGGTCGTCTCGCAGGACTACACGGCGGACATGCGCAATTCGCCCGCGATGATGACGCAGCTTTCCGAGGCGTATCGCAAGATTCGCAACACGTTCCGCTTCGCGCTCTCGAATCTTTTCGACTTCGATCCCGCGCGCGACGCTCTGGCCGATTCCGAGATGTGGGAGATGGACGCGTGGATGGTGCGCCGCACCGGGCAGCTCGCGCGGCAGTGCCTTGAATGGTACGCGGGATTCGAATTCCACCGCGTCTATCACGCGATTCACGATTTCTGCACGGTGGATCTGAGCGCGTTCTATTTCGACGTGCTGAAGGACCGCCTCTACACGTTCGCGCCGAGGAATCGCGGACGGCGCGCGGCGCAGACGGCGGTCTACCGGATCGCCGGCGCGCTGGTGCGACTGATCGCGCCGTTCCTGGTTTTCCCGGCCGAAGAGATTTGGAAATTCCTGCCGCGTGCTGCCGCCGAGCCGGAAAGCGTTCACATGGCGCTTTTCCCGGCGGCGGAGCAGCTCGAAGGAACGCTGGATTCCGGGCGCGCGGCCGACTGGGACCGCCTGCTCGGCGTGCGCGAGGAAGTGCTGAAGGCGCTCGAGCCGATGCGCGCGCAGAAGGCGATTTCGGCGAATCTCGAGGCGCGCG
>DATJRU010000051.1:0-27022 GCA_035504455.1 Vulcanimicrobiaceae bacterium
ACCAAGCATCCGCACAGCTTTTTCGGTCGGCTGACGCCGGAGGAGTGGGCGATCCTGTCGTACAAGCACCTGGATCATCATCTCCGGCAGTTTGGGGTTTAGCGCCGAAACGTTGCATGTTGGCTAGACCAGCCGGAGCGGCGTTCGCGGCTTCGAAAGGGCGCAGCCGCACTGCCCGCTGATTCGCCTGTAGGGGCGCTGCTTGCTACTCGGTCATGATGCGGTCGGCCCACTCGACGAGGGAGACGAAGATGGTGGGGTTGCCGTATTTCGCTTGCCAGGTGGCGAGGTCGGCTTCGGTTATCCCGCGGGCTCGGGAGCAGGCGCCGCAGGAAAAGACGGGGATCTTCTTGGCGATGAGTTTGTCGCGCATTTCGCTGAGCGGTGGCCAGCCGATGGGAATGATTGCGTCCGTGGTGGCCTTGCGCATCAGGAAGGTCGCGTCGCCGGTGAGGAAGATTTGAACGTCGTGGCCGGCGTCCGCCAGCGCGAGCGAATGGGCGAAGACGAACGATGCTCTGGTGGCGTCGTCAGTTCCCCAGGAGCTTCGCATCAGTATTTTCAGGGCTTTTTTCGGCGGCTCTTGCGCTGCCTTTGCACCGAGCGCCAAGAGAGGTATGCCGGCTAGCTGGGCCAGAAAGTTGCGTCTCGCCATGGGATTTCCTCCGCGTGAAGTTGCGACACGATACTCGCCATCTCTTTAGGTGTCAAAAGAAACCGTCTGGCACCAGATGCGACGGTGGAAGAGCACAGGCGGGACTGCCTGTGCCACTGAGGGCTGAGCTGCGACTCAGTTGGCGCTGAAGGCGAGGAGGGCGTTGCCGGGCATGGCGCCGAAGCCGGGGTAGCCGGAGACGACGAAGATCATGCCCCCGGCGATGACGGGGCCGCCTACGTCGAGCGAGCCGCCCTTTGCGGGAACTTTGTTCACGGCGTCGAAGGACTGCGCGGTGTCGAAATCCCAGATGATTTTGCCGTCGCTTGCGGCGTAGGCGCGCAGGTGGCCGTCGATCGAGCCGGAGAATACGGCGCCGGGAATCGCGCTGACGGCTTGCGACTGCGCGGGGCTGCACGGACGTCGGTCGCCGCATCCGGGCGGCGGAGTTTTCCAGAGCAGCGTGCCGTCGTCGACGCGATACGCCGAGATGCCGCCGCCTTTCGTGGGATCGGGGCCGCCGCGGCCGAATGCGAGATCCGAGACGGCGACGTAGACGTTCGTGCCGTCGGTGGCGGGGCCCCATTGGACGCCGCCGAGAAGCCCGCCCACCCCCGCATGCTTGAACCAGAGCAGCTTGCCGCGCGCGTCGGGATCGACTCCGTAGATGATACCGGTTTTTTGTCCGAGCAGCAGCACGCGCTTGTGCGAAGGCAGCGCGACGAGAATCGGCGATGCGCCGAGATCGAACTCGGGTACGGTCGGCGGCGAGCAGCCGGCAGCGGGCGGCGTGCCGCACTCGATTTTGTAGATGTCGTCCTTATCGAATTGCGAGGACCAAAGGAGCTTGCCGGTATCGAGATCGAGCGCGACGACGGCATCGCTCGTGTCCGTGCCGGGTTCGGAGTAATTGTCGCCGGTGCCGACGTAGATTCTCTTCTTGGCGACGTCAATTGTCGGCGAGGACCAAATCGCCATGCCGGAAGGAGCGTAGATCGTGCGGCCGTCGGGCGTTTTGCCGTGCGGCGATGGCGTGTCAGCGGCCATGTACGTCTGCCAGAGGATTTTGCCGCTGGCTGCGTCCATCGCGACCACGCTGCCGCGGAACGTGCAGCATTCGTAATCGGGGCGGCGGCGCGATTGCTCTTCGCCGGAAGAGACGGGGATGTAGAGGCGTCCATCGTAGTAGGACGGCGTGCCGGTGATCGTCGCGGCGGGATGCGAATCGGCGCGGGTGCTCCAGAGGTAGCTGCCGGTCGAGGCGTCGAGCGCGTAGACGGAGCCGTCCGCTTCGCCGAAGAAAACGGCTTCGACCGAGCCGGCTTTGCCGACGAGCATGCCGGAGCGGACGGGCTTTGGCGTTGTCGTGGACCAGAAGGTGCAGCCGGTTGAGGCGTCGAGCGAGTAGACGGAGCCGTCGTTGCCGCTGACGTAGACGCGGCCGCCCCAGAGAGCCGGCTGCGAACGCACCATGCGCACGTTGGGAATGCCGAAGGCCCATTTCAGCTTGAGGCGCGGGACGTCCGCGGCGGAAATTCCGGCGGCCGCGGCGGGCTCGAAGCGCCAGTTTGCGGGATTCGCGCCCCAGTCCGGCCATGCGGGAGCGGTGGGCGAGCCCGGCTTTACGTCGGGCGCGCAGCGATTCGCGAGTTGGTCGGCGGGCACGGGAGTGGCCGTGGCGGGCACTGTTGCGGCAGCCGGCGGGGCTTGCGCGAACGCGTGCGGGGCGAAAAATGCGCTCGCTGCGACGACGATCGCGAGCGAAAGAATTCGGACGTGCCAGTGCGAGGCGTTCATCGTGTCGCTTCCCCCCGAAAGCTTCATGCCAACGACCGAGACTATACCCCAAGCGAAGCGATGATATAAATTGGAGAAGATTCGAAACTGCCGCCTGCTCGGAAGGGAAGAGTTTCTTCAGGGGCTGAAGCCCGGTCTTTCTTGCCGCTGAATGTCGGAGCTGAAGCTCCGACCCCCTGAAGACCGCTGCGGCGATTCGCGCTTCATGTCCGTTCAACTGAACAGTCCGGTGAAATATTTGCGCGGGGTGGGGCCGCAGCGCGCGGCGGCGCTCGAGGAGCGTGGCATCGTGACCGTCGGCGACCTGCTCGGCTACCTGCCATTCCGCTACGAAGACCGCATTCGATTCACGAAGATCGCGGAAATCATTCCAGGGCAGGTGCAGACGATCCACGCCGAGGTCACGCAGGGCGGCGGGAGCACGGTGCGGTTTCGCGGCGGGCGCGGGCCGGTGTTTCACGTCACGGTGCGCGACGCGTCGGGCCAGCTGCACGCGCGTTTTTTTCACGGCGCGTATCTCGAAGGGCGGCTCAAGGAAGGCCAGCGCCTCGTGATGCATGGCAAGGCGGAAGTCGATCCGTACCGGCCCGGGCGGATCGAGATGGTGAATCCGCAGATCGAAATTCTGAGCGGCGGCGGCGATGGCAATGCCACGCCCGCGGACTCGACGGAAGTCGGGCGGATCGTGCCGGTGTACGAAGCGATCGGCGCGATCAGCTCGCGGATTTTGCGGCGGATCATTTATGGCGTGCTGCTGAATTTCGAGGGCAACATCCCCGATCCGCTGCCGGAAGAGATTCGCGCGCGCTACAAATTTCCGTCGCGGCGCGAGGCGCTGCTGGCCGTCCATTTCCCGGACAAAAAAGAAAACGTCGAGCTGCTCAACACCTTTCGAAGCCCGGCGCACATCCGGCTGATCTTCGAGGAATTTTTCTACTACCAGATCGCGCTGGCGCTGCGGCGCTCGCAGGACCACCGGCAGCGCGGGATCGCCATGCGCGTGCGCGAGGAGAAAGTGCGCGAGGCGCTGAAGCGGATTCTGCCGTTCAAGCCGACCGCCGCGCAGAAACGGGTGCTCGCGGAAATCGCGGGCGACCTCGAAAAGCCGTTCCCGATGCACCGGCTGCTCGAGGGCGACGTCGGCAGCGGCAAGACGATCGTGGCGCTCGAAGCGGCGACCATCGTGATCGAGAACGGCTACCAGGTGGCGCTGATGGCCCCGACGGAAATTCTCGCCGCGCAGCATTTTCTTTCGGCGCGGCGGGTGTTCGCGCCGGCGGGGTATGGCGTCGACTTGCTGGTGAGCGGGCGCAAGCGCGCCGAACGCGACGAAGCGCTCGCGCGCATCGAACGCGGCGAAACAAAGCTCGTGGTCGGCACGCACGCGCTGATCGAAGACCCGGTGAAATTTCATAAGCTGGGTCTAGCGATTGTCGACGAGCAGCACCGCTTCGGAGTCCTGCAGCGGAAGCGCCTGATCGAAAAGGGCGCGTCGCCGCACGTCCTGGTGATGACGGCGACGCCGATTCCGCGCACGCTCGCGCTGACGCTCTACGGCGACCTCGATCTTTCCGTGATCGACGAGATGCCGCCGGGGCGCACGCCGATCGAAACGCGCTGGACCGCCGACGCGCAGTTGCCGGGCGTGTGGGAATTTTTGCGGCGTGAAATCGCGAAGGGCCGGCAGGCGTATGTATTGTATCCGGTGATCGAGGAGTCCAAGCAGGAGCTGAAGGCTGCGACGCTCGAATACGAGCGGTTGGCGAAAGATGTTTTTCCGAAGATGGGCGTCGGCCTGTTGCACGGGCGGCTGAAGAACGACGAGAAGGACGCGGTGATGGAGCAGTTCCGCCGCGGCGACTTGCAGATTCTGGTGGCGACCACGGTGATTGAAGTCGGCGTGGACGTGCCGAATTCGACGGTGATGGTGATCGAGCACGCGGACCGCTTCGGGCTCGCGCAGCTGCACCAGTTGCGCGGCAGGATCGGGCGCGGAAAAGAGAAATCGTATTGCATCCTCGTGGCGCCCAAGACGATCCTTGGAGATGCGCGCGAGCGGATCGAGACGATGGTGGCCACGTCGAACGGATTCGAGATTGCGGAGCGTGACTTGAAGCAGCGCGGCCCGGGAGAGTTTTTCGGCACGCGGCAGCACGGCGATGCGGCGTTTTCGTTCGCGCAGCCGTTGCGCGACCACGAGATTTTGGAGATGGCGCGGCGCGAGGCGTTTGCGATTGCGGAGGATCCGGCGAGAGCGGAGGAGATTGTGAAGCGGCTCGAGGCTGTGAGCCCGACGTGGCGCGCGCGGTATCAGCTGGCAGCGGTGGGATGAAGCAGGGAGGCAAGGAAGCAAGGAAGCAAGGCAAAAGCAGATCCCTCGTTTCGTCCCGCGCCCGCAAAGACCGCGGGAAATACAAAAGCGCGCGGGACTCCTCTCGGGATGACAGGTTGCTTTGGCGGGCGGTAGAGGGAAGAGAGATTCCTGCCCGTCCGGCAGGCGGGCTTCGGGCCAGAAACCGGCCCTCAGAATGACGAGCGCGCGACGCAGCAGGAAGAAAGTAGAGAATGTAGGGGCGCTGCTTGCTGTGCCCGGTTGACGGCGAGGCGCCGGCATCACCTTCGCGCGCGGAAAAGGGTGCTGGTTCTTCCCTGCCTCTTTGCTTCTGGCGGCAAGAGTGAGGCGGACGCTGTGCCGAGAAAAACATGCGAGTGATCGCTGGCAAATTCGGGAGCCGGAAGCTGAAGGGGCCGGGCAAGCTGCGGATGCGGCCGACGAGCGACCGGCTGCGCGAGACCCTGTTCAACATTCTCGGGCCGGCGGTCGAGGACTCGCTGTTCGTCGACCTATACGCGGGCACGGGCGCGATCGGCATCGAGGCGATCAGCCGCGGTGCCAAGGAAGTGATCTTCGTCGAAGAGCGCGCCGCCAGCGCGAAGCTGATCCGGGAGAACATCGCCGCGCTCGGCGCGCCCGCCGGCGAGGTGCTGCCCGTCAAGGTGATGAAAGGCCTCGAAAAATTGGCCGCGCGCCATTTGATGGCCGACTTCATCTTCTTGGACCCGCCCTACGACGATGAAGAGCAACAACTGCTCGTGCTAGAGTTCCTCGACGAGTCGCATCTGCTGGCGCCGCAAGGACTTGTGATCGTCGAGCACTCCTCGCGGACCGAGCTGCCGGAGCGGTTCACGCGCCTCGAGCGCATGCGCGTCCTCGAACAGGGCGACGCGACTCTGAGCTTCTATTGCCTGGCAGCCGCCGCCTGATGGGGCGCATCTGAGCTTTCTGTCCCCACCCGCCGGGCGAGTATAATGGCCGAACCTATGCACCCCCTCCTGCAGGGTGATCCGCATCCACTCCAGGGCTCCATCGAGGAGCTTCCGCCGCATTCCCGCCTGCCGAGGCTCGATTTGGCGATCGACTGGGAATCGCCGCAGGAGGAGTTCCTTACGAGCGCACGCGCCTTTTTCACCGGGCCGAAAGCGTCGAAAAATGGAGACGTGTCGCCGGATCGCGCGCTGCGCGTCGATTGGGTCGAGGGGAAACTGCCCGGGAGAGCGTTTCTTGCAGCTTGCCTATGGCATGGGATCGCGGTGTGGTTGTTAATTCTGCCGATTTGGGGTTTTTTGCCGCAGACGCGGCCGACGCTCGCGCCCGTCCAGATCGAATACGACGTGTACGATCCGCCCGACCTGCCGAAAATTCTGCTGCCGAACGCCAGAGCAAAGCCGAGCCCGCCGCCGAAGAAAGTGGACGACGCGAGCAAAGAGGCGGTGCAAAAAGGCGAGGACGCGTATCATCCGCGCCAGACGATTGTCTCGATCCCCGTGAAGGTGACGCATCCGCGGCAGACGCTGATTCAGCCGGACGCGCCCGCGACGCCGCCGAAAATCGTTCCGCAGCTGCCGAATATCGTCCAGTGGGCGAATAACGAGCAGCCCAAGCTGCGCATCCCGGTCGAGCCGACGGCCGTGGCGCCGAAAGTCGAGCAGCGCAAGGTACGCGACGTTGCAGCGCCCGAACTGGCGAATAACGTGAAGAATGCGGGGCCGCTCGACATCGCGCCATCCGAAGTGAATATCGCGCGGCCGCAAATTCCGTTGAATCCGATGTCGAAGCCGGTGGCGCGCCAACGCACGGCGAAAGAGAATCCCGCAGCCGCGCCTGAAATTGCGGAAAGCCAGGGCGACCCGAATGCGCGCCGCCTGATCGCGCTTTCGGCTACGCCTGCGCCGCCCGCTCCGGAAGTTCCGGTGCCGCAGGGGAATCTTGCCGCGCGCATTTCGATGGGGCCGGACGCGAAGCCGGGCGCGCCCGCGGGAGCTCCGCGTGGCGCAACCGGAGCGAGCGAGGGCAAAGGTTCGGCCGCAGCGGGAACCGGAGCATCACCGGGCGCGAATGGGGCAGGCGGCATTTCGGCAATGGCGGGCGGAGCGGGCAGCGCCAATGGCGAGCTGCCGGCGGCGGTCAGCATCAGCGCTCCGAGCGCGCGCGGGCCGGGCGGTGGGGGACTTGCGCCGGTGCATCACGGGCTGATTCTGCAGCCGATGGTCCCGATGGACACGGGACCGAGCGTGCGGCGCGGTCCTGCGAACGTGGCGGGATTCGACCCGAGCGTGCCGCCGGAAACGATCTTTGGCGGCAAGGAAGTTTTCACGCTGCACATCGACCTGCCGAACCTGACGAGCGAGACGGGAAGCTGGATTTTGCATTATTCGCAGCTCGACGAAGATCCCCGCCCGCAGTACCGGCCGAAGGGGCAGCTCTCTGCGCCGCAGCCGATTTCGAAGTCCGATCCGGAGTATCCCGAGGCGGCGATCAAGGCGCACATCGACGGCGAAGTGGTGCTCTACGCGATTATTCGCAAGGACGGCTCGGTCGACAGCATTCAGGTGATGCGCTCGCTCGACCCGCGGCTCGATAAGAACGCGGAGGCCGCGCTCGCGAAGTGGAAGTTCCTGCCGGGGCGCCGCGCGGGCGTGCCCGTCGACATCGAAGCAGTAGTTCACATCCCCTTCGAATACAAGAATCCGCACGACGAGTAGGCCCGACAGGTTCCGCAGCGTCCACCGCTGATTTGCATCGCTCGCAAAGGCGTGCGCATCGAACCGCGCAGGAGGAACTGAACCCTATGCAAGCCGCCGTCGTGCCCGCCGTCAATAGTGCTTGGCAGATGAAAGACGTTCCGCAACCTCAGCCTGGATCGAACCAAGTGCTGGTGAAGATGCACGCCAGCGGCATCTGCTATACCGACGTGCATCAGACGGTCGGCAGCTTTCCCGGACCGTTTCCGCGAATCCTGGGCCACGAGCCGGTGGGCGAAATCGTCGCGGCGGCTTCCGACGTCACCACGCGAAAGGTGGGCGATCGCGTCGGCTGCGCGTGGATTCAGTCGACGTGCGGCCGCTGCGAATGGTGCTTGCGGGGCCGCAGGCTGTTTTGTCCGCATCTGAAGGGCACCAGCGTCGACTCGGCGGGCGGACACGCCGAGTACATGCTGATGTATGCCGACACGACGTATCTCATCCCGGACAACGTCAGCTACGAGGAGGCGGCGCCGATCTTTTGCGCCGGGTACACCGTGTACGGAGGGCTTCGCTGGGCGCGGCCTCAGCCGCACGAACGCGTGGCGATCGTCGGCATCGGCGGACTCGGGCATCTGGCGTTGCAATACGCGAAAGCAGCGGGCTTCACGGCGATCGCGGTTTCGCACTCTCCCGATAAGGACAAATTGATCCGCGAGCTCGGCGCCGATGAAATCGTTCGCGACGGAAAAGGGCTCGCCGCGGCCGGCGGCGCGGACATCGTCCTCAGCACCTCGAATTCGACGAAGTCGATGGCGGACAGCATCCAGGGATTGCGGCCCGACGGCCGGCTCGTGATTATGGGGGCCGACGCCGAGCCGCTTTCGGTTCCGCTCATGGACTACATCATGAAGCGCATTCAGGTGATCGGCAGCCAGCAAAACGGCCCCGAATATTTGTACGAAGCGCTCGATTTCGTCGCGCAGGGGAAAGTGAAGCCGATCATCGAAACGTATCCATTGGCGGAGGCGCCGAAGGCGTACGAACGCGTCGCCGGAGGCAAAGCCCGCTTCCGCGCCGTGCTGACAATGTGAGGCCCGCGGGCGTGCCGGTCGACATCGAAGACGTGGTGCACATTCCATTCGAATACAAGAATCCGCACGACGAATAGGCAGCGCCGTATACGAATGTCAGATTGCTTTCCTGTTGCCTGTCGATACGCTCCGTCAGGGCAACGTTGTCGCTGGTCCAGCGGCGGCCCGTACGGACTTAGTGAGCGAAAGCGGCTGCGTTGTCGGAGTTGGTCTATAATCGGCCAGCCTTCGACCGCCGGGTGGGGACCCATGAAGAGAGTTTTCCGAATATCGATCGCTGTTGTCCTCGGATTGATGGGAAGCTCTGCCTTCGCGCATCATTCGCGCGCGATGTTCGATCACACGAAAGAAGTGAAGCTGGTCGGAACGGTGAAGGAATTCCAGTGGACGAATCCGCATTGCTGGATTCAGGTGCTCGTCCCGGACCCGGCGAATCCCGCCGCGGAGCCAGTGGAATGGGGCGTCGAGATGGGCGCGCCGGTTGAGTTGATGCGCAAGGGATGGAAGCCGGGAAGCCTGAATGCCGGCGACAAGGTGACGATCGTCATCAATCCGCTGCGCGACGGGCAACACGGCGGGCTGGTCCTCAGCGTTACGGGGCCGGACGGAAACATGATTGGCCGGCCCGCGCCGACTGCACAGTGACCACGAACTTCATCTGCGGAATTGCCGTGCGCAGCGCGTTGTCGTCTGCTGTGATGGCGCTGGTGCTGATCGTGGGTTTTGTTCCCGTGGCGCGCGCGCAAACCTCTTCGAAGGCGCGCGTCGAAGCGTTTGCCAAGCTGCCCAACTGGTCGGGCATCTGGGAACTCGACGCGTTCGTCGGCCAGAGCGACGGCCAGCAATTCAGCGCGGAGGGCCAGCGCCGGTTGGCCTACTACGCCACGGCCATGAAGCCGTCGTTCACGGCGGAATATCAGGCGAAGTTCGACGCGATCCGAAAGGAAGTTGCAGCCGCCGTAGCCGCCGATCCCGCGCACCCGCCGGTAACGCATCAGCCGCTGTGCGGCTCGCCGCCGTTTCCCGCGACGTTGACGCCGGGGATGTACGAGTGGCTGGTCACGCCCGAGGAGACGATTTTCGTCAGCACGGTCGGCGCGGTGCGCCACATCTACACCGACGGCCGCTCGCACCCGCCGAAGGACGAGCTGTGGCCCACGCCGACGGGCGATTCCGTCGGGCATTGGGATGGCGACACGCTGGTGATCGACACCATCTCGACGAAACAGCGCCTCTACACCGGCGAGCTTTCCGGTTTCTTTTTCCCCATGAGCGCGCAACTCCATTTCACCGAGCGCGTGCGCATGCTCGACCACAATCACATGCAGATCGACTACACGGTAGAAGACCCGCTCGCGCTGACGAAACCCATTCACGCCGTCATCGTTCATTCGCGCGTCACCGATTACAACCGCATGACCGAGGAAGCCGACTGCGAAGAAAACGAGCGCGACCCCGTCGTGAACGGCAGATTCACGACCGTCGTGAAGTAGAGGAGCACAGCATGCTCTGTCCATCCTGCGGCGCTCAAAACTCCGATGACGCGAAGCGATGCGCCGAGTGCAATGCGAGCCTTCTGCCATTCTCCGTCGAGATAAACACGGGACCCGATCTGTATTACGAAACGAGCGGCGGAAAAGCCGAAGGCACGGCCGGCACGATTTTCAACTTGATCGCGAGTTGGATAGACGGACTAAAGATGCGACGGGAGATCAGAAAGGCACTCGGGAGAAAAGCTGCGGATGGCGATCTTTCTTCTATCGATACGTGGATGAAAGTCCGAGACGAAGAACAAAAAGGGCGCTAGCCTGACTACCGCTCATCACCAATCACTACTCAGGAACCACCGCTATTTCTTTGGTGCTTCAAACGCCAGCAGCAGATTCCCGGGCATTCCCGACGTACCGGTGAAGCCGGAGGTGACGTAGACCATGTTGCCGGAAACCGTGGGGCCGCTGCCGCTCATCGAGCCGCCGTGCGCTTTCACGCCGTTCACGGTGGCGACCTCGGGCAGCGTGTCGTAGTCCCACAGAACCGCGCCATCTTTCGCGGAGTACGCGCGCAGGTGGCCATCCATCGAGCCGGAAAAAACTACCCCGGGAATCGCAGTGACGGCGGCGAGCTGGCCGGCGCTGCAGCCGGGCTGGCCTTCGCAGGCGGGCTTGGGCGGCATCGTCTTCCACAGCACTTTGCCCGTGCGGATGTCGACCGCGAAAAGGCCGCCGGCTGGGGGAACCACGGCGCCCGGCTTCGGCGGCGAGAGCGACGACGGAATATCCGACAGCGCGACGTAGGCGTTCGTTCCGTCGGTGGCGAAGCCCCACTCGATCCCGCCGAGGCCGCCGCCGTGTCCCAGGCGAACCTGCCACAGCTCCTTGCCGCCATTGTCGGGATCGAGCCCGAAGAGCACGCCGCTTTTTTGTCCCGCGAGCAGGATGCGATGGCCGTCGCCGAGATTCTGCAAAATCACCGACGAACCGAAATCGAAATCGGGACCGACCTGCGGCGGACAATTGAGAGGGTGCGGCTGAAAGCAGCCGAAATTGAAAACGTCGCCGGCCGTCTTCTGCTGCAGCCACAGGCGCTTTCCGCTAGCGAGATCGAAGGCGAGGATCGCGTCGGTCGCTTCATCGGCCGGGTCGACGTACGCGTCGCCGGTGCCGGTGTAGAGGCGGCCGAGCTTCGCGTCGATGGTCACCGCGCTCCACATCGCGCCGCCCGCCGGGTTGAACTTCGCGTGGCTGGTGCCGGGCGCGGAGAGGCCGGGCGTCTTCGCGATGCCGTAGGCCTTCCAGATCAGCTTGCCAGTGCGCGCGTCGACGGCGGTGATGTTGCCGCGAAACGTGCAGCACGGATACGCGGGATCGCCGCCGGTAAGTTCCTCGTTGCCGGTGAGCGGGACGTACACGCGGCCCTTGTAAAGCTGCGGCGCGCCGGTGATGCGCGCGGTCGGGTGCGTGTCGACTTTCGTTTTCCAGACGAGCGCGCCGTTCGCGGCATCGAGCGCGTAGAGATTGGCTTCGCTGTCCCCAAAGTATGCGAACGCGCGGCCGCCGGCGTCCGGCGCGACCGTGATGGCGTCACGCACGGTGGTGTCCGCGTGGAACGCCCAGATCGTGCATCCGCTCGCGGCGTCGAGCGCGTAGACGGTGCCGTCGCCCGAGCCGATGAAGAGGCGCCCCGCGACGATCGTCGGCTGGCCGAGCGCGGAACTCGCGTTCGGGATGCCGAACGCCCATTTCAGTTTCAGGTGAGGCGCGTTTTCCGGCGTGATGCTCGTGTGCGGCTGGTAGCGCGTGTTGACGAGATCGACGCCCCAGCCGTTCCAATTGCGCGGATCGGCGAGGCCCGCGGCCGTGATCGGCGGCGCGCTGGCGCACAGGTTGGCGCGCGAAACGTCCGCCGCGACTTTCGACGTGAGGAATGCGGCGACGGCGCGTCGCTCGGCTTCGTTCATCTGGTTGCCGTAGATTACCATCGCGCCCGATTCGAGCGTCTGCAAAATCTCCTGCTGCGTTTTTTCGGCGAGCACGGCGCGGGAAGGCGCGCGGCTGGCAGCGGCCGCCGCGCCGGCATGGCACGACGCGCAGTGCTGCTGGAAGAGCGCGCCGCCATCAGGCGCGGCCTGCGCCGACGCGCGCGGCGCAGCGAGCAACAATGCGAGTGATGCGGCAGCGAAGAAAGCTGGGGTGATTCTCACGCCGAACTGGATATCAGTTTTGCAGCACCTGTGCAAGTCGATTGCGGAGTTGCCGGGCGGTTGTCTGATCCGGATGGAGGGAGGAACGGCGCTTGAATCGCGACCGGGTGCATGCGACACTGCATTCATGCGCAGGAGCGAAAAGGCCGCACGAGAGAAAGAAGCCGCGAGGAAGATTGCGGAGATTCTCTACGATTCCTCGAAGCTTCTTTCAGAGGAAGAGCAGGCGGAGAAATTCAAGAAGTTCACCAAGATCGTTTCCGGTGTCAGTCTTCGTAAAAAGCTTGCCAAGCCCTCTTCCACTTCTCGGAACCCTCGGATATCCCGTAAAGCTTCAGGATCTCGGTAAGAGCGCGAGCGTCTTTTCGTTTCTTCGCGAGTAGAACACCTGCGGCGAAGGCGCGGATTTTCTTCTCTTGAGCGGCATCTACCGGACGATTTGAGCGTCCGCGCCGTTTTTCGGCCGCCATGACGTCCTTTAGGTCGTTATCTGGTTCTGATTCCACCGGTTTCACGATCCCCTGGTTGGCGAGAGACTAACAGAAAACAGGTGGCAATGGGATTTTTGGGCTTTACAGGCGGCGGGGGGAATCCCTATGCTGAAGGGCCATGTGGTACGTGAATAAGCTGTTCGATCAGGCGCAGGTGGAGTCGCTCGCGGCGAAAGGCTTTCTCGTTCGCAATTCGGGCGGCGTGGTCCGCATCGAAAAGCACGGCTGCGGCGCGGAGCTGCGCAAGAATCCCGCCGGGCGCTTCCAGATGACCATCATCCCGTCGATCATGATGGCAGGGCAGTTCACGCACCTGTGGGACGCCGGCTACCAGAAGTTTCTGTTGACGGGCGAGGGCAAGAAGTTCCCGATCCGCGTCGCGCAGCTCGGCGACCTGCGCAAATTCAACGAAGAGCTGCGCACCGCGCTCGGCGTGCCCACCTACTACAACGAAGCGCTCGGTTCCACGTGCCAGTACAGTGTTTACGACCGCGTCAAGGGGCGCACCGGCGACGTGCCCGACGAAACCGTCGGCGTCCACGAAGAATCCCCCGAGCACTAAGTCTTCGCAGAAAGCCCCACGTAGAATCCGCTAATTTTATGCCAGGCTCCGGGCGTCATAGATGGACACCAGACAGACCGCTGCCTGTCCTGTCGTATATTCTCTTGATTCTGGGGATCGTCGATTTCTGGGTTGATTGGGTAATGCTGGCCACGATCGGCCGATGGGCCCAGCAGGTGCCCTCCGCGAACCACTGGTACCAGTTCCACATGAGGGGAAGCAGGACGTATTACCTCACGCCAGCCACCGGCTGGTATCTCGACAACGACATGTGGATCTTTTTCTCGGCGCTGGCGTTGTCCTTCGTGATTTCGCTGCTATGCGGCGTCCGCTGGAAGCGCGTTCGCTGATGCAATACTCGGCGACGCCTCCGGGGCCCGCACGGAACTCGCGCCGCAGGCACAGGGGCTGATTTCTTTGACTTCAGGCCGGCATTTCCAGACTTCCCAGGGTGCGGCGCCATTGGCGCATAAATCCTCGAGGCGCTGCTTATCCTTGAAGGTGTCCATGCTGGTCCAGAAGCCGTCGTAGGGATAGCCGATGAGCTGCTTCGCTTCCATCAATCGGCGGAACGGCTCGTTGACGAGCTCCTCGCCCTCGCGTATGTAGTCGAAGATCTTCTTCTTGAAAATGAAAGACCCGCCGTTGATTCGCATCCAGCCGTCGGAGATCGCATGGATATCGGAAACCAGGTTGCCGTTGCCCTGCTCGATCGAGACGAAGTGGTAACTGAGATTCGGGCGAACGCCGAGAAAGCTCGCGATTTTTCCCTGCTCGCGAAAATGCTGAATCTGCCGCGGCAGGGCGAGATCGGTGAGGCCGTCGCTGTAGTTGGCGAGAAACTCTTCCTCGCCCTCGACATATTTCTCGACGGCCTTCAGCCTCTGCCCGATATTGGAGTTGATCCCGGTGTCGACGAACGTGATGCTCCAGTCCTGAATATCGGTGTTGAAAAGCTCGACCGACTTTCCGCCGCCGGACAACAAGAAATCGTTGGAGGAGAACTCGCTGTAGTTCAGGAAGTACTTCTTGATCGCATCCGCGCCATATCCGAGGCACAGCACGAAATCCTTGTGTCCGTAGTGCGCGTAGTATTTCATCACGTGCCAGAGGATCGGCCGACTGCCGATCTCGACCATGGGCTTCGGAATATTTTCGGCATCTCGGATGCGTAGTCCTAGACCCCCACAAAAGAGCACAACCTTCATGTTTTGGTCTCCCTGACTGCCCAACACGACGACGGTCGAATGTCCTGGTACGTGCAATGGCGGGGCCAAAATCCCGACGTAAATCCGCCGTCTCGGATACATTCCGAATCAGGAGTGCTACTGCGAGATCAAGTAAGTAGCTATAGGATCACTGGGTTACGAAAAGGGAGAGAAGAGGGCCTACCGGCGCTAGGAGTCGATATCCGAGAGGATACTGAAAGCCCTTACACATTCAGGACAAGCTGCTGCACAGCCGCGCTTACCATATACGAACGTATAGTCCGCAAAACGCTGTTTGGACCGGGACGTTCACGGGTCAGATACGGCTTCGTCTGGCGTGATCCGATCCGTCGCCCTGATCGCGGCGCGGATCGCGATTACCACCACCGCCGATTTCGTCTCGTGACCGCGGGCGCGCCGCGCGGCAAGTTGACAACGAGAACGGCGGGCGCATAGCATGGCCGCAGAATCTGGCGCAATTGCGGCGCGGGTTTGGGCGCGCTGCGAGGAGCATGGCCATGTCGAGCGTATACCTTGAAGAACTTTCGGCAGTGGGCGCGGTCCGGTTCCCGGATCTGCTTCTGTATCAGGGCTTCGGCGCGCCGTCGCGCCTCGAAGCCGATCTGCGCGATTGCGAAGTGACCTACGGCGCGGTGCCCAAAGACCTCAACGGCATCCTCTATCGCTGCGGTCCCGACCGGCAGTACCCGCCGATGCTCAACGACGACATCTTCATCGACGGCGAAGGCATGGTCGTGATGTTCAAGTTCGAGAACGGCCACGTCGACTACAAGAGCCGGTACGTGCGCACGGAGCGCTTTCGGCTCCAAGAGCAGCATCGCCGCGCGCTTTTCGGTCGCTATCGCAATCGCTACACGCGCGATCCGCTGGCGCAGGGTTGCAATCCGGGCACGGCGAATACGAACGTCGTGTGGCACGCCGGTAAGCTGCTCGCGCTCAAGGAAGACGACATGCCGTACGAGCTGAATCCCTACACGCTCGAGACGGTGGGGCGCTACGACTACAACGGCAGCGTGAAATCAGTGTGGCTGTCCGCGCATCCGCATCTCGATCAGACGACGAACGAGCTGCTGACTTTCGCGTATCAGGCCAAGGGCGACGGCACCACCGACGTCGCCTATTTCGTGATCGGGCCGGACGGCAAGCTCAAGCACGAGGTTTGGTTCAACGCGCCGTGGCCGGGAATGGTGCACGACTTCGCGATTTCCGATAAATACGTGATCTTCCCGTTTTTCCCGCTGCTTACCGATGTGGACGTGCTGAAAAAGGGCGGACCTTTCTATACGTGGCATCGCGACAAGGAGACGGTGGTCGCGGTGGTCCCGCGCTACGGCACCTCCGATCAGGTGCGATTCTTCCGCGGGCCGACGAGCTTCGCGGGGCACATGATGAACGGCTCGACGGATGGCTCGAAGGTGAGCCTCGACGTGTGCCTGTCGCGCGGCAGCTCATTTTTCTTTTTCCCGAATCACGATGGCGCGCCGCCCGATCAGGCTGCAGCGCTTCCGCATCTTACAAGGCTCACGTTCGATGTAGCAGGAAACACGGAAGAATACAAAACCGAGCAGATGTACGACTTCATGTGCGAAATGCCGCGCGCCGATGATCGTTACTACGGCAGCGGGAAATATCGGCGAGGCTACGTCATTTGCCGCGATCCGCGCGTCCCTGGGGCGGGGAACATCGGCTTCGGCGCGGTGGGCGAATTCGACCACAAGACGGGCAGCGCGAAAGTCTGGAACCCGGGCCCGGATTCGGGCGTGCAGGAACCGCTGTTCGCGCCGCGCAAGCCGAATTCGTCGGAGGGCGACGGCTACCTGCTCGCGCTGGTGAACCGCATGGCGGAAAATCGCAGCGACCTCGCCATCCTCGACGCGCAGAATATCGAGGCGGGGCCCGTCGCCATCGTGAAACTGCCGCATCGCGTGCGCATGACGTTCCACGGCATGTGGGTCTCGCAGGAAGCCCTCGAAAACGGGCGCTATTCCGTCTCGCGCGGCTAGGCGTTGCTTTAGCCTTGTGGGCCCGGATGACGTTGACATGCGCTTTGCATGTAAGTATGCTGATCGCATGGGAGTAATGGTTCAAATTCGAAACGTCCCTTCCGAATTGCACCGGCAGCTCAAAGCGCGCGCAGCGCTCGAAGGCATGTCTCTCTCGGACTACTTGCTCCGCGAGCTTCGCCACGCCGTCGAGCGCCCAACTCTTGACGAAATGCGAAAGCGGCTTTCTGGTCGGCGACCGGCGGAGCCGGATCCCTCGCCGGCAGCGGCGGTACGAGCAGAGAGGGATAGCCGCTGATCGTTGTCGATGCCTCCGCCCTTCTTGAGATCCTCCTACACACATCTTCGGCTCAGCGCGTAGCCCAAATTCTGTTCGGCCGAAACGACACGATACATGCTCCCCATCTAATAGACCTTGAGGTTTTGCAGGTGCTTCGGCGCTACGTACTCTCAGGTGCAATTTCCGCCGCCAGGGGCGATGAAGCGGTCGCGGATCTCATCGATTTTCCGATTACGCGCCACGCGCATTTCGTGCTGCTGGAGCGTGTCTGGCAGTTGCGGCATAGCCTGACGGCTTATGACGCCGCCTATTTAGCGCTTGCTGAGGCTTTGGACGCTCCGCTCATCACGCGAGACAGTGCCTTGGCCAAAGTGGGCGGCCAGGTACGGGTCGAAGTGATCTGATCAGTCCGGTTCGCTTTTCTCTGTTGCCGGACGGAGGAAGATGGGCTGTCCGACCGTCAAGCGACCGACTCGCGTGATCGTGCCGTAGATTCCCGCGTTGTTCTGGTTGGCGCGCACGACCGCCTTCAGCACTTCGGGCGCGGAGCGGGCCGAGTCAGGATCGAGATTCACCATCGAGCAGCGAACGTCGTGCATCGTCACGGCTAGGGCAGACGCGTCGTCTCCTTCGCCGAACGTGAGCACGCTGCCTACCCATTCGTCCTCCTGGAACGGGATCGATCGAAGCGGACGAACCACGACATTGGGGCGAAATCGACGCACGTCCGGCCTTAGGCCCGCGAGGCGCGCGATCTCGTCCACGGTATCGAGGGCAATCACCGAGATGGCCGCATCGTCGAAGATGCCATGCTTCAGCTGCATCATCTGCACGGGCGAGCCGTAGCGGCGTCCGACGTCGGCGGCCAACGCCTCGCTGAAGATAGGCAACTCTTCGCCATCCGGTGTGTGAACGTGCGTTGGAATGTCCCCACGAGCATCACCGCCACGGCGCTGCGGAGCGAAGAGCAACAATTCGGGAAGCTTGCTCGCGGTGAGCCACGGAAAGTCGCCCCGATCGTTCAGGCGGCGAAAAGCGAAGCGCCTGTCGCCCTCCAGACCGTGCCAGCCCAATTCAGCGGTGTCGAGTTGCTCGCCGCGCATGGACTTCACGGGATAGCGAAAGATCGCTTTGACATATCCTATTTCTGTGAGCATGGTCGCTTCGTTAATGGATGCGCGATGGGGATATTTTACCATCGGGAATTCAGCCGCTACTTGAGATCGCTTGACGAAGTGTCGCGCGTTGCCTACTCGCGTGTACACTGAGGAGCGGAGGGAAGCGCAATGGCGCAGGTGGTGGCCCTGGTCGATGATTTGTTTTTTCAGGCGAAGCTGATCGAGACGGCGAAGCAGCTGGGCGTCGAGCTGCGCACGTGCGCCACGGCGGAAGCGCTGGCGAACGAGATCGGCGAGCACGCGCCGAAACTGGTGGTGGTCGACCTCAACGCGCGATCGAATCCCATCGCGGCCATCGAACGCGTGCGCGCGAGCGGTCCCGAAATTCCACTGATCGGCTTCCTTTCGCACGTGCAGGTCGATCTGGCGCAGCAGGCGCGCGCGGCGGGCTGCGCGGACGTGATGCCGCGCTCGAAATTTACGCAGAATCTGGCAACCATCCTCGCGCGCGCGAAATCCCAGTCTTGATGAATCTGCTTCCCATCTTTGCAAGATTGCGCGCGGCATCCGGCCGCGCGATCGCCGCCACCGTTCTGCTCTGCGTTGTCTCGCTCTTCACGCCGACGATTCTGCCCGCGCAGCAGTCGCCTGCGGACGAGCAGCCGGCGGGCGCCCCGGCGGCGCTGACGGCCGCGCTTTCCGCTGCTTGCCGCGGGAACGAGTCGGAATTCGCGAATTACCTGACGGCTTCCAACGCCGCGGCATTTCACGCGCTTCCCGCGGACCAGCGCAGCGCGTTCGTGAAGCGCTTCTCGCTCTCCGACAATCCGGGCCGCCCGCTCATTTCCGCCGACATGCAGGGGCACACGGTCTTCCGCTGCATCACCGACCAGCAAACCGCCGAATTCCGCTTCGGCGCCGCGCAAACGCACGAAAATCTTTCGTTCATTCCCGTCACCGTGGTGAACGCGCAGCAAACGCAGTTCGGCCTCGTGCGCGAAAACGGCGGCTGGCGCCTGCTCTCCCTCGGGCTCGTCCTGCTCGATATCCCGCAGCTTTCGAAGGAGTGGGCGGAAAGCGATCTTTCGGCGAACGAAGATGCCGCCATCGCCACGCTGCACAGCCTCGCCGACGCGGTCCACACCTATCACGACGCGTACGGCAAGCTACCGCTGTCTCTCGCCGACCTCGGTCCCGCGCCGAAAGGGCAGATCTCGGACGAGCAGGCCTCGCTGATCGACGCGAAGCTGGCGGCGGGCAGCGTCGGCGGCTATCGATTCCAGTACCGCGTGACGGGCTCGGCGGTAGTGGCGCCCATCGCGAGCGACGCGGAGGGGCAGGCAGCGCGAAGCGATCCCACCGCGTTTGAGCTGATCGCGACTCCCGAGAGCTACGGCAAGAGCGGACGCCGCTCGTTTCTGCTCGATTCCGAAGGCAGGCTGCATGGCGCGGACCACGACGGCGCGATGGCCGCCACGGACGACCCCATCGTAACGGAAACCGCGCAGCAGTAGGTTGAAGCCCCGGGAAGGGAGCCGCTTCGATGGACCGTCGTGTAAATCGATTCTTTGGGTGTAACATTCGTCCTCGTGAATGTTTCAACGCCTCTTGCGATCGCGTTGTTGGGTGCAGCGGCGACTGTGCTGGGTTACTTCGTCTCGAACAGCCTCGAACGCCGGCGAACGCTCGCGCTTCGGGAAATGGAATTCAGACTCGACCGCTATAAGGAGTTTCTACTGGCCTTTAGCGAGTTCAGCGTAAGGCGAACGTTCGAAGCGCAGCTGCGGTTCGTCGACAGCGTGAACGTCATACTTCTGATCGGAAGCAACGACCTTTTGAGGGCCGTCAAAGATCTTGTCGACAACTACAACGACGGCGAGGGCACGGCGCAGAAGCAAGAAACGATTCTGGACCACATCGTGCTGGGCATGCGGCGAGACCTGAACTGCAGCGACACCGAAGATTTGGCTGGCTTCAGCTTTCCGGTCATTGTTCCCGACATAGCGCCGAATGACGACGGGCGCGGGCAGGAAGCGCAACGGTAAGGCGGGGCTAGTCGGGGTATAATGCAGCCACGCTTTCAGCTTGATCCCGATGCCTCCAAAAGCTGCCCCAGAAAAGCAGACGCCCGAAGATGCGGTTCGCTACGCCAACCAGCGGTTTTATGCGGCGTTCGAGACGCTGGACCTCGCCGCGATGGAGGCGGCATGGGCGCACGATGAGAGCGTCGAATGCGTGCAGCCCGGATGGGACCTGCTGCTCGGCTGGGAGGAAGTGCGCGAACGCTGGGCGCGCATCTTCAAGAATACGAAGCGGGTGCGGCTGGCGCTCAGCGGCGTGTTCGTGCGCGTCGAGGGCAAGGTGGGATGGGTCGCATGCACGGCCCGCGTCACCACGGCGTTCGCCGAAGGCTTCGACGAAGCGACCGTCCAGGCGACCAACATTTTCATCGAGCGCGAGGGAAAATGGCTGCTCGTCGCGCATCACGCCTCGCCGCTCCCCACCGCGCCACCGCGTTCCACCGTGCAGTGAACCTGGGGCGAAAGATGCGAGCATGGGCACTCGCTGGCGCGGCCCTGTTGTTTCTCCTGCTTTCCCTGACTCTGGAATGTCAGGCTCAAAATAGCCCTTCGCCGGCGCCTTCGAGTGTCGTTCTCACGAAACTGTCGCAGCCAAAGTATCCCCCGATTGCGCTACAGGGTCGCGTCAAAGGCGATGTCGAGGTCGAGCTCGGGATTCGACCTGACGGGGGTGTCGACTACGCGAAGGTGGCGAGTGGCCCGCCGCTTCTTCGGGAAGCGGCGCTGAAGAGTGCGCGGGAGTCGAGTTTCGAGTGCGTGGCATGCCGCGAATCGGTGACGTCGTATCAGCTCGTGTATACCTTCGAAATCTCGATGTCGGCTCCCAGTAGTGAGTGCGGCGTCACGGCGACAGCTCCGCCGCCTCGCGTGGCGCAAACCCCGAACCACGTAACCCTCACGGAATATGCGGCCGGCAAGTACATTTGCGACTCTTTTCCGATCAAACGGCGTTCGATTCGCTGCTTATATCTCTGGAGATGCGGTTCCTGAGGCGGCGCACGTCGGTTGACGCAAGTAGAGGCGGCTGATAGATTTTCAAGTTGGTGTTTCCCACTCGACGCAAACAAGGACTCCCAGGCTTACTTCTACTGGTTTCGGCGGCGCTCGGCGCGGCGCTGTCGTGTGGCTGTTCCGTGAGCCAGACCACGGCGACCAAGCCCGCCGGCCCGCCCGCCGTCCTTCAAACCGCCTCGAAAGCCGACCTCGTCGCTAGATACAACCAGCAAGCCGAAGCGATCACCTCGATCAACGCGTCGGTGACGATGACGCTCACCGCCGGCTCCGCCTACACCGGCGTGATCAAGCAATATCACCAGATCACCGGCTTCATTCTTGCCGAGCGGCCGTCGGATATTCGCGTGATCGGGCAGGCGCCCGTCGTCGGCACCAACATTTTCGACATGGTGAGCGACGGCCAGACATTCGACATCTTCATTCCGTCGCAAAATAAGTTCGTCACCGGCCCCGCCAACATCGAGCGTCCCTCGGCGAAGCCCATCGAGAATCTGCGCCCGCAGCATCTGGTCGACGCCGTTTTCCTGCGACCGACCGCGGCGGACGCGCCCGTCCTGATCGAGCAGGCCTCGGACGGAACTTCGCAGTTCTACGTGTTGACCGTGGTGCGCGGCGAAGGCGGCGGCCCCGAGAATTGGAACATCGCGCGCAAAATCTGGTTCGATCGCGCGAATCTGGATATTGCGCGGGTGGAAACGTACGACGCCGACGGCAAGCTCCTCGCGGACGTCCGCTACAGCAACTGGGATACATTTAATGGTGTGCGATACCCGCGCCAGATTTCCCTGCAACGTCCGGCGAACGATTATCGTCTGGATATAGGAGTGACCAAGCTGACGCCCAACACGACGATTGCCGGAGACCGCTTCGTCCTGAAGCAGCCGCCCGGAACGCAACTCGAGCGCGTGGGAGAAGACGCGCCGGAGTCCACCACGTGATCGGCCATCTGATCGTCCGGAACACCATGCAGCGGCCCGTTCGCACGGCGATCACGGTGATCGCCGTGGCGATCGAGGTGATGCTCGTCGTGATCGTGGTGGGGCTCACCAGCGGCTTGATGTACGAGTCGGCCAAGCGCACCGAGGGCGTCGGCGCGGACATCATGGTGCAGCCGCCGTCGGCTTCGATTTTCATGGCGTTCAGCGGCGCGCCCATGCCGATCAGCATCGCGAGCAAACTGGCGCAGCTTGATTTCGTCCACGCCGTCGCGCCCGTGCTCGTGCAGTTCAATTCCGTGAACGGCCTCGACATCGTCTACGGCATCCAGCCGGACACGTTTCGTGCGGTTTCCGGCGGATTCGTGGTGCGCGAGGGGACCGACCTGACCGATCCCAACGACATTCTCGTCGACGACGTTTACGCGCGCGCGAAGAAAGTCAAAGTCGGACAGAAGCTGCACATCCTCGAGCACGATTTCCACGTGGCAGGGATCGTCGAGCACGGCAAGGGCGCGCGGCTTTTCGTCTTCATGTCCACGCTACAGGAAATGTCCGGTGCGAAGGACAAAGCATCCATTTTCTTCATCAAGTGCGACCGCGGAGACCACACCGCCGCGGCGGTGGACGAAGTTCACTCCCTGCTGCCCGGCTACGAAATACGGCCTCTCAAGGATTTTCTGTCGCTGATGACTTCGTCGAGCCTGCCGGCGCTGGGCGCTTTCATCAACGTGATGATCACGATCGCGGTGGGCATCGGCTTCCTGGTGATTTTTCTTTCGATGTACACCACGATCATCGAACGCACCCGCGAAATCGGCGTGCTGAAGGCGCTGGGCGCGTCGAAAATGTACATCGTGCAGATCATCCTGAGCGAGACGACTCTGCTATGCCTGGGCGGAGTGGCCTGCGGGATCGGCTTTAGTTATTTGGTGCGCGTGATCTGCCTGCGTGTGGCCCCGTCGCTGACGATCCTGATCACGCCGAAATGGCTTCTGCTTTCGACTCTCATCGCCATCGTGGGCGGTTTGCTCGGCGCTGCCTATCCCGCGTGGCTCGCGAGCCGCAAGGATCCGGTCGAAGCGCTTGCGTACGAATGATTCCGCAGGAACCTTTTCGCTTCTAGGCAAGAATGCAAAACGTGACTAAAATGGTTTTATCCGCGCCAGTCTGTTCGCTTGTCCGGGAGACGGCTTTGGAGCCGATACTCAAGACGGAAAATCTGTGGAAAATTTACCGCACGGGCAAAGTGGACGTGCCCGCGCTGCGCGGAGTGAACGTCGAAATTTTCCCCGGCGAGTTCGTTTCTGTGATGGGCCCCTCCGGCTGCGGCAAATCCACGCTCCTGCACGTGATCGGCGGCCTCGCGCGGGCCACCAAGGGAAGCGTGCTGCTCGACGGAAACGACCTGACCGGCATGACCGACGCCGCGCGCACGCTGCTCCGCCGCCACAAAGTCGGATTCGTCTTCCAAAAGTTCAATCTGCTGCCCACGCTCGACGCCTATCACAACATCGCGCTCGCGCAACACATTCACGGTAACGGGTTCGATCCTCACCGTTTCGAAGCGGTGACCAAGCTGCTCGGCCTGGCGGATCGCCTCGGCCACAAGCCCTCCGAGCTTTCCGGCGGCGAACAGCAGCGCGTGGCCCTGGCCCGCGCCATCATCAGCGAGCCGAAAATCGTGCTCGCGGACGAGCCGACCGGAAATCTCGATACCCGAACGTCCGATACGGTGTTAGGTTTGCTGCGCCAGCTCAACAAGGACTTCGGCCAGACCATCGTGATGATCACGCACAATCCCGAAGCCGCCACCTACGGCAACCGCGTGCTCCACATGCGCGACGGTATGGTCGTCGACGGACCCTCCGTACACTGACATGCGATCTTTCTGGCGCGGCGTCGGTCGGGTGATTTTCTGGTCGTACGACCGCGGCACGTGGCCGTACGACGTGATGGTCATCGTGATCGTTCTGTTCGTGCTGGTGACGCCCCGCCAGTGGTTTCACGACCAGCCGCAGGCCACGGTGCTGGCCGGCACGGTCGTGCGGATGGTCTCGCAGGATCCCGACAGCGATACCCAAACCTACCGGCTCGATGCGGCCGCGCTGCCTCCTGAAAAGCGCGCCGCGAAGTCCACTCCTGAGCTCGAGCGCGCCACGCACGACGTTCTCAGCCGCACTGCCGGCGACCTGAAGGGCCGCACATTTCAGGTGATTCGCATCGACCCCGCAGTTTCCGGCAACGGCTCCGTGCTCTACTACGACGTGACCGTGCATCCCTGAACGCCGCGCGGCGCGGGCTTCGCGTTGCGGTATAGTATCTCGGGCTAGGCATATGACCACGAACGCCGCAATCCAAAACGCGGGATTCATTCGGCCCGGCGCGGAGCAACTGCAAAGCGCCATCGCCGAATTGAAGGCGCTGCTCGGCCAGCGCGCCACCACGGCCGAAGTGATCCGCGAGCACCATAGCCACGGTGAGTCGTATCATCCCGCCGCGCTGCCCGACGTCGTATGCTTCCCGCAATCCACCGAAGAAGTCGTCGCGGTCGCCAAGATCAGCCAGAAACACGGCGTGCCGCTGGTCCCGTTCGGCGGCGGCACTTCGATGGAAGCTCAGGTCAACGCCATCTTCGGCGGGATCACCCTCGACATGAAGCAGATGAACAATATCCTCAACATCAGCGTCGAGGATCTGCAAGCGACGGTCGAGGCCGGTGTGACGCGCCTGCAGTTGAATCGAGCGCTCGAGAACACCGGGTTCACGTTTTTCATCGATCCGGGCGCGGACGCCACCCTCGGGGGGATGTCGTCCACGCGTGCATCCGGCACCACCGCCGTCCGCTACGGCACGATGCGCGAAAATGTGATGGCTCTCAAGGTCGTGCTTGCCGACGGCCGCGTGATCAAGACGGGCTCGCGCGCGCGGAAATCTTCGGCGGGCTACGACCTGACGAAGCTTTTCGTGGGCGCCGAAGGCACGCTCGGCGTGATCACGGAGGTCACGCTGCGCCTGCACCCGCAGCCCGAAGCGATCGGCGGCGCCAGTTGCACGTTCCCCACGGTTCGCGACGCGATCGAAACCGCGATGGAAACGATTCAGCTCGGCGTTCCCGTGGCCCGCATCGAGTTCATGGACGAAGTGCAGGTCAAGGCCTGCAACCGCTACTCGAAGACGAATTACCCGGAAGGGCCGATCCTCTTCCTCGAGTTTCACGGCGACAGCGTTCGGAGCATCGACGAGCAGGCGGAGACCGTGAAGAAACTCGCCGAGGAGCACCGTGGGCTGAAGTTCCAGTGGTTCACCACGCCCGAGGAGCGCGCCGCGCTCTGGAAAATGCGCCACGAGGCGTACTTCGCGAACGTCGCCTATCGCACGGGCGCGAAGATGTTCACCACCGACATTTGCGTGCCCATCTCGCGCCTCGCCGACTGCATCGTCGAATCGAAACAGGATATCGAGCGCGCGTCATTTCCCGCGCCGATCGTGGGCCACGTGGGCGACGGCAACTTCCACATCTCGTTCATGATCGATCCCGCGAGCGACTCCGAGCTGCAAGAGGCGCGCATCCTCGAAGAGAAGATCATCTTGCGTGCCCTGGAAATGGGCGGCACGAGCACCGGCGAACATGGTATCGGCACGGGCCGCAAGAAGTATCTGCCGATCGAGCATGGCCCGGCGCTCGACGTGATGCGCGCCATCAAGCAGGCGCTCGACCCGGAAAATCGCATGAATCCCGGCAAAATGGTCGAGCCGCACGTCTTGTAAGCCGAATACCTTGGCGACAAGCACATCCACCGCGCCTCCCGCAGCAAGTACAACGGGCAAGGAATCTTCTCTCAGCTACGCGTGGTACGTCGTTTTCGTGCTGATGCTGTGCTATACGCTTTCCTTTGTCGACCGGCAGATCTTGAGCCTGCTCGTCGGTCCCATCAAGCACGACCTGCGCATCAGCGACACGGAAATGGGCCTGATGCTGGGCTTCGCCTTCGCGGTCTTCTACACGTTCGCGGGCCTGCCGATCGGCCGCTTGGTCGATACGCGCGGGCGCCGCAATCTGATCGCGGTCGGCATTTTCCTGTGGAGCGTGATGACGGCGTTGTGCAGCGCGGCCCGCAGCTACGGCTCGCTGTTTCTCGCGCGCATCGGAGTGGGTGTCGGTGAAGCGACGCTTTCGCCCGCCGCGTTTTCGCTGATCTCGGATTATTTCCCGGCCGAAAAATTGGGACTCGCGATCAGCGTTTACACCATGGGGATTTTCTTCGGCTCGGGTGTGGCGCTCGCGGTCGGCGGCACCATTGTCGACGCGGTGATGCACATGCCTGCGCTGCACGCGCCGATCCTCGGGACGATTGCCACGTGGCGCCTCTCGTTCCTGCTGGTCGGCCTTCCGGGCGTCGTGATTGGGCTGATCGTTTTCACCGTGCGCGAACCGCTGCGCAAGCACATGCTGCGCGATTCCACCGGCGCCGCAGCCCATGTCGGCGTGTGGCAGATGCTCGGGCAGATTGGCCGGCGCTGGCAATCGTTTTGGGGCATGGCCATCGGGATGATTTTCCAGTCGATGGCCAGCTACGCGTTTCTTTCCTGGGCACCCACATTTTTTCAGCGCATCCACGGATGGAGCGCCGGACAAGCAGGCAGGGCCCTGGGAGTCCTTGTCCTGTGCTTTGGCTGCCTGGGAATGTACGTGGGAGGCCTGCTGTGCGACCGCTGGCTGCGCCAGGGTGTGGCCGAAGGCCCGCTGAAAGTGGCGACCCTGAGCGCGATCGGCGCCGGAGCGTTTCTAGGCGCCGCGATGCTGATGCGCGACCCTTACGTCGCGCTGGCGCTGATGGTGCCGGGGCTATTTTTCCAGGCCATGCCCATTGGGACGGTCTACGCCGGCGTTCAGCTGATTTTCCCGAATCAGATTCGCGGCCAGGCTTCGGCGCTTTTTATGTTCGTTCTGAACCTCGGCGGCATCGGCCTGGGCCCGCTCCTGCCCGGCCTGCTCAACGACTACCTGTTCAAGAACGAACGCATGGTCGGCCCGTCG